>CALXGG010000006.1 GCA_944387785.1 uncultured Oscillospiraceae bacterium | reverse complement strand
AGCCACCGGCTGCGCCATCAGCTTCCTCAAGGAGATCGTCAACCGGGACTTCTACTCCATCCCCGTCCGGGATGGCCAGACCCTGGAGCTGGACGGAAAGACCCTGGAGTTCATGGTGGTGCCCAACCTCCACTGGCCGGACACCATGTACACCTACATCCGGGAGGACAAGATCCTGGTGACCTGTGACTCCTTCGGCTCCCACTACGCCTGCGACGGCATCCTGGCCAGCAAGGTGACGGACCACGAGGGCTACCTCCGGGCCACCAAGTACTACTACGACTGCATCATCGGGCCCTACAAGTCCTTCATGCGGGATGCCCTGGGCCGGGTGAAGCCTCTGGCCCTGGAGATGATCTGCCCCGGCCACGGCCCGGTGCTGGACTGTGATATCCCCTGGATGCTGGAGACCTATGAGAAGTGGTCCACGGTCATCAACCCCAATCCCCGGCCCACGGTCATCATCCCCTACGTCAGCGCCTACGGCTACACCGGCCAGCTGGCGGAGGCCATCGCCGAAGGGATCCGCTCCGCCGGGGAGATCGACGTGCGGGCCTATGACATGGTCACCGCCGACGCCGCCAAGGTAGGGGAGGAGCTCCTCTACGCCGACGGCTTCCTCCTGGGCACCCCCACCATCGTGGGGGAGGCCCTCAAGCCCATCTGGGATCTCACCACCGGCATGTTCGCCGCCACCCACGGCGGGAAGCTGGCCAGCGCCTTCGGCAGCTACGGCTGGAGCGGCGAGGGCGTGCCCCATATCATGGAGCGGCTCAAGCAGCTGAAGCTGCGGACGGTGGAGGGCTTCCGGGTCCGCTTCAAGCCCAACGACAGCCAGCTGGCGGACGCCAGGGCCTACGGCGCGGAGTTCGGCCGGCTGCTGCTGGCGGACCTGCGGCCCGTCCAGCGGGCCCCCAAGGCCAAGGTGCGCTGCGACGTCTGCGGCGCGGTATTTGACGAGGGGGAGGAGGTCTGCCCCGTCTGCAAGGTGGGCCCGGAGCATTTCCACCCCGTCACCGAGGCGCCCGCCGCCGCCCCCAAGGAGCCGGAGCTGGTCCGCTGCCGGATCTGCGGCGCGGTGTTCAGCGGCGACAAGCCGGCCTGCCCGGTCTGCGGCGTAGGCCCTGACTACTACGACCCGGTGAAGAAGGAAGAGAAGCCCGCCGGCCGGGGCCCCCGGAAGCTGGTGAAGTGCCTGGTCTGCGGCGAGATCTTCGACGCCTCCCTGGACACCTGCCCGGTCTGCGGCGTGGGCCGGGACAAGTTCGTGGAGGTGGAGGTGGAGGAGACCTCCTTCCGCAAGGATTCCGGGAACACCTATGTGATCCTGGGCAACGGCTGCGCCGGCGTCAGTGCGGCGGAGGCCATCCGGGATCGGGATGCCACCGGCAAGATCATCCTGATCTCCAACGAGGGTCCCGCCTACCAGCGGCCCATGCTCACCAAGGCCATGCTCTCCGGCCTTACCGAGGAGCAGATGGCCCTCCATCCCGCCGGGTGGTATGAGGCCCGGTCCATCACCCAGATGCTGGGCCGGACGGCCCAGGCCATCGACACCGCCGCCCACACCGTCACCCTGGACGGGGGAGAGCAGGTACGCTACACCAAGCTGATCCTGGCCCTGGGCAGCGAGAGCTTCATCCCGCCCATCGAGGGCCGGGAAAAAGCGGGCGTGGTGGCCATCCGGCGGATCGCCGACGTGGAGAAGGTCCAGGCCATGGGCGCTGTCCGCCAGGCGGTGGTCATCGGCGGCGGCGTGCTGGGCCTGGAGGCCGCCTGGGAGCTTAGAAAGAGCGGCAGCGAGGTGACGGTGCTGGAGCTGGCCCCCGCCCTGATGGGCCGGCAGCTGGACGACGCGGCGGCGGCGCTGCTGCTGGAGAAGTGCGCCCAGTCCGGCGTCCGGGTGGAGCTGGGCGTGAAGATTGACGCCATCGAGGGCGATGGGGCGACCAGCGGCGTGAAGCTGGGCAGTGGGGAGGTGATCCCCGCCCAGCTGGTGATCGTATCCTGCGGCGTCCGGGCCAACGTGGCCCTTGCCAAGGCGGCGGGGCTGGCCGTGGACCGGGCCATCGTGGTGGACAAGGCCATGGAGACCAGCGTACCCGGCGTATTCGCCTGCGGCGACTGCGCCCAGTTTAAGGGTGTGAACTACGCCCTCTGGCCGGAGGCCCAGGCCCAGGGCAAGGTGGCCGGCGCCCGGGCTGCCGGCGACCTGGCGGACTACGCGCCCATCGAGCCGGTACTGTCCTTCCACGGCATGGGCACCGAGGTGTTCTCCCTGGGCGATCCCGGAAAGAAGCCGGGGCAGGCCTACCGCACCCTGGAGCTGCGGGATGACGCCAAGGGACATCTGGCCCGGTACTATTTCCTCAATGGCAGGTTCTGCGGCGTGAACCTGGTGGGCGACGTGTCCGCCATGGCCCAGGTCATGGCCGCCCTGGAGGAAAAGCGGCCCCTGGAGCAGTTCCTGGCCTGACGGCCGGGAGGCATCCCTCTGTCAGCCAAGCCCCCGCTCCGGCGAAAGCCGGGGCGGGGGCTTTTGTCATCGCTTTGTAACTGCTTGTAGCTGTTTTGAGGTTGACATTGTAGACCAGCCGCTGCTATACTGGGTTTACAAAGTAAACCTAAGGTTCGGAAAGGGAGGATGACCTATGGCTGCGGTGCGCCTGACGGCCAGCGAATGGAACATTCTGGACTGCCTGTGGGAAAAGAGCCCTCAGACGGTGATGGAGCTGGTGGCCGCGCTGGGAGACAGGGTGGGCTGGGCGAAGAGCACCACCATCACCACCCTGCGGCGGATGGAGGAGAAGGGCCTTGTCCGCCAGGAGGCGGCAGGGAAGGGGAAGCGGTACTTCCCCGCTGTGGAGCGGGAGGCCGCCGTGGTGTCGGAGACCCGGAGCTTTCTGGACCGGGTGTACCGGGGCAGCGTGGGGCTGATGATGAGCGCCATGGCCCAGCGGCAGGAGCTCACCGAGGAGGACCTACGGCAGCTGCGGGCCATCCTGGCCCAGGCGGAAGAAGGGAAGGGAGGGGAGGAGGATGCTTGAGTGGATCGTTGCGTCCAGCCTGCTGATCCTGCTGGTGCTGCTGCTCCGGCGGCTGCCCATCGCCCCCTGGCAGCGGTACGCCCTGTGGCTGGTGGTGCTGGTGCGCCTGCTGGTACCGGTGCAGCTCTACGTCTCGCCCGTGACGGTGTCCGCCATACTGCCGGAGGAGCGAAACGCCTTCCAGGCGTCCGGCGGACAGATCCAACCGCCGGCCCCCGCCGCCGGCGGGAGCGTCTACGCGGGGGATGACGCCGCCGCTGTCAGCGGCGAAAGCGGGGGGAGCGCCGGTACCGGAGGCGCCGCTTCTGACGGGAACGGTATGACACCCGTGATCCCCGTGCCGGACAGCGCTCCCTCTGCCCAGGCGTCCATCGCTCCCGGCCGCGTACTGCTTCTTTGCTGGGGGGCAGGTTCCGGTGTGATGGTCCTGGTGCTGTTGGGCAGCAATCTGGTTTTCGCCCGGCGGCTGAAAAAACAGCGGCGGCCTCTGGAGGATACCGGGAGCCCCCTGCCGGTCTATACGGCGGAGGGCCTGCCCTCGCCCTGCCTTTTCGGCCTGTTCCGACCGGCCATCTATCTCACGCCGGAGGCGGCGGCGGATCAGACCGCCCTGGGTCACATCCTGGCCCATGAGGAGACCCACTTCCGGCATGGTGACCACCTCTGGAGCCTGCTGCGGTGCCTGGCCCTGGCCCTCCACTGGTGGAACCCCCTGGTGTGGCTGGCGGCGGTCCTCAGCCGCCGGGACGGGGAGCTGTGCTGCGACGCGGCCACCCTGGAAAAGCTGGGAGACGGGGAGCGCCGGGCCTACGGGGAGACGCTGCTCTCCCTGGTAACGGTAAAGCCCGGTCCCCGGGACCTTCTCTCCTGCTCCACCACCATGACCAGCGGAAAGCGGGGCCTCCAGGAGCGCATCCGCTGGATCGCCCGGCGGCCCAGGATCCTGGTCAGCGTATCGGTACTGGTGATCCTGGCGGCCTTGGCGGCAGCGGGCTGCGCCTTCGGCCAGCCGGTGGACGAGAGCTGGCAGACCGCGGAGCTGATGGTGGATCAGGACGGCATCCCCTACCGCCGGGATGGGGGAGAGACCGAGTGGACCCAGCTGGGAGAGGCCATCGCGCCCCCCGCGGAGTGGGCGGAGCAGGATCTGGCGGGCCGAAACGAGTTCACGGCCCTGTCCGGCGCGGACGAATACCGCGCCGCCCTGGTCTCCGCCGCAGACGGGTGGCTCACCGCCACCTACGGCCGGGGCGCGGCGGCGGCGGACACCTATGTCTACCGCACAGGCGACGGGGGAGCGACCTGGACAGAGGTCACGCCGCCGGATACCGCCTGGCATCTTTCCGCGGTGGGCTTCCTGTCCCCGGAGCGGGCCATCCTGGCGGAGCGCCGCTTTGACGGGGCCCCGGTCCACTTTACCGCCGACGGCGGCGAGACATGGACCGAGCTCCCTCTGCCTGAGGGCGCCTACGAAGTGGAAGCGATCCTGCGGGACGGCGACGCCGTCCTGATGGCCGTCAGCGACTCCCTGGGCGCCGAATCCGGCTGGCTCATGCGCTCCAGTGACTTGGGAGACACCTGGGAGACGGAAAAAGTCACCTCTGCAACCGTACCCCAGACCATCACAGCTGACGTGACCCACGACGGCACGCCGGACTCTATTGCCGTCACTTACACGAAGGAGGCGGACCTGTGGCGTCTGACAGTGACCGATGGGGCCGCGGGGGAACAAATCTGGTCTGAGGAAGCAGCCGCCAGCTACACGGGATGGGACGCCCTGTTCCTCTGCACCCTGGAGGACGAGGATTTCCTGCTGCGCTATACCGGCACCATGGATCAGGCACGGTGCCATTACTGGTACGAGCTGTTCTGGCTTGAAGCAGGCGAGACGCTGACGGCGGACAGCGGGCAGGCGGACGTATCTATCACCCCTGGCGGTGAAAGCATTGACCAGGAGGCGTTCCTGTCCTTCCTGGAGAAACTGGACAGCTATCTCTCCCACAGCGTCCAGCTGATGAATACCGCCGGGAACCGGTCTGCCGCCAGTCTTGGCCCGGATGAAGCGCGGCGGGATGACCTGGGGTGGCTGACCAATTGGGATGGCTATGACCCGGAGGGATCCACCGAAGAGAATCTGTCCCGCTACGGCCAATATATGCAGACTGCCGGCCAGCTGGGGGAGCAGGTGAGTGTTGCCTACGGGCACCTCTCCACGCTGCCTTTTACCGCCACCGTAGAAGCGGAGGACGGCCGGCAGTGGTCGTACCCGATCCACCAGGGGAACGCCTACAACGTGGAATTCGTAGGCGGCTATCTGCCGGTGAGCTTCACCTGGAGCCAGGCGGAGGAGGCAGACTGGGAGAGCCAGCAGGGGTATCTCCTGACCCTGGACAACGCGCAGAGCGGCGTGTCCCTCTCCGCCCGGTCCGGCGGCGGCGTGGTGCGGCTGGAGACAGGCAGCGGGGTCCGATATCTGCGGGCCGGTTCCTCTGACGGCGGTGAATCCTCCGAAGAACAGCGCAGCGCCATCTTCCGGCATCTTCTGATCATCGCCGAGGACGCCGCCGGCCAGGCCGTTTGGGACAACGCCGTGGTCAGCGGCTCCATAACAGACCTGGAGGAAGTGGCCGCCCAGCTGACGGAGCAGATCGCCCAGGGCTACCGGGAGCTGCCCGACTTCCTGGTGTGGAAGCCCAACGGCGTCCAGATCCAGGAAAATCCCCAGCGGGTGTTTGACGCCTGGTACGGGGAAAATCCCAACTTCTGCTTCGGCATGGGCATCTATGTGGGCATCACCGACCCCATGTCTGAGCAGGCCTTCCACTGGCAGGCAGGTGCCGGCCTGACGGAGGAACCTGATTTTGAGGACTACTACTCCTGGGGGATGGAGACCTATGTAGTCCTGGACCAGGAGGCGGATCTCTGGCGGGTCCGGGACAGAGGGACCGGCGGCTATGCCGCGGAGCTGCCCTTTGACCTGTCTTCCGCCACGGTTTCCGACTTGGTGGACGCCTGGTTCCTCTCCAGCGGCTTCACCCACGACTACCGGCTCTTCTACTACCTGACGGATAAATCCCTGGCAGAGCTGGCGGATCTTAACGACGCTTTGGACCGGCGGAGCGGGGAGGAGGCGGAGGCCTTCCTCCTGGGCATGAAGTCCCACATGGAAGAATATTATATGTACCACGAGCCGACCCTCTCGGACATCGCCTCCGTGCTGGATGCTCCCTACGCCGCGCTGCTCTCCTGAGATATAGAAAAAGTACCCGGGCTGCGAAAGCAGCCCGGGTACCTGTTTTGTCAGCAACAGGCAAAACAAAGTTTTGCCAAAAAGTTTTCTTTTGCTCCTTTTCTTTTTCAAAAGAAAAGGAGAGAGCAGCCTCGCTTACTTGGCGATGACCTTCTTGAGCTTGGCGAAGCGGGGCAGGCCGTCCACCTTCTTCATCTTGGTCTCGCCCTGGATGAGAGGCAGGGCATAGTCGATGAAGGGCTTCTCGATGCCGTTGCCCTGGGCGTTGATCCACTCCCGGGGGAACTTCTTCTCGGTGTTGGCCACGTCGGTGAGGTTGAAGAGCTTGGTGCGGCAGACATACTTGCCGTTCTCATAGCTGCGCTCGAAGCCCACCATCTTGTCGGTGAGGCCGGCCACGGCGTTCTCCACGGCGGCCTTACCGGACATGAAGGACTCGTCGATGTCGGTCTGGGAGGCCAGGTGGGCGCCGCAGCGCTGGAGGAGGCTCAGCTCGATGCCGCGGACCTTCACGTTCAGCTTCTCCTTCACGGCGTTGGCCAGCAGGGCCGCCAGGCCGCCCAGCTGGGCATGGCCGAAGCCGTCGGTGGCGGAGGTCTTGGCCTCGGAGACGAAGGAGCCGTCGGCGTAGTGGATGCCCTCGGACACGGCCACCATGCAGTTGCCCTTCTCCTCGTAAACCCGCTTCACGTCGGCCATGAACTGCTCCATGTCAAAGTCCGTCTCAGGCATGTAAATGAGGTCGGGGCCGGCGCCGAAGGCGGTGGCGAGGCCGGCGGCAGCGGTGAGCCAGCCGGCGTGGCGGCCCATGATCTCGATGATGCAGACCATTCCGGTGTCATAGACCCGGGCGTCGTGATAGACCTCCATGCAGGAGGTGGCGATATACTTGGCAGCGGAGGCATAGCCGGGGCAGTGGTCGGTGCCGAAAAGGTCGTTGTCAATGGTCTTGGGCACGCCCATCACGCGGCACTCATAGCCCACCTTCTGCATATACTTGCTGATCTTGTTGCAGGTATCCATGGAGTCATTGCCGCCGTTATAGAAGAAATAACGCACGTCGTACTTCTTGAAGATCTCCAGGATCCGCTTGTAATCGGTGTCGTCCACATCGGGATCCGCCATCTTGTAGCGGCAGGAACCCAGAGCGGAAGAGGGGGTGTAGAGCAGCAGCTCCAACTCCTCCGCGTCCTCCTTGGACATATCGATCAGGCGGTCGCCGAGCACGCCCTTGATGCCGTGCTCAGCACCGTAGACGTTGGTGATGACATCGCTGTCCAGAGCGGTGCGGATCACACCATATGCGCTGGCGTTGATAACAGAAGTGGGGCCGCCGGACTGGCCGATGATGCAGGCGCCTTTGAGAACATTCATGGGAAGATACCTCCATACTCATGATTTGTCAATATTTTATCATTTCACCCCCGGAATGTAAACAGCACTTTTGCACGGAAGTTGCGGATATCTGCCGGTTTGTGGTGTATATTGTAACAAATCACATATTTTAATCAGGAGAAAAGGTCTCTATCTGTACTAGTTTTCCAGCAGATAGCCGTTGCAATCCGGGGAAATCGTGGTAAAATAAAAGTATACTTTCAGATATAGGAGGACTTTCCAATGCCCCTTGTAACTACGAAAGAAATGTTCAAGAAGGCCTATGACGGCGGCTATGCCATCGGCGCCTTCAACGTCAACAACATGGAGATCGTCCAGGGTATCACCGAGGCTGCCAAGGAAGTCAGCGCCCCGCTGATCCTCCAGGTCTCCAAGGGCGCCCGGGCCTACGCCAACCACACCTACCTGGTGAAGCTGGTGGAGGCTGCCATCATCGAGACCGGCCTGCCCATCTGCCTGCACCTGGATCACGGCGACAGCTTCGAGACCTGCAAGAGCTGCATCGACGGCGGCTTCACCTCCGTGATGATCGACGCCTCCTCCAAGCCCTTCGCTGAGAATATCGAGATCACCAAGAAGGTGGTGGAGTACGCCCACGACCGCGGCGTGGTGGTCGAGGCTGAGTTGGGCGCTCTGGCCGGCGTGGAGGATGAGGTCAACGTCTCCGCCGAGGCCTCCCATTACACCCGCCCCGAGGAGGTGGAGGAGTTCGTGTCCAAGACCGGCTGCGACTCCCTGGCCATCGCCATCGGCACCAGCCACGGCGCCTACAAGTTCACCGCCGCTCAGTGCACCCGCAACGAGAAGGGCGAGCTGGTTCCCCCTCCCCTGCGTTTCGACATTCTGGATGAAGTCGTCAAGCGCCTGCCCGGCTTCCCCATCGTGCTCCACGGCTCCTCCTCCGTGCCCCAGGAGTTTGTGAAGATGGTCAACGAGAACGGCGGCAAGATGCCCGACGCCGTCGGCATCCCCGAGGAGCAGCTGCGTCAGGCCGCCCGCGGCGCTGTGTGCAAGATTAACATCGACTCCGATCTGCGCCTGGCCATGACCGGCACCATCCGCAAGTTCTTCAACGAGCATCCCGACAAGTTCGATCCCCGCGAGTACCTCAAGCCCGCCCGCGCCGCCATCAAGGAGCTGGTCAAGCACAAGCTGGTCTACGTCCTGGGCTGCGACGGCAAGGCCTTCTGATCGCCCTTTTCTTCCCTATATACGGCAAAACCGGCTGTCTGGAAACAGGCAGCCGGTTTTTTCATCCTACTGTCATTGTCCCGGAAAAGGGGAGTGGACCCTGCCCCTTTTCGGAAGATCGAAACGCGCTCCTTTCATGCCGCGCTGAAGCCTCCGGACGCGCCGGACCTGCCTTCCTGGTCTAAATAAAATCGGGAAAATCTCCTGACCCCTATTGACAAAGGGAGCTTTCTGTATATAATATGAAAACATGAACAAGTGCTCATATATTCAGATGATTTCCAGGGGGGGAGGGGAAATATGTCAGGCCCAACGGAAAAGAGCCCATTAGAAACCTGTGAGATTTCCGTGATCCATGAGGACGTCCTGGCAAGGGTCCGGGAAAAAATGCCGGATGAGGAGCCAATCTATGAGGTTTCCGAACTGTTTAAGGTATTTGGCGACTCTACCAGGGCCCGGATCATCTGCGCGCTGAATATCGAAGAAATGTGCGTGTGTGATCTGTCCGCCCTGCTCAATATGACCCAGAGCGCCATCAGCCACCAGCTGCGGCTGCTGAAGGTGTCCCGGATTGTCAAGAGCCGAAAGCAGGGGAGGGTAGTCTACTACTCTCTGGACGACAGCCATATCGGACAAATCTTTGCCATGGCCTTCGACCATGTCATGGAAGAATTGGAGGGATAATTGATGGAGAAAACTATGTCTCACGCCCCCGGCAGCACCACCTGTACCGAGGATTGCTGCTGCGGGCACGACCACAGCCATCATCATGACCACGCCTGCCTCGACGACTGCTGCGGGCACGACCACAGCCATCATCATGACCACGCCTGCCTCGACGACTGCTGCGGGCACGATCACAGCCATCATCATGACCATGGCGGCCACGATGACTGCTGTGGACATGACCATGGCTGCTGCGGCTGCGGCCACGACCACGGGGCGGAGCACTCCCGGAAGGAGCTGGTGATCCTGGCGACGGGCGCGGTGCTGCTGGTGGCAGGCAAGCTGCTGCTCCATGGCACGGTATCCGATGTCGTCCTGTTGGGCGCCTTTCTGATCGTCGCCTTCGACGTGCTGGTGGCCGCGGTCAAGAATATCCTCCGTGGCCAGGTCTTTGGGGAGAGCTTCCTCATGACCATCGCCGGCATCGGTGCGGTATGCATCGGCGAGATCCCGGAAGGCGTACTGGTGTTCCTTCTCTACCGGCTGGGCGAATACCTTCAGGACAAGGCGGTGGCCTCCTCCCGGAAGTCCATTTCCGCCCTGCTGGATGTGCGGCCTGACCGGGCCAACCTGGTGCGGGACGGCCAGATCACCGAGGTGGATGCCCGGACAGTGGAGGTGGGCTCCATCATCCTGGTGCGGCCTGGCGAGAAGATCCCCCTGGACGGTGTGATCCGGGACGGCGTCTCCCAGCTGGACACCTCCGCTCTCACCGGCGAGTCCCTGCCCCGGGAGGTGGCGGCGGGCCAGAATGTCATGGCCGGCTGCATCAACCTCAGCGGCGCCCTGGAATTGCAGGTAGCCAAGTCCTTCGGCGAATCCACC
Source organism: uncultured Oscillospiraceae bacterium (assembly GCA_944387785.1). GTDB lineage: Bacteria > Bacillota > Clostridia > Oscillospirales > Oscillospiraceae > Pelethomonas. The sequence goes on along the minus strand of CALXGG010000006.1, from coordinate 30,073 downwards.
GCCAGCAAGATCCTGGAGATGGTGGAGCACGCCGCGGAGAAAAAGGCCCCCAGCGAGAAATTCATCACCCGGTTTGCCCGGGTCTATACCCCCATCGTCGTGATCGCCGCAGCGGTCCTGGCGGTGCTCCCGCCTCTTGCGGGGCTGATGACCTGGGAGAACGCCATATACAGCGCCCTGTGCTTCCTGGCCATCTCCTGTCCCTGCTCCCTGGTGATCTCTGTGCCGCTGAGCTTCTTTGCCGGTATCGGCCGGGCCTCCCGGGAGGGCGTCCTGGTCAAGGGCGGCAACCACCTGGATACCCTGGCCCGGGCGGAGATCGTAGCGTTTGACAAGACCGGTACCCTTACCGCCGGCCACTTCACCGTGTCCCGCTGTGTGCCTGCCTCCGGCGTCTCCCAGGAGGCGCTGCTGGAGCTGGCGGCCCTGGCGGAATCCCGTTCCACCCACCCCCTGGCCCAATCCATCCTGGCGGCCCATAGCGGCGATATCGCTTCCGCGGCCATCGAAGACTACCAGGAGCGGCCCGGCCACGGCGTGACCGTCACCGCCAACGGCCGCCATATCCTGGCGGGGAAACGGGACTTCCTGCAGGAGAGCGGCATCCAGGTGCCGGCCCTGGACACCGGGGCGGCCACAGCGGTCTATGTGGCGGCCGACGGCGTCTACCAGGGGGCGGTGCTCCTGCGGGACGCCCCCAAGAGCGACGCCAAGAAAGCCATCAGCGACCTGAAGGCCATGGGCATCCGGGAGACAGCTATGCTCTCCGGCGACAGCCTCCAGGCTGCCCAGGAGATCGGCCGGGAACTGGGATTGGATACCGCCGTGGGCCAGCTCCTGCCCGGCGATAAGCTCCATGAGCTGGAGCGGCTGCGGGGCCATCTGAGCCCCAAGGGCAGGCTGATCTACGCCGGAGACGGTATCAACGACACCCCCGTCCTGGCGGCGGCGGATATCGGCGTGGCCATGGGCGGCCTGGGCGCCGACGCCGCCATCGAGACGGCGGACGTCATCATCATGGGTGATGAGCCCAGCAAGATCCCCGCCGGTATCCGGATCGCCCGCCGGACCCGCCGCATCGCCACCGAGAACATCGTGTTCTCCATCGCCCTCAAGGCCGCCGTCATGCTGCTGTCCGTCCTGGGGATGGTGGAGCTGTGGGCCGCGGTGTTCGCTGACGTGGGCGTCTGCATGATCTGCGTGCTCAATACCCTGCGGGTCAATCTGAAATGACGGAAACATCAACCTCAACCAATAGAGGCGGCCCCTGCATCCGGCAGATGCAGGGGCCGCTTTACGTATGAACGATACGGAGAGGGGAGAGGGGAGAGGGGGGTCAGTCCTCGTTTTGACCGGAGGGCTTTGCTTTTTTCCCGCTCCGCTTGACCCGGCCCAGGGGATTGGCCCTGGCAGCCACCCGCAGGGCCTCGTTGTCGATATGGGTATAGATCTCCGTGGTATTGAGGTGCTCGTGGCCCAGCACCTCCTGGACCGCTTTTACATCCACACCGTTTTGCAGCATCAGCGTGGCGGCGGTGTGGCGCAGCTTGTGGGCGGAGTAGTCGCCGCTGTTGAGCCCCGCCTGCATCAGGTGCTTTTTCACCAGGGCATGGACGCTGGAGCGGCTGATGCGCTGGTTCCGGGTAGAGAGGAACAGGGCGTCCCGATCCCGGCCGCTGACAGGCCGGCGGACCGCCAGATACTCCGCCAGAGCCGCCTTGCAGGCCTCGTTGAGGTAAACGATCCGCACCTTGTTGCCCTTGCCCAGGACCCGCAGGGCGTCGCCCTGGATGTCCGTGAGGTCCAGGGCGATCAACTCCGAGATCCGCAGGCCGCAGTTGAGGAAGAGGGTCAGGATGCAGTAGTCCCTCTCCCGCTGAGGGCCGTCCACGCTGTCCAGCAGGGCCAGGCTCTCGTCCAGGGTCAGATATCGGGGGAGATCCTTCTTGATTTTTGGTGAATCCAGGTCTTTTATCGGGTTAACATCCAATAAATGTACCTTTGTGGTAAGATAGTTAAAAAATGAACGAAGTGTGGCGATCTTCCTGGCCCGGGTGGCTGCCGACAGCCCGTAGCCGGTACGGCTGCTGTTGGGCTGCTGGGCGCGGTCCCGGCTGAGATAGGTCAAATAGCCGTAGACCTCCGTCAGGGTGATGGCCCGGATAAAGGCAATGTCCACGTCCATAATGGAGATCTCATCCCAGGGCAGGTCCCGCAGCGAGCGGTCCCGGGACTGCTTGAGATACCGGAAAAAATTCCGGAGGTCCAGGAAGTATTCATCCACCGTTTTTTGAGAGTGGGCTTTGATCGTCTCATGGTACGCCAGGAAATCACAGAGGATCCTGGGCGCCTGATCCCGGTAATCCGTCATGGCTGCTGTACTGCATCGTCGGCATGGGGCGCGGAAAACACAGCTGCGGCGGATACACCGTGCCGAGATCCATCGTCCGTCCTGCGGGTGGGACATAGCCGCCGGGAAAGGCACAGCAGTAGCCTGATGGGGGCCCGACCGGCTGAAACCGGATCAGCCCCTCCCCTGAATTGAACAAAATTTTTATTTTGTTCAATTATTACACTGCCGCAAAGCGCTCCTCCCTCCAGGTCACTGGCCTGCTCCCATCGTCCTGCGGCACGGCTCCTGGCACTGCTGCGTTGTCTCCCGTACAGCCTGCGCCGCGCACCGCCATCCGCTGTTCCGGCTCTTCACCGGCATTCCTTCGCGCTCTGTTTGTCATAGCCTGCGGCGGCGGTTCCGCCGCAAGCCGCCGTTGATGCAGTTTCCTCCTTTTGGTATGGCGCGGCCCCCGCGCCTGCTACCAGTCTATCATTCCGAGATTTCCTTGTCAATGCGGCGGGTGCAGGAACGGCTTAGGCAGGCTGTTTAACAAAAGTCACCCAGAGCTGGCCCCACTTCTCCCGGCCCGGCTCTGAACCGCCGCCCCCACCGGTGCCGCGCAGAAACTGCCGGCAGTCCTCCGCAGGCCCCCGGCGGTTTCTGCGCGGCGATGGCTGCCGCTATGTCGCTGGCAGTCACTTGACAGCGGTACGCCACAGATCGTTAAATTTTTATCATAGTGGGGATATATGCCGGTCTCAGGGCTTCCCCAGGACCTCCCGGATCGCCTCGCCGATGTGGGACACCTCCACCACCCGCAGGCCCTCCGGCGCGGGAGTCCGCTTTCCCCGCCGCCGGGGGATCACGCAGGCAGAAAAGCCCAGGCGGCGGACCTCGCTGAGCCGCTGCTCCAGGTTGTTCACCGTCCGCAGCTCACCGGTGAGCCCCACTTCCCCGATGGCCGCGGTGTTTTCCGGCACGGGCTTGTCCAGGTAGCTGGAGGCCAGGGCCAGGATCGCCGCCAGGTCCGCTGCCGGCTCGTCCAGGGTCAGCCCCCCGATGATGTTCATGTACGCGTCGCAGACCGATACCTTCAGCCCGCCCCGCTTCTCCAGTACCGCCAGCAGCATGGCCGCCCGGTTGTAGTCAAACCCGTTGCAGGCGCGCCGGGCGCCGCCGCCGTAGGCCGCCGGGGCCAGCAGGGCCTGGATCTCCGCCAGCACCGGACGGGCCCCCTCCATCACACAGGTCACGCAGGTCCCCGGAGCCCCCTCCGGCCGTCCGGAGAGGAGCATCTGGGAGGGGTTTTCCACCTCCGTCAGGCCCTGGGCCTGCATCTCAAAGACACCGATCTCATTGGTGGCGCCGAAGCGGTTCTTGGCGGCCCGGAGGATCCGGTAGGTCATGTGCTGATCCCCCTCGAAGTAGAGCACGCAGTCCACCATATGCTCCAGCACCTTGGGGCCCGCAATGGAGCCCTCCTTGTTCACATGGCCGATGACGAACACCGTAAGGTCCCGGCTCTTGGCCAGCTGCATCAGCGCCATGGTGCAGCCCTTCACCTGGGCCACGCTGCCGGGCGTACTGTCCAGCTCCGGGTCGTAGAGGGTCTGGATGGAGTCGATGATCAGCACCTCCGGCGCTTCCTGCTCCACGGAGTCCAGTACATCGGGAAGGCTGGTCTCCGAAAGCACCAGCAGCGCCCCGCTCAGGGCGGACAGCCGCTGGGCCCGCAGCTTCAACTGGCTGACGGATTCCTCCCCGGAGACATACAGTACCCGGAAGCCCTGGCACAGGCTCTTGGAGATCTGGAGCATCAGGGTGGATTTCCCGATGCCGGGGGCGCCGCCCACCAGCACCAGCGAGCCCTTCACCGCGCCGCCGCCCAAAACCCGGTCCAGCTCCCCCATGCCGGTGGAAAACCGGATCTCCCTGCTCTCTTCTATATCTGTAATGTGTATGGCCTTTACAGCACTTCTTGCCGATGGGCGGCCGGCAGCCCGGGCTTTGGGGGCGCTCTCCTGCTCCACGATGGTGTTCCACGCGCCGCAGGACGGGCACCGGCCCGCCCATTTCGGCGTCTCGTTCCCACAGGCGGTACAGAAAAATACCGTTTTCGTCTTTCCTGCCATGGTCACTACGCTCCGTTTCCTTTTCCGCTCCGGACAGGCCGCGCCCGTCCGGAGCCTCGTCTGTATTCCCTGCTATTATAATATAGGACGCCGCCCTTGACCAGAGCCTTTTTCCATTCCGCCTGTGACTTATCCCGCCTGGCTGTCGATATGCTCCATGGCCGCCGCCAGCACCACGAAGGCCAGCCTGGTCTGGTAGACCGGGTCCTTGAGCCGCGTCGTCTCCTCCGGGTTGGAGAGGAAGCCGCACTCCACCAGTACCGCCGGGCAGCCCGCGTGCTCCAGCAGGTATACGCCGTCCCCCATAGGCCGGCAGGTTTTTGCCCGCAGGTTCACCGACTGGTTGAGGGCGTCCTGGAGACCCTGGGCCAGGGCCTCGCTGTCCCCTTCTCCGTTATAGAACACCTGGGCGCCGCTGGTATCGGGAAATTCCGGCAGGCTGTTCTGATGGATGCTGACGAGCACGCCGTTTTCGATCCCCGCGCAGAGCGCGGCCCGGTTCTGAAGATCCTGCCGCTTCTTCTCCGCCAGGGTGCGGGCGTCTTCACCGTGGAGGGAGATGTCCGTCTCCCGGGTGAGGACCATCTCCCGACCCAGGAACTCCGCCAGGGCCTTCATCCGCAGGGCGATGGCCAGATTGATGCCCGACTCAGGCGTGCCGTCCTGGGAGACCGCCCCGCCGTCCTCGCCGCCGTGGCCGGGATCCACGATCAGCACCGTCCCACCGCTGGAGAGGACGATATTCTTCGACGCGTTGACGGCGCTGCCGTGCCAGAGGATGGCGGCGAAGCCGGCAAACAGGCCCAGCAGGCATAACACATAGATGGCGGTCCATTTCTTAAACGTAAGGAACACAGCGAACACCCCCTGTGTCCACTCTATGCGGCGCCCGCCCGGTTCATGCCTCCGGTTCCCCCCTCCCCTTCCGGCGCATAGGATAGTCTGGAGGCGGAGCCCCGCCTCTATCTTCCCTGAAGGAGGCATCTACCCTTGGTCAACAAGAATACCGCCGCCTGCAGCGCGGCAGAGGGGACCCTGCCCGGCGCCTGCGCCAGCCTGGTGTTCCCCTATGTGGCGATGCAGGGCGCTAACCCAGACCGTTATAATCAGAATGAGGCCCTGGCCGCCGGGACCCTGTTCCCCGGCCTGCGCATGCCCTTTTTTAAGGAGACCCAGGCCCGCATGAACTGCAGCAACACGGCGCTGTGTGAGCTCATGGCCCTGGATTTCGCCATCAATGAGCTGGGCCTGTACCTGGATACCCACAGCGACGATACGGAGGCCCTGCAGCTCTACACCAACTATGTCACCCTGGCGAAGGAAGGCCGCCAGCGCTATGAGGCCACCTACGGCCCCCTGCAGCAGACCGCCGTGAACCTGGCAGGCGGCTACACCTGGCTGGACGATCCCTGGCCCTGGGACGCCGGCAATGGAGGGCGGAAATAATGTTTGTTTACGAGAAGCGGTTACAATATCCGGTAAAGATCACCCGGCCCAACCCCAAGCTGGCCTCCTGGATCATCAGCCAGTACGGCGGCCCCGACGGCGAGCTGGGGGCCTCCCTGCGCTACCTGAGCCAGCGCTACTCCATGCCCTACCCCGAGCTGAAGGGGCTGCTGACCGACATCGGCGTGGAGGAGCTGGGGCATCTGGAGATGGTGGGCACCATCGTCCATCAGCTGACGAAAAACCTCACTGAAGATCAGATCCGGGAAGGCGGCTTCGCCGCCTATTTCACCGACCACACGGCCGGCATCTATCCCACCGCCGCCTCCGGCTCCCCCTGGAACGCCGCCGGCATCGGCGTCAAGGGCGACGTGATCGCCGATCTCACCGAGGACCTGGCGGCGGAGCAGAAAGCCCGGGTCACTTATGATAACATCCTGCGCCTGAGCGACGACCCGGACGTGTCGGACGCGATCCGGTTCCTCCGGGCCCGGGAGATCGTCCACTTCCAGCGCTTCGGCGAGGGACTGCGCCTGGCCAAGGAGAAGCTGGGCGAGAAAAACATCTACTATATGAATCCGTCCATGGATCAATAGGAGCACCGCAGCCGCCTTTTCCCGGCGGCTGTCCCACAACTGTAAAAGCAGCCGGCCATGCAGGCCGGCTGCTTTTTGGTATGTATCTTGTTTTGCGGACGGGAGCTGCGTTACGCCGCCAGCAGCTTCTCCAGGGCCGCCAGCTTCAGGCAGGTGCAGAATACGGCGATGGCCTGCTCCAGCTCCTCCACCGGGGGCAGGCTGGGAGCGATGCGGATGTTCCGGTCCCGGGGATCCACGCCGTAGGGGAAGGTGGCGCCGGCGCCGGTCATCACCACGCCGGCCTCCTTGCAGAGGGCCAGGGTGCGCTTGGCCAGGCCGTCCATGGTGTCCACGCTGACAAAATAGCCGCCCTTGGGCCGCTTCCACTGGGCGATGCCCAGGGGGGCGATCTCCTCGTCCAGCGCGGAGACCACGGCGTCAAACTTGGGCTTCATGATGGCGGCGTGCTTCTTCATCAGCTCCAGGGTATGGGCCTTGTCCTTGAGGAAGAGGACGTGGCGCAGCTGGTTGACCTTGTCGTAGCTGATGGTCTGGATGCCCAGGAGCCCGGTCATGTACTTCATATTGTCCACGCTGGTGGCCATGACGGACACGCCGGCGCCGGGCAGGGTGACCTTGGAGGTGGATGCGTACTCAAAGACCATGTCCGGGTTCCCCGCCTCCCGGCAGAGGGAGAGGATGTCCGGGAAGGGCACATAGTCCCCGTCGAATTCATGGATGCAGTAGGCGTTGTCCCACATGAGGAGGAAGTCGGGGGCGGCGGGCTTCAGGCCCGCGATGCGGCGGATGGTCTCCTCGCTGTACACCACGCCCTCGGGGTTGGAGTACTTGGGCACGCACCACATGCCCTTCACGGCGGGATCCTTCACCGCCGCCTCCACCGCGTCCATATCGGGGCCCGTCTCCGTCATCTCGATGGTGATCATCTCCATACCGAAGGACTGGCTGATCTTGAAGTGGCGGTCATAGCCGGGAGCGGGGCACAGGAACTTGACGGTATCCAGCTTGGCCCAGGGCTTCTCGCTGTGGAGCAGGCCGTGGGTATAGGCCTTGGCGATGGTATCGTACATCAAAGTGAGGCTGGCGTTGCCGCCGATGAAGCACTCCTCGCTCTTGCAGCCCAGGATCTCTGCAAAATAGCGCTTGGCGCAGGGCAGGCCGGTGAGCTCGCCGTAGTTGCGCACATCCACGCCGTCCACCACGCAGTCCGCAGGATCCGCCAGGATGGAGAGGATGCCGCTGACCATGTCCAGCTGGGCCTTTCCGGGCTTGCCCCGGGACATGTCCAGCTTCAGGCCCCTGGCCTTCAGGGCGTCAAACTCCTTGGATACGGCCGCATGCTCCGCCTGCAGCTGCTCCCTGCTCATGCTCGTATATTCCATCATTGTCCGCTCCTTTCAAAATGACCCGCATGGTTTGCAACCAGCGGTATTTGTCCCACATATTGTACTATATCCTAGCGAAAATAGCAAGCCGGATTCTTCCGGGAGGCGGAACGGAACGCGGACGCCCCCGGCGGCAGGCAAAAAGAGGGGACGCCCGCTGCCGCGGACGTCCCGATCATAGATACCAGTTGTAAGGGATCAGCCCTGCTCGCGCATCTTGGCGAAGCACTCGCTGCAGTACACAGGACGATCGCTCTTGGGCTCAAAGGGAACCCGAGCCTCGCCGCCGCAGTTGGCGCACACCGCGGTGAAGTACTCACGGGGACCGCGGGCAGCGTTCTTGCGGGCGTCACGGCAGGCCTTGCAGCGCTGGGGCTCATTCTGGAAGCCGCGCTCCGCATAGAACTCCTGCTCACCGGCGGTGAACACGAACTCCTGGCCGCACTCCTTGCAAACTAAGGTCTTGTCTTCGTACATGATCTTACCCTCTCTTTTTGAATAGAAAAAAATATATTGCGCTCAGCCATTGCTGATATCGCCGGAAGTAAGGTGCCGCGCTACTTTGCGCCGGATGCGCTGCACGGCGTTGTCCACCGATTTGGGGGACCTTGAAACCGCTTCGGCCATTTCTCGGATGGTCAGGCCGTCTAAATATAACCCCAAAATCTTCGCCTCAAATTCGGACAACTGCTTTTGGACATCACGCAAAATGTCCCGCACGCCCTCACGACCGATGATCAGGTCCTCAGGATTGGCCTGGGAAGGCAGAGGTGCGCCCAAAGAGGTACTATGGCTGTCAAAGAAGGGTATTTCAAGAGGAACCGACTGGTTCAGCGGCGTATGCTTATCCCGGGCGGCAGCCCGGACCGCAGAGTACAGGCGGTTGCGGATACAAGTTTCTGCATAGGTGCGGAAGCCCGCCGGCTTCCCGGCGTCATACTCACGGACCGCGTACATCAAGCCGATCATGCCCTCCTGGACCAAGTCGTCGCTGTCGCCGCCGGCCAGAAAATAGGGACGCGCCAGCTGCCGAACCAGGCGATTGTAGCGGGAAACAAGGGTCTCCTCCGCGTCGCGGTCGCCCTGCCGGACAAGGACGCACAGCGCTTCATCCGAAAGGCCGCTGTATGCGGCGTAGTTGGCATGGTAAATCGACATGGTTTATTATACCTAGTTCCCCTTCGTTTTGTCAAGTAAATATTAAAAATTTATGAACTCCCGCTTCAGTTTTTTACAGTTTGTACGAAAGCGGCCAGACGGTTTGCACATTCGGCAGCCTGTTCCTGGGTCTTGGCCTCCACCATGACCCGGATCAGGGGCTCGGTGCCGGAGGCCCGGACCAGGACACGGCCGTCGCCGCCCAGCAGCTCCTCCTCCTGCCGCACCGCCTCCGCCAGGGCGGGAGAGGCCATCACCGCCTCCTTGAGGCCGGGGCGGTTCTCCAGCTTGACATTGACCAGGATCTGGGGGTAGGAGGGGCAGATGGCGGCCAGCTCGCTGGCCTTCTTCCCGCTGCGGCTGAGGATCTGCAAAAACTGCAGGGCGGTGAGCTGCCCGTCGCCGGTGGTGGCGTAGTCGGTGAAGATGGTGTGGCCGGACTGCTCCCCGCCGATGCGGTAGCCGAACTCCAGCATCTTCTCCAGCACGTTCCGGTCCCCCACCGGGGTGCAGATGAGGCGGATGTTGTTCTTGTTGCAGAACTCGTGGAGGCCCAGGTTGCTCATGACGGTGCCCACGATGGCCCGGCCGGTGAGGGTGCCCTCATCCCGCATGTGGAGGCCGCAGACCGCCATGGTCTTGTCGCCGTCGATGATACTTCCCTTTTCGTCGATCATCAGGCACCGGTCCGCGTCGCCGTCGAAGGCCACGCCCAGATCGTAGCCGCCAGCGGTGACCATGGCGGCAAGGCTCTCCAGGTGGGTGGAGCCGCAGCGGTCGTTGATATTCACGCCGTTGGGCTTGCGGTGGATGAAGTCGGCCTCGATGGCAAAATTGGCGAAGAGGTCCGGTGCGGTGGCGGCGGCGGCGCCGTTGGCGCAGTCCACCAGGATCCGCAGACTGCCCAGGTCATCCTGGATGGTCCCGGCCAGGTACTTGATGTACTCGTATTTCAGGTTCTTCATGCCGTGGATCCGCTTGCCGATGCCGCTGCCCTTCTGGATGGGCATGGGGTCGCCGGAGAGGATCTTCTCCTCCACCCGCTCCTCCAGGGCGTCGGAGAGCTTGTAGCCCTGGCCGTTGAATACCTTGATGCCGTTGTGCTCAAAGGGGTTGTGGCTGGCGGAGATCACCACGCCGGCGTCCGCCTCCACCTTCACGGTGAGATAGGCCACGGCGGGAGTGGGGATCACGCCCAGGGGCATCACGTCGCCGCCTACGGAGGTGATGCCGGAAATGAGGGCGCTTTCCAGCATGTCCGAGGAGATACGGGTGTCCATGCCGATGGTGATGAGGGGCGCGCTGCCCTTCTCCTCCTTGAGCACCATGGTCACCGCCTGCCCCACGCGAAAAGCCAGCTCCGCCGTCAGGTTTTCGCCCACAATGCCCCGGATCCCGTCCGTTCCAAATAATTTGCCCATTTTGGTTCTCCTTTATTTACAAACTTTTTCATCAATCAATGGACCCAGCGGACCAAGGGGAAAAGGCCCCCGCCCGCTTTTCTAACGAATGCTTGTATCGATCAGGCAAAACAGCCGCTCAAGCTCTTCTGGCGGGAGAGGGGCCGCCGGCGTCCACGCGGAAACCAGCTCCCGCAGCTCCGCTGTATCGCCGCGGAGTTTTCTAACCGTTTGATAGGCATAGTCGTTTGCGTCCCGTTCATACGGCAGCGACAAATAGGCGGCTTTGAAATATTCCGTGTCACCGGAAAGCACGCACATCTTCCAGGCATCGACCACCAGCTTGTAGCATACGCCATTATACAGGATCACATAAAAGCGGCTTGTTTGGATCTGCTGGTCAAACCGCTCCGGGCAAAGATACTGAAGGGCGTGGCGAAGTTCGTGATAGAGGTAAAACAACGCCTCTTGTTCCGGCGCGGACTGCAGCGGGGACTTGTTCAGAAAGAGGGTATGACAGGTTGGATCAAAGGATCCAAAAGCTGTTTCATATCCCTCCGGCATCTCCCAGGAGAGGGCGATGTCCAAATCGTACTTCCTGCAGTACCGCTCAAAATAAATCTTGATATCCAGCATAGGCTTTCCTCAAAAGAAAATAAGGAAACGGCTTGCGCTACGCCTCTTCCTCCTCAGAAAACAGGTAGCGCAGCATCCGCTCCGGGTCCTCCAAAAACCGCCGGGTGAGCTGATAATGATCTGTCTCCCGGTACTGCACCGGCTCGATGCCGTCCTCGCTGAGCAGGTAGATCCTGGCCCCGGGATAGGCCATCAGGATGGGCGAGTGGGTGGCGATGATGAACTGGGAGTCTCGCCCCACCAGGCGGTGCATCTCCCCCAGCAGCGTCAGCTGCCGGGCGGGCGACAGGGCCGCCTCCGGCTCGTCCAGGAGGTAGAGCCCCTCCCCGCCGAAGCGGCTTTCCACCAGAGAGAGGAAGCTCTCCCCGTGGGACTGGCAGTGCAGGGACACCCCGCCGTAGCTGTCGATGAGCCGGGGGCCGAAGGAAGGCGCCTCGTCCATCTCGTCGATATTGGTGGCCACGTTGTAGAAGCTCTCCGCCCGAAGGAAAAAGCCGTCTTGGGGATAACGCCGTTTGGCCACGGTGATATGCTCCCCCAGATCCGAGTGGGTGGCCCGGGTGGAAAAGGTGAAGTTCCGGGTGCCCCCCTCGGCGTTGAAGCCGCAGGCCACCGCCATGGCCTCCAGCAGGGTGGATTTCCCGCTGCCGTTCTCCCCCACCAGAAAGGTCACCGGGGAATCCAGCGCCAGCCGGTGGTCCTTCAGCCAGTTTACCGCCGGGAGATGGTTGAGATAGCTCCGCTCCGGCAGATCCCGGCGGAGGAACACGCTGTCGGCGTATATCATGGCGTTACAGGCTCAGCTGGTCCATGGCCCCGCCGGGGACGCTGAGCCCCAGGTGCTCATAGGCCTTGTGAGTGACGCAGCGGCCCCGGGGCGTCCGGGTGATGAACCCGATGCGCATGAGGTAGGGCTCGTAGACGTCCTCCAGGGTCACCGCCTCCTCGTTGATGGTGGCCGCCAGGGTCTCAAGGCCCACCGGCCCGCCGCCGTAGTACTGGATGATGGCGGTGAGCATCCGCCGGTCGATGTTGTCCAGGCCCAGGTAGTCCACCTCCAGGGCGGTGAGGGCCGCGTCGGCCACCTCCCTGGTGATGACGCCGTCGGCCTTCACCTGGGCGAAGTCCCGGACCCGGCGGAGCATCCGGTTGGCGATCCGGGGGGTGCCCCGGCTGCGCCTGGCGATCTCCATGGCGCCCTCCGGTTCGATGGGCGCCTCCAGGATGCCGGCGGACCGGGTGACGATCAGGGCCAGCTCCTCCGGCGTGTAGAGCTCCAGCCGCAGGGTCACGCCGAACCGGTCCCGGAGAGGGGCGGAGAGCTGCCCGGCCCGGGTGGTGGCCCCGATCAGGGTGAACTTGGGCAGGTCCAGCCGGATGGAGTTGGCGGAGGGGCCCTTGCCGATGATGATGTCGATGGCAAAATCCTCCATGGCGGGGTAGAGCACCTCCTCCACCGAGCGGTTGAGGCGGTGGATCTCGTCCACGAAGAGGATGTCGTTCTCGTTCAGATTGGTGAGGAGGGCCGCCAGGTCCCCGGCCTTCTCGATGGCGGGGCCGGAGGTGATGCGGATATTGACCCCCATCTCGTTGGCGATGATGCCGCTGAGGGTGGTCTTTCCCAGGCCCGGAGGGCCGTGGAGCAGCACATGGTCCAAAGGCTCATGGCGCATCCTGGCCGCCTGGATGAACACCTCCAGGTTGCCCTTGGCCTTCTCCTGGCCGATGTACTCCTTCAGGGTTTTGGGCCGCAGGGAGTACTCCCCCTCGTCCGCCGCCGTCAGGGTGGTGGTCACCAGGGAGGGCTCCTCCTCCATATATACGTCGTTACCGGAAAAATCAATACTCAAAGGTCCTTCTCTCCCCTTCCCGCCCCATAACCGGCCGTCAATAGCGGATGATGTAGTAGAGCACGTAGGCCCAGCTCATCAGGCCGTGGATGATGGCCCAGAGCACCGAGTGCCAGTTGGTATAGGAGATCACCATGGCGAGACAAGTGCCGAAGGTGATCCCGGATTTCACGATGGTCTTTGTGGTCTTGCGATTTTCGTATTCCATGATTGCGCTCCTTCTTATGGCTCCAGGTCCCGCAGGCAGTCCGGGAAGGCGTCCTTCCCCCCCAGCTGTTGGAGCTGCTTCTCTCAGTTCTTCACCATTTTCTTCAGGGCCTTACGGATGATCTGCTCCAGGGGCTCCGTGAGGTCCGCGTCCTTGAGGGCGACATTGATCTCCCCCTGGGAGTACCCCAGCACCGCCAGGGCGGCGGAGGCCTCGGAGAGCTTGTTGTCGGGGATAATGGTCACCGCCGGTCCGGGGACCGCGCCGCCGCCGGCGGAGAGGGCCTGGCCCTTGCTGAGCTTGTCCTTCAGCTCCAGGATCACCCGCTGGGCGATCTTCTTGCCGATGCCCGGGGCGCAGGTAAGGGCCTTTTCATCGCCGGTGATGATGCTGAGGGCCAGATTGGCCGGCGTGGAGGCGGAGAGGATGCTGAGGGCCGCCTTGGGCCCCACGCCGCTGACGGAGATGAGCTGCTGAAACAGGTTCAGCTCCTCCGCCGTGGCAAAGCCGTAGAGCTCCATGGCGTCCTCCCGGACGTTGAGATAGGTGTAGAGCTTCCCCTTCTCCCCCTTTTTCAGGCCGGAGAGGGTGTAGGTGGTGGTGCGGCAGGCGTAGCCCACGCCGCCGCAGTCAATGACGGCCAGGTAGGGCTCCACATGGGCCACCGTGCCGCTTACATAGTAAAACATGGCTTTCCTTTCCGATCGGTAGGTATGCCGTCTTTCCGCTGAAACGAAAAGACGCAAAAGAAGCGGCCGCGCGTCCGGCGGGGCCGGATGGGAGCGGAAAAGCGGGCGCGCTACCGGGTGTCGTACCGCTTGGGGTCAAAGGCTCGCTCGGTGTTCAGCAGGGACGTGGCCGCCCTGCCGTGGCAGATGGCCAGGGCCAGGGCGTCGGCGGCGTCGTCGGGCCGGGGGATCTCCTTCATCTTCAGCAGCCGCTGGGTCATCAGCATCACCTGCCGCTTGTCCGCGCCGCCGTAGCCCGCTACCGCCTGCTTGACCTGCATGGGAGTGTACTCGTACACCGGCACCCCCGCCTGCTCCGCCGCCAGGAGGATCACCCCCCGGCCGTGGGCCACGGCGATGCCGGTGGTGATGTTCTTGGTGAAGAACAGCTCCTCCACCGCCATTTCCTGGGGCCGGAACTGCCGCAGGAGCTCCGCCATATCTTCGGAGATCTGGAGGAGCCGCCGGGACAGCGGGAGCCCCGCGGGGGTGGTGATGACGCCATACCGCAGCAGCGTCTGCCGGCTGCGGTCCGCCTCCACCAGCCCAAAGCCGATGGTGGCCACTCCCGGATCGATCCCCAGAACCCGCATACGTCCCTCCTGCTCTTTCCGTATTCGGCGGCATACCGCCAGACCTATTCTAACATCTGTTTGGGAAAAAGGCAACGAGCAATCCGGCTCTTACCGGCCCAGCACCAGGCCCGCCACCCGGGCGGATTCCGCCGCGTCCTTCACATAGAAATCCGCGCCGATCTGCCGGGCAAACTCCTCGGTGACCACCGCGCCGCCCACCATCACCTTGCAGGGCGCGCCCGCGGCCCGCAGGGCCTGGATGGTGACGCCGATATTCTGGGCGGTGGTGGTCATAAGGGAGGAGAGCCCCACCAGCGGCGCGCCGCTCTCCAGGGCGGCGGTGACCACCGTCTCCGGCGCCACGTCCCGGCCCAGGTCGATGACGTGGTAGCCGTAGTTCTCCAGCAGCATCTTCACGATGTTCTTGCCGATATCGTGGACGTCCCCCTTCACCGTGGCCAGGATCACCGTCCCCTTCTCCCCCGCCCCCTGGGGCAGGTACCGGTCCAGGATGGTAAAAGCCGCCTTTACCGCCTCGGCGGAGGCCAGCAGCTGGGGCAGGAACAACTTCCCTCGCTCATAGAGCTCCCCCACCTTGTCCAGGGCGGGGATGATATGGCCGTTGATGACCTCCAGAGGCGCCGCATGCCGGAGCAGGGCCACCACCGCCTCCGGCACCAAGCCCTTTTTGCCGGACAGGATCAGCGCCCCCAGGTCCGCCCGCGGCTCGTCCGGGGTGGAAACCGCCTTGGCCGGGGAGCCGTGCCGGGCGATGTAAGCGGCGCAGCCGGGGTCCTCGCCCCGGAGGAGCCGGGCGGCGTCGATGGCGTCCATCACCTGCCGGGAGGCGGTGTTGACGATGGCGATATTCAGCCCCGCCGCCATGCAGGCGGAGAGGTAGGCGCAGTTCACCGCGTCCCGGTGGGGCAGGCCGTGGCTCACATTGGACACGCCCAGGAGGGTCCGGTAGCCGGCCCGGCGGACCAGCCGGATGGCCTCCGGCGTAGCCATGGCGCTGGCGGGGTTCACCGAGGCCGCCATGGCCAGGCAGTCGATAAACACATCCCGGATCCCCATGTCCGCCGCCGCCTTCGCCACCCGTATGGCCGCCTCCGCCCGGCAGGCGGGGTCATCGGAGATACCGCCGCCGTCCAGGGCCAGGATAATGAGGCCGGTGCCGTATTTGGCGGCCAGCGGCAGCATGGCCTCCATGCTCTCCAGCTCCCCGTTGACGGAGTTGAGGATGGGCCGCCCGCTGCACACCCGCAGCGCCTTCTCCAGGGCAACGGGGTCGGAGCAGTCGATGACCAGGGGCAGGGGCGACACCTTCTGGATGGCCTGGACCAGGGCGGGCAGAGCGATCTTCTCGTCGATATCCGGCAGCCCCGCGTTCACCACCAGGAAGTCCGCCCCCTCCTCTTGCTGCTGGATGGCCAGCTCCCCGGCGTAGTCGTAGTCGCCGCTGCGCAGGGCCTCCTGGAGCTTCTTCCGGCCGGTGGGGTTGATCCGCTCCCCCACGGTGGCGATGGTGTCCTCCCGGAGCTCCACCACCCGCTGCCAGCCGCACAGGCGGCATACGCCGTCGGGCTGGCGCACCGGGGGCACGCGGCCCTCCAGCAGGGGCCGCAGGGCCCGGATATGGTCCGGGGTGGTGCCGCAGCACCCGCCCAGGATGGCCGCCCCGTCCTCCAGGAAGTCCCGGGCGGCGGCGGCAAACTCCTCCGGCCCCACGTCAAACACCGTCTGCCCGCCCTCCAGCCGGGGCAGCCCCGCGTTGGGCTGGATCATCACCGGCAGATGGGTGGCGGCGATCATCTTCCGCAGGGGCTCCCGCAGCTCCCGCGGTCCCAGGGAACAGTTGATGCCCACCACGTCGGCCCCCAGGCTGGTAAGGGTCACGGCGGCGGCGGCGGGCTCGGTGCCCAGGAAGGTGCGCCCGTCCTCCCCGAAGGTCATGGTGACGAACACCGGCAGGGCGGTGTTCTCCCGGGCGGCCAGAAGGGCAGCCTTGGCCTCCCTGAGGTCGCTCATAGTCTCGATCAGCACCAGGTCCGCCCCGGCGGCGGCGCCGGCCGTCATGATCTCCGCGAACAGGCCGTAGGCCTCCTCAAAGGGCAGCTCCCCCATGGGCTCCAGCAGGGCCCCCAGCGGCCCCACGTCCAGCGCCACATAGGCGGTGTGGCCGCAGCCCTCCGCCGCCCGGCGGGCCAGGGCGATCCCCGCCGCGATGCAGGGGGCGGGGTCCCGTCCCAGCTTCCGACGGCTGGCGCCGAAGGTGTTGGCGGTAAGGATGTCCGCCCCGGCGGCGGCATAGGCGGCGTGGACGGCGGCCACTGTCTCCGGATCCGTCAGGTTCAGCAGCTCCGGACACTGGCCGGGCTCCAGCCCCCTGGCCTGGAGCATGGTTCCCATACCGCCGTCAAAAAGGTGGTGTCTGGTGAGATCGATCATCGTATATCACGCCTTCCTTCGTATCCTGTATTGGGGACATCATAGCATAGCCGCCGCGGCAATGCAAATGTTTCCGCCGGGGCGCGGCAGCCGGAGACTCAGCGGAAAAACCGTTCCCGCTCCGCCGGCCCGCGCCGGTGTCAATCTATGAAATAGACAAAAACGGAAAAAAGGAGCGGGCATTGCCATCCAGGGACAGGACCGGATGATTACAAACTGTATACCTCCAGCCATTCCCAGATATAGTAGTCCTGTCCATCCCACAGCCACTACATAGCCGCCGGGCGGGGCGCGGGCGGGGCGCTTCCCCCTGCCGGTTGATTTAGTTTACATAATTTTGTTTACATAAAATTTTGTCATAACTTACAAAAAGCGGAGAGTTTTCGTTTTTCCCTTGCGGAAACAGGGGTTTTGCACTATATTATTGTATACCGTCGTTTCTTCGGCGGCTTGCGTGGTACACATAAAACCGGCGCTTCTAAACCTTGTCCCCGGCGCATATGCTGGTGGCGAGGTGATGGATATGCGCGGAAGGCCCCTGGTGCGGACGATCCGCTTGCGGGCGGCGGACCCCTCCCTGCTGCGGGAGCTGCTGCTGGCCTTTTTTTTCCTGGCGGGCGCCGTGGCGGGGCATCTGTGCGCCCTCTCCTGGGACGTGTCCGCCCGGGAGGCCATGAGCGGCTATCTCACGGATTACTGCGCCGTCTTTGACGGGGAGGGCCTTACGGTGTCCCTGGGCAGCTGCCTCACCCTTTATTTCGGGTATGTGGCGCTGGCCTTCCTGCTGGGCTTCGCCTCGGTGGGGATCGTGCTGATCCCCCTGCTCTCCGGGCTGTTCGGCTTTTTGACCATGTATACCATCTCCGGCTTCACCGCCTGTTTCGGCCGCGGCGGCGTGCCGCTGGCTATGGGGGCCCTGGCGGTGCGGCTGCTGTTCACCCTGCCCTGCTTTTTCGCCATGGCGGGGGCCGCCTGGCCTCTTGCCACGGAACTGGGGATGCTCTCCTTCGGCCGGGGCCGCCGTTCGGCCCCGGTGCTGTACGGGAGCCGGTATTTTCTGACCTTCGGTGTGTGTGTTGTGGTCCTTACGGCGGGCGTATTCTGCGAGCGCCTGCTGACGCCCCTCCTCTTCCGCCTGGCATTGGGGGGCGCCGCGCCGTAATAGTATTTTGGTTTGGGAGAAAGGAGGAATGGACCCTTTGGACGATCATATCGCCGGCTACGCGGCATATCTGGAGACAGAGCGCCATTCCTCCGGCAATACCGTGGCGTCCTATGTGCGGGACGTCACCCAGTTTGCCCGCTACCTCCACGATGACGAGCACATCGAGCTGACGGACTGCCGGGAGGACCATGTGGAGCGGTACATGGCCTACATGGCGGGCAAGGGCAAATCCCCCGCCAGCGTGGCCCGGTGCGTGGCCTCCCTGAAGTCCTTTTACGGCTACCTCCTCTCCCGGGGCGAGGTGGCCCACAACCCCGCCCGGAACACCGCCCCCATCCGCACGGAGCGCAAGTACCCCCAGATCCTCACCGGCAAGGAGGTGGAGCTGTTCCTGGAGCAGCCCCAGTGCGTGGACCCCAAGGGCTACCGGGACCACGCCATGCTGGAGCTCCTCTACGCCACCGGTATCCGGGTCAGCGAGCTCATCAGTCTGGACCTGGAGGACGTGAACCTCTCCGCCGCCTTCCTGCGCTGCGCCAGCCGGGGCCGGGAGCGGATCATCCCCCTCTACGCCACGGCGGTGCGGGCCCTGGGGGACTATATCCGGGACATCCGGCCCCAGATCGTCCTGGACAGCCGGGAAAAGGCCCTCTTCGTCAACATGAACGGGGAGCGGATGAGCCGCCAGGGGTTCTGGAAGATCATCAAGTACTACCAGGAGAAGGCCCAGATCGACAAGGACATCACCCCCCATACCCTGCGCCACTCCTTTGCCGCCCACCTGCTGGAGAACGGCGCGGACCTGCGCTCCATCCAGGAGATGCTGGGCCACGCGGATATTTCCTCCACCCAGATCTACTCCCACCTGGTCAAGCAGAAGCTCCAGGACGTCTACCACAAGGCCCATCCCCGGGCCTGAGCGCCGCCGGGAGCGGCCGCCGCATTGGCTGCCTGCCTTCTCGGGCACAACCGTCCGGGAAAGGACCGGAGGATCTCCCGCTTCCCTTCTCATTTTCAGAAAAAACTCCCCGCCGGAGCCTCCGGCGGGGATGCTGTTTTTTCCGCCCTCCCAGGCGGCGTGCCCAGCCATCCGGCGGGCGCTACCGGCGGCGGGCGGCGGCCTTCCGGCGCTGGGCGCCGCGCCCCTTCCGGGGGAGGTTGACGCCTACCAGCGCGGCGGCCAGGCCTCCGGCGGCCATGGACAGCCCCACGCCTACCAGCCCATTCTCCACCGCCACGGTCTTTCCGGTGAGCAAGGCGGCGGCCAGGGTCAGGGCCAGGAACACCGCCGTCACCGCCGACACGGTCAGCACCGCCCCTTCCCGGCGGGCCAGCACACTGTACCCGCAGCCCAGGAAGGACGCCGCGGCCGCCGCCACGCACACCATGGGATAGAGGAACTCCTCCCCCAGCACCTCCCGGTGGATCAGCAGCGCACAGAGCAGCTGGAGGGCCGCATACGCCGCCAACGCGATGCAGCCTCCGGTCACGCTGCTTTTCACCATCCCCTTCGGCAGGGACATGACTACCTTCGACATAAGAGAACCTCCCGGAAATATACTGACGATTCCAGTATATTTTCCGGGAGGTGTTCTTATGCGTTGGCCGGGCTCACTTGACCTCGTTGTCAGAGCCCTCGGGGATCTTGGCCGGCTCCTCCGCCTTGGCCTCTTCCTCCTTAGCGGCCTTCTTGGCGGCCCGCTTGTCCACCGGCTGCTGGCTGTTGTTGGTGGAGACGGCCCACTTGGTCAGCTCCATCCGGACCCGGTCGTCGCTGGTCTCGATCACGATGGTCTCATCGCCCACCATCACGATCTTGCCCACGATGCCGCCGATGGTGGTGATCTGGTCGCCCTTCTTCAGGCTGTTGCGCATCTCCTCGGCCTGCTTCTTCCGCTTGTTCTCCGGGCGGATCATCAGGAAATAGAAGATGGCGATCATCACCAGGATCATACCAAGAGTGTAAAACTGTTCCATGTCATACTCTCCTTCATAATGAACAGACTTTTATCATTATACAGAATGGGGGAAGATTTGGCAAGCCCTAAATTTTCCGCTCCAGCAGTGGGCTGTACCGGGCCCGGAAGTCGTCGTAGCTGCCGCTGTCCAGGGCCTCCCGGATCCGCTCCATCAGGGTGTTGTAAAACCATAGGTTGTGCATCACCGCCAGGCGCATGGCCAGCATCTCCTCCGCCTTGAACAGGTGGCGCAGATAGGCCCGGGAGAAGCTGCGGCACACCGGGCAGTCACATTCCGGGTCGATGGGCCGGGTATCCAGCTTATACTTCTCGTTTTTGATATTCATACTGCCCTGCCAGGTGAAGAGCCGGCCGTGGCGGGCGTTCCGGGCGGGCATGACGCAGTCGAAGAAATCCACCCCGCGCCAGACCCCCTCGATGATGTTGGAGGGGGTGCCCACCCCCATAAGGTAGCGGGGCTTGCCGGCGGGCATATGGGGCTCCACGGCGTCGATGATGGCGTACATCACCTCCGTCTCCTCCCCCACCGCCAGGCCGCCGATGGCATAGCCGTCGCAGGGGAGCCTGGCGATCTCATCCATGTGCCAGGTCCGGAGGTCCTCATAGGTCCCCCCCTGGTTGATGCCGAAGAGCATCTGGCCGGGGTTGAGGCAGTCCGGGGCGGCCATCAGCCGCTGATGCTCCGCCACACACCGCTCCAGCCAGCGGAGGGTCCGCTCGCAGGAGGCCTTCACATAGTCGTAGGGGGCGGGGTTCTCCACGCACTCGTCAAAGGCCATGGCGATGTCGCTGCCCAGGTTGGCCTGGATCCGCATGGACTCCTCCGGCCCCATGAAGATCCGGCGGCCATCGATGTGGGAGGCAAAGGTGACCCCCTCCTCAGTGATCTTCCGCAGCCCCGAGAGGGAAAACACCTGGAAGCCGCCGGAATCCGTTAGGATCGGGCCATCCCAATCCATCATCTTATGGAGCCCGCCCAGGGCCCGGACAACGTCGTCGCCGGGACGCAGGTGCAGGTGGTAGGTGTTGCTCAGCTCGATCTGGCACTTGATGTCCCGGAGGTCATGGGCGCTGAGGGCCCCCTTGATGGCCCCCTGGGTGCCCACGTTCATGAACACCGGGGTCTGCACCACGCCGCCGTGGGCGCAGGAAAAACGGCCGCGCCGGGCGCGGCCCTGGGTCCTGATGATCTCAAACATCCGTTACTCCTGTCCCGGGGGCTGCTCCCCGCCGTCCCCGGCCGTCTTTTTCCGGTCCTCCCCGGCGTCCCCGGCGGAGGGGTCCTCCTCCAGCATCCCGTCGAAATAGCCGGGGTTACGCTGGTCCTTCTTCTCCAGCCACCGGGCGATCCGGGGGGTGAGCCACAGGGCCCCGCCCACGATCACCAGGAACAGCGCCAGGAAGAGGAAGGGCGCGGCCACCTCGCCCACATAGCCTTTCAGCAGCGACAGCACAGCGCCACCTCCTTATCGAATGAACATGGCGTCGCCGAAGGAAAAGAACCGGTAGCGCTCCTTCACCGCCTCCGCATAGGCCGCCAGGATGTGCTCCCGGCCCGCCAGGGCGGACACCAGCATGATGAGGGTGCTCTCCGGCAGATGGAAATTGGTGATGAGGGCGTCCATGACCTTGAAGCGGTAGCCGGGGTAGATGAAGATATTGGTCCAGCCGGCTTTGGCCTCCATATGGCCGTCCTCCCCCGCCCAGCTCTCCAGGGTGCGGCAGGAGGTGGTGCCCACGCAGATGACCCGGCCGCCGGCCGCCCTGGTGCGGTTGATAAGGTCCGCCGTCTCCTGGGGGATCACGCAGTACTCGCTGTGCATATCATGGTCCGTGATCTCCTCCTCCTTCACCGGCCGGAAGGTGCCAAGGCCCACATGGAGGGTGACAAAGCCGATGGACACCCCCATGGCTTCCACCTTCTCCATCAGCTCCCGGGTGAAGTGGAGGCCGGCGGTGGGAGCGGCGGCGGAGCCGTTGACCCGGGAGTAGACGGTCTGATAGCGCTCCTGGTCCTGGAGCTCCGCCTTGATATAGGGCGGCAGAGGCATCCGGCCCAGCCGCTCCAGCACCTCCAGGAAGATCCCCTGGTAGGCAAAGCGGACCAGGCGGTTGCCGCCCTCCACCTCGCCGACGATCTCCCCGGTGAGCGCCCCGCCGCCGAAGGAGACCTGGGCGCCGGTACGCAGCTTCTTCCCCGGGCGCACCAGGCATTCCCAGACATTGTCCCCCCGGTCGATGAGCAGCAGCACCTCGCAGGAGCCGCCCAGGGTGCCGTCGCCGTGGATCCGGCTGCCCAGCAGCCGGGCGGGCAGGACCCGGGAGTCGTTCATGATGAGGCAGTCGCCGGGCTCCAGCAGGGCAGGCAGGTCATAAAAATGGCGGTGCTCCCACTGGCCGCTCGCCTTGTCCAGCACCAGCAGCCGGGAGCCGTCCCGCCGCTGGAGGGGCGTCTGGGCGATCAGCTCCTCCGGGAGGTCAAAGTAGAAATCATGGGTCTTCACAGGGCTTATCCGATCCTTTCCAGGGTGATACCGGTAAAATAGAAGCTGAGGATGTCCGCGCAGCCGTAGCCCAGATCCGCCATGGCCTTGGCGCCGTACTGGCTCATGCCCACGTTGTGGCCGGAGCCGGTGCCGGTGATGGTGATACCACCGGGGTCGGCGGAACCGCCGCCTCCCAGGCTGGCCACAGGGGCGGTGCCGGAGCCGGAGGCTACATACACATCCTTTCCGATAGCCGCCACGGTGCCGCTGCCGGAGATGGTATAGAGGCCCTCCAGGTCCTGGACGCTGGCGCCGGAGCCCAGGTAGTAGCCGCTGCCGCCGCCTCCGCCGCTGATGGCAAAGCGCATGCTCTTCACCGACTTGGTCTCGCCGAAGAGGGTGGTATAGAAGATAGTCCGGCAGGTCTCCCCGGTGACCTTCACCGTCTTTCCGGCGGTGTCGGTAAAGGTGACCTCGCTGACGTTCCCCGTGGGGGTGGTGCGGGTAACGGCCACGCCGGCCACCTGCCCGATGCTGTACCCCTTGTTCTGGAGCATCTTCGTCAGCTGGTCGTAGGTGTAGCTGACGGTGTAGGCGTAGCCGGGGATGTCGGCGGCGTTCTCATAGGGATCCAGCTTGCCCACCAGGTAGGGCAGGGCCTTGGTCCATACGTTCTCCGAGCTTTCCGAGGCGCCGCCGTTGCTGGAGTAATAGTAAAGCTCCGCGTAGCTGCCGCCGTAGGTGGCCGCCATCCCCTGGGTCTCATCCACCGCCTGGTCGCTGAGGCTGCTGGCCTTGTTGGTGCCATAATAGACCTGGCAGTCCGTAGTGTTGCAGACGTCGAACTTATAGCTCTTGTAGTGCTTGGTCTGGAGCAGGGCGTAGGTCCGGGCGCACACCGCCTGGGCCTTCAGGGCCTCCAGGGGCCAGCTGGGGCTCATCTCATAGGGCAGCACGCCCTTGACATAGTCCTCGATATTGACCACGTTGATGACGTTGATGTTGCCGCCGGTGACCCGCCGGTACTCAAAACCGCCGTACCACTTGTAGCCCTTGAACCAGGTCACCGCCTTCCCGCTGCCGCCGTCGGGCACGATGCCCAGGCTCTTGGCGCCGGAGCAGTCGAACTCGAAGAGGATGGTGTCGCTGCCGGTGACCGTGACGGTGACGCCGGTGACGCTGGGGGACACCGCCGTGCCGGAAAAGCCGTGGACGCCGCCCCATAGGTCGTACCAGGTGTAGGTGGCGTAGGTGGCGGCGGCGATCTCCGCCTCCTCCCGGGTGGCAAAGTCGTTGACCCGGACCCGAAACTCATTGTTGACATACGCCACGAACCCGGAGGTGAACTGCCCCGCCACGTGGGCGGCCTCGTCGTAGGTGGCGAAGCTCTCGCTCAGCTGAACATGATAGCCGCCGATGGAGGCCTCCGCCCCGGACTGGGGGGCGGCGTAGTAGGTGCCGCCCTTGATGTAAACGGCGCCGTCGGCGGTCATGGAGATCTTCTCGTTGGCGATGCGGCCCAGCTGGGTGAAGGAGCGGGTGGTCTCGTCGAACCAGCCCAGGTAGTAGCCGGAGCCCTGCTGGTTTTGCAGATTGGCGGAGAACAGGGCGCTGCTGCCATAGTAGAGCCCCACCTTCAGGGTGTCCTCCGCTGCGTGGGCATAAGCAGTCAATATGACCGTGAGTAATGAACAAAGCAAAAAAGTGCGAAAAAACTTGTACATGGCGCCTCCTGAAGGGGGTGTTTCCGGTTGACAGAGGGAAAAAACTGTGGTATGACTTACATCAAATCGCAAAAGTCTTTGTCGGGCATACATTGGTTTACAGTATACACGGCGGCCGCCGCTTTTGCAAGACACGAATCGACGGATTTCTCCTGCCCGCACTGGCCGGCGTGTGGATACATTTGCTTAGGAGGTAACAGATTATGCAGAAATACCGTGTTGGCGTGATCGGATGCACCGGGATGGTGGGACAGCGCTTCGTCACTCTCATGGAGGGCCACCCCTGGTTCCAGCTGACCGCCCTGGCCGCCAGCGCCCGCAGCGCCGGCAAGACCTATGAGGAGGCCGTGTCCGGCCGCTGGGCCATGGCCGCCCCCGTGCCGGAGGAGGCCAAGGGCCTTGTGATCCTGGACGCCGAGGCGGACGCTGAGAAGCTGGCCGGCATGGTGGACTTCGTGTTCTGCGCCGTGGATATGAAGAAGGAGGAGATCCGGGCCCTGGAGGAGAAGTATGCCAGGCTGGAGTGCCCCGTGGTCTCCAACAACAGCGCCCACCGCTGGACGGAGGACGTGCCCATGGTGGTGCCTGAGATCAACGCCGACCATATCCGCCTCATCGACCAGCAGCGCAAGCGCCTGGGCACCCAGCGGGGCTTCGTGGCGGTGAAGTCCAACTGCTCCCTCCAGTCCTATGTCCCCGCCCTCCATCCCCTGCTCAAATACGGTCTGGAGAAGGCCCTGGTATGCACCTATCAGGCCATCTCCGGCGCCGGCAAGACCTTCGAGCGCTGGCCTGAGATGGTGGACAACTGCATCCCCTACATCGGCGGCGAGGAGGAAAAGAGCGAGAAGGAGCCCATGAAGCTCTGGGGCCATATCGAGGACGGCAAGCTGGTGCTGGCGGAGGGCCCGGCCATTACCGCCCAGTGCTTCCGGGTGGCCTGCTCCGACGGCCATATGGCCGCCTGCTTCATGAAGTTCAAGGAGGGCTGCAAGCCCACCATGGAGCAGATCAAGGCCGACTGGGCCGCCTTCTCCGGCCGGGCCCAGGAGCTGGACCTCCCCTCCGCCCCCAAGCAGTTCCTCCACTACTTCGAGGAGGAGAACCGCCCTCAGACCAAGCTGGACCGGATGCTGGAAAACGGCATGGCCGTGTCCATCGGCCGGCTGCGCCCGGATACCCAGTACGACTATAAGTTCGTCTGCCTGAGCCACAACACCCTCCGGGGCGCCGCCGGCGGCGCCGTCCTGCTGGCGGAGCTGCTGTGCGCCGAGGGCTACATCACCGCCCGCTGAGGGCGGCCTCCCCTGCCGGGCCTCCGGGCCCGCTGTACCCGCACAAGGCAAGGCGGCGGAAGTGTCATCCTTCCGCCGCCTTTTCCCGTCCCGCCCATCCCCTGCCCCTCCCCCGCCGGTCCGCCGGGAAAACGTCCGGCGATAGGACATGTTTTGCATGGTATACAGCACAAATCCTTATTATATTGCATATAGTAGGGATGTATACTAGTTACATAGCCATAGTATCAGGGAGGTAGCCTTGTGAAACAGCCAGTATTTACCGGTTCCGGCGTGGCCATCGTCACGCCCTTCACCAGCGACGGCGTGGACTACGCGGCGCTGTCCGACCTGCTGGAGTTCCAGCTGGCCAACGGGACGGACGCGGTGATCGTCTGCGGCACCACCGGCGAGGCGGCCACCATGAGCGCCGCGGAGCGCGCACGCACCATCGAGACGGCGGTCAGGACGGTGGACGGCCGGGTGCCGGTGATCGCCGGCACCGGCGCCAACTGTACGGCGACTGCCGCCGCCCAGTCCCGGGAGGCGGCGGCCCTGGGGGCGGATGCGGTGCTGGTAGTCACCCCCTACTACAACAAGGCCACCCAGCGGGGCCTTGTGCGCCACTATCAGGCCGTGGCCGACGCGGTGACCAGGCCGGTGATCCTCTATAACGTCCCTTCCCGCACAGGGGTCAAGTGCGCGGCGGAGACCTACGCCGCCCTCTCCGCCCACCCCAACATCGCGGGCGTCAAGGAGGCCAGCGGGGACTTTGCCCTGATCCAAAAGACCCGGGAGCTCTGCCCCGAGGACTTTTACATCTGGTCGGGGAACGACGACGAGACGGCCCCCATCATGCTCCTGGGGGGCGTGGGGGTGATCTCCGTGGCGGCCAACGTGGCGCCGGCGGCCATGGCCGGACTGACCCACGCCTGTCTCAAAGGGGATTTCGTCACTGCCGGACGGCTGCAGCTGCGGCTGCGGAAGCTCTGCGAAGCCCTGTTCTGGGAGGTGAACCCCATCCCCGTCAAGACCGCCCTGGCCCTGATGGGCCGCTGCCGGGAGATCCTCCGGCCGCCCCTGTGCGAGATGGAGGAGGACGTCCGGGAGCGGCTGCGGGCAGTGCTGGCGGAGTACGGTTTGGTGTGATCGGCCTGCAGGAGATGGGATCCCTCTCCCCGGCGCTTTGCACCGCCCAATGGAACCGGGGAAACGGCCCAGGCCGTTTCCCCGGCTTTTCTGCGCGGCCATTTACCGCCCCGTTCCCTCCTCCAGGCAGCTTTTGTCCGTGGGGATCAGACCATCCTCTGTTAAGGTATAGAGCTTGTCACACACTTCTGTCAGGAACTTTCTGTCGTGGGACACGCTGATGATGACCCCCGGGAAGGCGCTGAGCACCCGGCGCACCTGAGGGCCGGACAGGGGTGAGAAATTCCGGGTGGGCTCGTCCAGGATCAGCACGCCGGCGCCGTCCAGCATGAACCTGGTCAGCAGGAGCTTGGCCTTCTGCCCGCCGGAGAGGTCGCGGATGGGATGGAACATCTCCTCCGGGGCGAAGCGGATGCTCCCCAGGAAGGTGCGGGCCCGCCGCTCCGCCTCCCGGTCGCCGGAGGGGGACAGATAGGCCACCGGCGTCTCCTCCGGCGGCAGCCCTTCCCCGTAGTCCTGGGGCATATAGCCCGCCTGGAGATCCCGGCGGCGGAGCAGCTCCCCAGCGATCTGCCGCAGGAGGGTGGTCTTTCCCGCCCCGTTCCTGCCGAGGATCCCCACCTTCTCCCCGCCCCGGACGAAAAGCCGCACGTTCCGGGCCAGCAGCCGCTCCCCGGCCCGCAACTCCGGGATATGCAGGTCCAGCACCGTTTTTCCAGCAGGCGGCACAGAGTCCGGCGCGAAGCGGAGGAACACCTCCTCCTCCACCTCCGGAAGGCGGGTCATGTTCTCCGCCTCCCGCTGGAACCGCCGCCCCATGGACTGCACGGCGTGCATCTTCTTTTTCAGCAGGCGGCCGGTACTGGGATCCTGCCGGGACACGGACCGCTGGGCATGCTCCACGCTCTGCTGGATCCTGCGGAACCGGTCCATCTTTTTTTCGTACTCCTCCCGCTCCTTCCGGGCCTGGCGGGTCTGGTTTTCCAGGAGGGACTCCCGCCGCAGGGCATAGTCCCGGTATCCGGCGCGGACAGCGCAGCACCGGGGCGGCTTCCCCTCCCGGGGATGCTCGATGTGGACTATTACATTGGCGGTATTCTCCAGAAGCGTTTCATCGTGCGATGTGTAAAGGATGATCCCTTTATAGCTGTTCAGGAAATGCTCCAGCCACAGCAGCGTCTCCAGGTCCAGGTCGCTGGAGGGCTCGTCCAGCAGGAGCACCGAGGGCTTGTCGAACAGCAGCCGGCTGAGCTGGAGCTTGAGCTTCTCCCCGCCCGAGAGGGTGGCTACCGGACGGTCGCTGAAATATTCCTCCAGGTCAAACTGGAGCTTCCGGGCCACCTCCCCCCGCTCCGCCGGCGTCAGCAGGGAAAAGCTCCCGCTGGCGGCGCAGTAATCGTAGATGCTCTCCGCCTGCTCCTCCGGGCTCAGCTCCTGGGCCAGGTAGCCCACCACCCCGTCCGTCGACGCGCTGCCGCTGTACTGGCAGTAGCCCGCGATCCGCCCCGGGTCCCAGAGCCACTGGAGCAGGGTGGATTTCCCGTTCCCCTCCTCCCCGATGACAGCGGCCCTGTCCCCCTGGTGCAGGGTAAAGGAAAGGTCCTCCACCAGGGTCCGGAGATCCCGGCTGTGGATCAGTGTCACATGGTTGACTTGCAGCACCATAGGCGCCTCCTCTCCGCCCGGTCCGGGCCGGGCAATAAAAAACTGCCTCCGGCGGAAAGCCGAAAGCAGAGCGGGGCGGCGCAGGTGCGGCGGCACGGAGGACGAAAGCCCGTTAGAATGGGGACGGCGTCCGGGGGATCTTCCCTCCGGCATTTGGCGGAGGGCCGTGCGCGGCGGCAAGAAAGAGCCTGCGGCCAAACGCGTCTGACTTTCGGCCGCAGAAACCAGGCCCACGCCTGTGCGTGCGCCCTGCCGGGATCCTTCTGCAACACGAAAATCAGATCACTTCCGCATTTTTCCAGCCCTTTCCTGCTTTGTTTTGTCCATGATACCATGGCCCACCCCGGCTGTCAACCGCCGCACGGCGGTAAAAATTTCCCCCTGGGACTTGCGCGGCATCGCAAAATGCTATACACTGGTACCAATGCATCCCCCTATATCGGATCGACAGGAGGCACGACCATGAAAAAGTACGAGATCGTCAAGGAAGTTTACAACCCCTGCGCGCCGGACACCTGCGAGATCATGGAGCGGGAAGTGGAGGATCCGGAGGCCTTCGTCCGGGATATTTTCAAGGATGACAAATCCGCCGACTTCTCCGTGACGGAGAAGGACGGCGCCGTCATCGTGGAGGTGGTCTGCGAGGCCGCCCAGCGCCACCGCTATACCTTCAGCGAGATCTGATCCGCCAATGCAGCAGCCCCTGCGGGGCGCCCCGCGTTATACTGTTTCCAGAATACGGCTGCCTGTTAAAAAAGGTGCCTGACGGCAAGAGGAGCGAGGACACGTTTGCGCGTCCTCGCTCCTTTCGTTTTCCCATGGGGCTTACCCCAGCAAGGCCCGGTGGAACACCTTCTTGCCCTTCTTGATGATGACGCCCTCGCCGGCAAAGGCCTCCTGGGGCCACTGGGCGTCGATGTCCGCTACCTTCTGATCGTTGACAGACACACCGCCCTGCTGGATCAGACGCCGGGCCTCGCCCCGGGAGGGGGCCAGGCCGCAGGCCACCAGCAGGCTGATGGCGCCGATCTGGCCGTTTTCAAACTGCTCGGCGGTGAGGGTGGTGGTGGGCATGCTGGACTTGTCGCCGCCGCCGGCAAAGAGGGCCTTGGCGGCGTCCTGGGCCTTCTGGGCCTCCTCCTCCCCGTGGACCAGCTTGGTGAGCTCAAAGGCCAGGATCTCCTTGGCCTTGTTCAGCTGGCTGCCGGTCCAGGTGTCCATCTCGTCGATCTGCTCCAGGGGCAGGAAGGTCAGCATCCGGATGCACTTGAGGACGTCGGCGTCCTCCACGTTCCGCCAGTACTGGTAGAAGTCGTAGGGGGAGGTCTTGTTGGGATCCAGCCACACCGCGCCGGAGGCGGTCTTGCCCATCTTCTTCCCCTCGCTGTTGAGGAGGAGGGTGATGGTCATGGCGTGGGCGTCCTTACCCAGCTTCCGGCGGATCAGCTCAGTGCCCCCCAGCATGTTGCTCCACTGGTCGTTGCCGCCGAACTGCATGTTGCAGCCGTAGTGCTGGAAGAGGTAGTAGAAGTCGTAGGACTGCATGATCATGTAGTTGAATTCAAGGAAGCTCAGGCCCTTCTCCATGCGCTGCTTGTAGCACTCCGCCCGGAGCATGTTGTTCACGCTGAAGCAGGCCCCCACCTCCCGCAGCAGCTCGATATAGTTGAGATCCATCAGCCAGTCCGCGTTGTTCACCATCTGGGCCTTGCCCTCGCCGAACTCAAT
>CALXGG010000005.1 GCA_944387785.1 uncultured Oscillospiraceae bacterium | reverse complement strand
CCTCTGTATAGGTTATGGGGAAAATCGAAAAAAACAGGCTAATGGCATGACAAGCCGTTTTCAAAAAACATGACAAGGTCTTTGTTGTGTGCTATTATGAAAATAGAAAAACATGACAGGAGGGAGAAGATGGATCAAATCATCAACCATGCGGTTTTATCGCTGGATCTCTGGCAGGATACAGTAACCTATGAGGGGTGTACGATGCCCGCAGGAACTATTGGCTGCGAGGTGCTGAACATCCCGGACAGCACCATTGGAAAGCTGGATACTCCTTGCAATGTGCTGAACCAGCTGCTTCAGGGGATGAACACCGGTTCCGTGGATATGGAGCTGCTACCGCAGGTGCAGCAGGCCGCTGGCGAGATTATCTCATTTTTGCAGGTCACGCCGCCGTTCTCCCGCCTGAATCGAAACTATTTTGAGCAAGAACTTGCAGCCATCTTTTCCGAAGAATATATGGAGGACGCCAAAGCCTATTTGCAGCTTACCCAGCAGGAGCAGCTGATTTGTGCTTTGACTGGTCAGCACAGCAAGGCAACAATGCTCGTCCGAATAGCGCAGGTGCTGGGGCATTTGAGTTATTCTCTGGGGCAATACAAGGAGGCCCTGACGAAATTTGCAGAGCGGTTGAATGAACCCGGCTATGACCGTACCTCGGACGGTTATGCGGCAATGTTCGGGCAGTTCTTCAAAAGTGAGCCAACTCTGTCGCTGGATAACCCGGCCTGGATGACTCTGACCAATGCTTCGGTGCAGTATGTAGCCGCCATTCGGCCCGGAAAGACGGAGCCGCAGTTGGTCAAGCGGATGCACTATGTCTCCTTTGTGGGGATGTTCCGTTCCGATCTGTTTGAGGGGCTTTGTGTGGGCCATGCCCCCAAGAAATGCCCCATCTGCGGCAGATGGTTTCTCACCATTGACGCACGGCACACCAAATACTGCGGTGGGCTGGCACCCGGCGACCAGCGTGGACGGACGTGCCGGCAAATCGGCAATCTGAGAGGCCGGGAACAACGTGAGCTTGCGGACGATCACCCTATCAAGGCCATTTATACCCGCCGGATGAACTCCATTTTGCAAAGCACCCGCCGGGGAAAGTTGGATGAAGAGACGGCAGCAGCTATGAAAAAGCTGGCAAAGGATAAGATGCTCCGTGCGCTTTCGGATCATCGCTATGCCAGCACTGTCTATGAGCAGGAAATGACTCAGCAGGCACTTTTGAAAGCAGTACAAAAGAAATAGCGGCGAAACATCAGAAAGGCGGTGAGGAAAAATGGATACAGTGTGGACATGGGAGCTGCCCGACTACTGTGCCAAATACGGCTTTCTGACCGAACCCAAGGGCTTGACCATGCGGGAAGCGGAACGCATCTTTCAGCTTGACCCGGAACCGCCAGCCCATGAAAATCTGAATGATTATATTATCAAGGCTGTGCAGAGCCGTGAATTGCGCTGGTTTTCCTTTTTCCTGCACTGCTATGAAAATCGGCTCAATGGCCGTATTCGCCGTTTCCTGCTGCGGGAGGGGCTGGATCACTATAACCCAGAACGCTTTTTGGACTACAAAATGGAATGTGTGCTTGCCATGTTGGACTGTCTCCGGGAATACGATCCCGCACAAGGGGCGGATTTTCTGACCTATGCCCATCATTTTATCGGGAACGCTCTTTTGACCTGTCGGATGCAGGAGGAGGCCGGTTCCTTTGAAAATGTGGATGAGTACAAAGCTGTGCGTGGAATTGCATGGCTCTACAATCAATCCGGTCAGTCTGAACAGGCGGCAATCCAGAAATATGCCCAGGAAAACGGTTGTACCGAGGAAACCGCAGCAAAGTTTTTGGCATTGGCCAAACAAAATCGAAGCCGTGTTTCGTTTTATCAGACCATTCAGGATGAGGACAGCGAAGAAACCGGCGAGGATGTCAGCCGGGATGACCATTGGGACTATGCGGAGATTCTATGGAACGGCATCCAGGCTGAAGCTGTCCGAGAAGCGTTTGAAAAGCTGAATTACCGGGAACAGACCCTTTTGGAAAAGAGAAAGGCCATCTGTATGACCTGCGGACGGGTCAGTCCCATCAGCACTCGACTGACCTTTGAAGAACTGGCGGTGCTTTTTGAGGGCAGCACAGCCAGCGGCGCAGAACGGGCCTATCGCAAAGCCGTGGAGCATTTGGCCTGTTTGCTGACAGAAGCCGAAGTACTTCACGTAATTCGCCTAAAACGTAACTCCCAGACCAAACGCAAAAAGAGAATCGCCGTCGCTGTCTACCTCTACCAGGTGGACAACGACGGCGAATGGGGCGAGATTTCGTTTGATTTTGAGGCTGGAACAGCGGAGATCGTGCGGTTGGCAGAATGGGATACAACTTCCAGTAAAACGTTTGCGAAGAGAGTAATTCTGACGTTGCTTGGTATAGAAAAAAGTCATATCCAGGAAAATATGATGTTGCTATTTGGAGTATAAAAGGCAGAAAATACGAGATCTGTTCTGTTTTATTATGCAGGACAAGCCAATATGTGTTATAAAATATCAGGGCTAAAATTACATGCTGCATCCATAGTTTTCAAATTTTTGTTGTGGAAAATATCTCCTACATATGGTATACTAAATCCAAGTTTGTAAGAAATATAAAATATCATTCTTACAAGGATACTGTGTGAAAAGGAGAGAGACAAATGAAGGCAGCGAAACGATTTCTTAGCATGCTGTTAACGCTGTGCATGTTGCTGAGTTTATTGCCCAGCACTGTGTTCGCCGCAAACAGCAACGTCCCCTTTACGGATGTAAAGGAAACAGACTGGTTCTATGATGCTGTTGGTTATGTGTATGAAAACGGCATGATGAGCGGGACTGGAAACAGCCAATTTTCCCCGCAGGTGACGACTTCTCGTGCTATGCTCGTCACGATTCTCTATCGGCTGGAGGGTGCACCAGCAGTTTCCGGGACTGTGTTTACCGATGTAGCAGCAAATGCGTACTATGCGGATGCTGTCACATGGGCAAGCGAAAATGGAATTGTTGGTGGCTATGGCGGCGGAATCTTTGGCCCCGATGATCCAATTACACGTGAACAGATGGCTGCAATTTTGTACCGCTATGGACAGCACAAAGAATATGATACCACTGCAACCGGAGACGTAACAACATTTACGGATAGTGCGTCTGTAAGTAGCTATGCGGTGGAGGCTATGAACTGGGCTGTCGGCGTTGGTCTGATCTCCGGCGTGGGCAACAATACTCTTGCTCCCACTGGCAGTGCTACCCGCGCACAGGTGGCCATGATTCTGATGCGCTTCTGCAAAAACTATGTGGATGTGGAGCAACCTTCTGAAGAAGTTACCTATACTGTGACCTTTAACTACAACTATGGCACCGAAGGGACATATAAGACCGTCACAGTTGCCGAGGGCGAGACCGTGGACAAACCCGCCAATCCATCCCGGAGTGGATATTCTTTCGGAGGTTGGTATGCAGAAACTACCGGCGGCCGACAGTTTGATTTTGACACGGTAATTACCGAGGATATTACCCTGTATGCACATTGGAGCCGCAATAGTAGTGGAGGTTCTGGGGGTTCCACATCCCAAGTGACCTATTATACTGTTACCTTTGATGCCAATGGAGGCACAACATCCAACTCGTCTACAAAAGTTCCATCCGGTTCTGCAATAGGGACGTTGCCTACTGCGGATAGGGATGGATATACTTTCCTGGGATGGTATACTGATGTTTCTGGGGGAACTCAGATTACCTCATCTACAATCATTACCCAAAATATGACCGTATATGCGCACTGGAATACCACTGAAGTTGGGAGTGGAACTTACCGTATCACATTTGATAAAAATGATGGTACCGCTGGTGTATATCAGGTGCAGTGGGTGGATAGTGGTGAAACAGTCAGTGAGCCTATCGAACCCACACGAGAATTGTATCGCTTTACTGGTTGGTACATAGAACCCGCAGCCATAACAGAATATGATTTTAATACTGCGGTAGCTGGTGATGTAACGCTTTATGCTGGCTGGGGCAATCCGGATGGATCGAATGATAGCCTGTATGCGGCGTCCAATGAAACAGAAACCATCTTCTCCATTAGTGATATTTATGTGGATGATGATGAAGTTACTGTTACATACAACACCAACAGTGTGGCGTTGATGAGCGTCGAGTTTTTCGAGGATAAAATGGCAGACGGTGGGTGGATTGAGGAAAATTTGAACAATAATCTGAGCGAAATACCCATTGCCACTACATCTGGCTACACGGAACAATATGGCGAGTTGATAACAATCACGCTCCCCATTGACGATGCGCTTCCGGACTATTATTTGGTACGTGCCCGGATGACTGATAGCCAATCCAATTCAACGGAATACATTACGGCGCAATACACAGAGACTTATTCCAAGTTTGATGCACAGACAGTGGACGATTTTGATGAAGAACAGGTCATCAATTTCGACGATAACGACAGCACGAATTTTGGTGTTATCAAAGAGTCTGTCATTGTGATTCCTACAGCTTGTCAGTCCAGCAATGGTCAAGAATTCCAGGTAGACGACATAGACGATATGGAAGGTATCGCTGACGACGAACTGGAGTTGGAAGCTCTTGTTCCTGAACATCTGTTTACATTCCCGGATAAAGATGCCGTTATTTCTGTTAGTGAAGGCGGCGTGGATTATCGACTGAGTGACCTCGAGGTTGGAGACATCGTCTATGTAGAAGGAACTACTTGGATGTTCAAAATTGAAAGCATAAAAGAGAACGAGGATGGGTCTATTTCCTTCACGCAGGACAAAGATGTAACCATTACTGACTTCTATGACACACTGAAGGTGGACTTTGAAGGTGTAGAAGCCGAAGTGTCTGATGCTGTGCCGCTCTGGGAAGTTATTGATGTGGATGCAAAGGGCAGCGTCACGGTTGGACCGTTCAGTCTGAACAAAGAATTTGACAATGGCATAGAACTTAGCGGCTCTATCTCAGGTAAGGTCACCGGCAATGTAGAACTGTCCTACGATGCACATCTGTTTTCCAAGGATTATTTTGAGGCATCTTTTACCTTTGACACGGAAATCAGTGGAACCATCCAAGCAGGAATGGATACTGGTAGCAATACGGATGACAACCACGAGTGGAAAAATGTGGTATTCCAAGTAGATACTCGAAAGGTTAAATTACCTACTCCGGTAACTGGCTTGGAGATTTATGTCAAGCCTTCCGCCCAGATCGACTGGAGTCTGTCTGGGGATGTTTCCATTGAATGGACCAGTAAACAGACCAGTGGTTTCAAATATAACTCTGATACCGGCCGTACAGATATTAAGAAAAAGGAAAACACGGTCAGTGTCATGGCCAAGGGCAAAGCAGAGGCCAAGGTTGGTCCTATCCTTGATATCGGAGTAGAACTTTTGAGCGGTGTATTAAGCGGTGGAGTTGTTGCAGAAGCTGGTGCAAAACTCTCGGCTGAGGCAGAAATCGGTTCGGATGATGTGCTGGGTAATGTCGATTCCAAGCATGCCTGTGGCCTTTGTATTTCTGGTGAGGCCAACTGGTATGCATCTGCTTATGTCAAGTGCAGCTACAAGATCACCAATAGCTGGAAAGGTGATATTGTAAAGGTTCAGATTTTGGACTTTACCGCTCCGATAACTTTCAACGCTATTCCTAGTAAGTTCTTTGTCTCCGTTATCAACTCTACAGATAGCCCCTTTGGTGGTGATATAAAATTTGGTGGTGGTGAATGTACCAACAAGACTTACCGTACAGAATTTAAGACCCAAGATGAAAATGGCCACGATATTGATGGGATCCAAGTCTCCGTGGTCAGACAGGGTCTAAACTCTAGCAAGTCTGGTGTCTCTCCCTATGTTGTTTATCTATATGATGGCACTTATAAAGCTTCTACTACAATACAGGGAGTGGATATTTCCAAAACTTTTGCAGTAAGTGGCAACAAGCAAACTATTTTCCTGTCTAAAGCCACTGTGGACACTATTTTAGAAGGTACAGTAGTGGACGCTACTCACAGTATGGCAATTGCCGGAGCATCAGTGAAGATAAGCGATGGCGATGTCATAGTAGCCTCCGCTGAAACTGATAGTAATGGTAAGTTTAGTGTCGCAGTTCCCAGTGGCTCGTTGATGGTGGAAGTCTCTAAGGAGAATTATCTACCCTTCACCAGCACTGAGTCAGTACACGAGGGCGATACTATCCATTCTATGGGACAAATAGAGCTGACCCCCGGCTCAGGTATGGGTGGCTTCCACGGTGTGATTCGTGATGCGGTCACGAATGAAGTTCTTCCTGATGTCACCTTGAATCTATATGAGGGTTGGAACAATCCTGCCGCATCTAATACCGCTGTGCGGACACTCGAGACTGACAGCAATGGCGAATTCCGCTACGATACTATAACGCTGTTCGGAAAAGTCATTGGTCTACCTTGCGGCAACTACACGCTGACTGCTTCGAAAGAAGGATATTCTGATACCAGTTACAACATTGTCATCTATTCTGGAACTACTGATGAAAATCCCGCAATCAACGAGACTATGTCCCCTGAGATGAGTGATGGTTTCTACCGCATCGTCCTGACATGGGGGCTTGATCCCAGAGATTTGGACTCTCATTTGGTAGCAGAGACAGATACTGGTGAGGAAATTCATGTCTATTTCGGCGAAAAAGATCCTGAACCCCACTATGCAAACTTGGATGTGGATGATGTTGATTCGGAAGGACCTGAAACCATCACAATCACAAATTTTGAAGGTCTAACCAACATCCGCTATGCAGTCCATGATTACACCAATCGCGATGAGGAAGATTCCAATGCGTTGTCAAATTCTGGTGCGGTTGTTCGTATCTATAAGGGCGGTCAGCTTCTTCGTACTTTTAATGTACCGACTGGGTACGGTGGAACAGAGTGGGATGTATTCTCGCTGACTCCTGATGGCAGGATTATCTCGGTCAATACGATGTCTTATACTAGTGATCCAGGTGCTGTACTTGGTGGTATAAGCACGTATGAAATCGACACATCTTTTAAGGAATACGAGCTTACTGAAACTGCTGAAGAAGCCATTGAGCCGGAAGAGTCCGAGCCTGAGACACCTACAGTTGAGGAAGTCGTTGAGCCGGAAGAGTCTGAGCCTGAGACACCTACAGTTGAAGAAGGTGTAGTCGTGGAGCCCGTAACCGATGAACTTGCAGGTGAGATCCCTGCTGAAATCATGGATTCGTATTGTTACAATATAGCGGCATAATCTACCGACAAAGTGTATCACACAATTCAGTTATGCGATACTGCATACGGAATTTGGAATTTTGCGTAACGTAATAAACTTGTAAAACAGAAATGCCGGACGAGCAGATATGCACTTCTTACCCTGCTTGTCCGGCATTTTCTGATTTTTGCAGATGGTGGTGTCTATGAAATCTAAACAAACGGTTATCCAAAAATGGAAAATGCATATCTATGGCTTTATTGTAATCGTATTAGCCCAGAGTATGGCCTTACCCTTGCTAAATACGCTCATAAAAGAATTTGCTGATCTAGAGTTGACCTGCATACCATTCATTGCTATTATTGTAACTTGCGTGGTTGTGGATGTCTATTTTCTATACAATCGTATCATTATGCTCCGTCGTTTATTAAATAAAGTACCAATAAAATGTAGATTAGAAGATATTTTTCTCATTGGATATAAAGATGACAAGCGGACTCGATATGCTCCTTTTCCTATTGTGCGGTCCTTAGAGGACCATAGGCTATACCTTACATATGGCAAATATTCTTTGTTAGCTTTTACTGCTACGTTCAATTATTCTGATAGGAAAAATATCCATTGTACAATATATAAAAGCGATGGGACTCTAATCAGGTTGGGTGAAATAGTTGACGTATACTTGCTGAAGACGGTTGATATTCCCATTTTGATTGACAAGCCAAAAAATATCGTTAAATTAAAACACCGAAAAATTTATTTTCGACATTTGAATGATAAGTTTAGCATTGATAATTTTGAAAATATTACTGTCTTTAAGGGTGCCGTAGATTTAGGATAGGTATTCTGGTGGATGTACTTCGTTATTTTTTGCATTTTTAAAAAATTGAAAGTCCCAAGAAATTTTACAGTTGACGCTCTTGATTTCTGCACCCGAAAACTGTCAGCTAACAATCGATAAGTCATTTACTTCCTTATCACTGTTAAACCAAGGTTTTCCGGGCTTTTCCTTTTGATATGGTTTGATGAGGTTTGATATAACAAGACCCATTTTCATCCAATTTTTAGTGGTTACCAAGTGGATAACCGGCAAAAAAGAGGGTGAAAAGAGGGCCAAGTGGTTACCAAATAGGATAACCGAAGGCCGTTTTTGTCCTTTGGAGAGGTGGCTTTTTCATCTCCTTTATCGACCATTTTCATCTGATTGGTTTGAGATAATTTGACCTAATTTGAATACAACAGAATAAATCTAATCGCCAGAGGACGCCATAAAGGAACGTATCGCGGGCAAGCGTGTTCTTTCTTCCAGCCGGTCGAAAGCACCTAGGCAGGCACCGGCTCGCAATGTGAATCGCTCATTGACATTCAAAGCAAATTGCAGGCGGGCAAGGGGGCCGGATATGCTCAATGGGCCAAGGTTTTCAATCTAAAGCAGATGGCCCAACCCCTTTTCTTTTTGGAGGAAAACGGCCTGCTGGAATACGACGCGCTGGCCGCAAGAGCGGCGGAGGGCACGGCCTGGTTTAACGAGCTGTCCGGCACCATCAAGCGGGCCGAGGGGTGCATGGCCGAAATCGCCGCGCTGCTGGCCGAGAAGAAAAAAGCCCACGCTGGGTACGCCGCCACCAAGAAGGAAATGCAGGACGTTTTGACCGCCAAGGCCAACGTGGATAGGTTGCTCTCCACCGGACCGGAGAGCCGGAACCAGAAAAAGAAGGGGCTGTAGCAAAACGATTCCAGAAAGAATCGCAAGCTACAGTCCCTCATTTCAAGCGAGAACGCTTGTATTTGCTATGACGGAATGGTAAAATAAAAAAATTGGTGATGAACTCTCATTATTTCTAGGAGGCACGGTATGTTAATATTTGAAATCTTGCCGGACGCTACGGACATCAAGGACGATATTTTATCTTCTATCCCGGAAAGCGAGGTCGTCTCCGTCGATTCTCTCGATGGCAACGACCTCATCCAGATACTCGTCCCCCTGGCCGCGGTAATTATGCCGGTCATATCCCAGATCGTGCAGAAGTATTTTGACAACAGCTGTGTCACGATCAAATTTGACGGAATTGAAATATCCGCTTTGGGGTATGAGAAAGCCATGAAGATTCTGAAAGAGGTATTGGCGCAGCGGGGAGCTGCCAAGAACAATGACACCTCAAACTAAACAGCTCTGTCAAACACCCTATTCTAAAGACCCACAGTATCTTATGGCGCTGTTTTCGGCAGTTGCAAACCAAACCATGGACTGCCAGCTGACAATCCAGCAGATCAAGTCGGCCTCTGTATTCCCTGAGATGGTGTCTGCGCATGGCAAGCACACACTCTACTGGGATTTGCAGTATTGGGAGTTCTTTCAACGCTTCCTTCTGGAGCTCTCTTACCTCCTCGAAAACAGCGCGTATGGAGATCGGTTCACGGAGCGCGTTTTGGCGATCTGTTATGATTATCTGTCCTTAAAGCTTTTGCATATCCCCGAGCTTGCGTATTGTATCCAGGTCAATCGGGAGAGAAAATTCAGCGCACAGGACAAAACGGTGGCCGCCGCTAGCTTGGGGACATTAGAGCTTATAGGGAGCAACTATGAAAGCGGCGTCTATTACTCCAGGTTTTTGGTGTTCTATCACGAATTCTTCCATCTCTATTATAAGCTCAACCCCACCGCAAAAGTGGAAGATTCAAAGCGGCTGAATAAGCTGGCCGAACTCTACTGTGGAGGGGACTGGCTTACTGACCTTGCGAACGACGAGATGAGCAGTTTGCTGATGGAAGGGTTTCAGACCCTGCTGCATTCGGAGCCGGATAAACTGCTGGAGGAAGCATCCTGCGATTATAGGGCGCTTATTGAGACAATATCCATGCAGCGAAAGCTGACGAACAAGGATCAGATCTTCGCACATGAGCTCCAAGAAATCCATGATGCGTTTCATATGAACCAGACCTTTTTAAGCTACCTGACCAACATCTCTTCGTGTTGGGAAATCCTCTATAAAACCTATCAGCGTGTTGACAGCTACGAAGAATTGCTTCAACGGAGCCAGCCCTATTTTGACAAAGCGGCCCACATGGCAATTATCAGGAACTCGATTATCCCGGATTTCCTGGATAAGCTCAATATAAAAAAGTATGATATGCCGTCATACATTAGCATACTGGACAAGCCTTATATTAAAGCCGCGATCCACAAGGTAGGCGACCAGATGGTCGATCTAGATTTTATGCTCTATGCCATAGAGGAGTCGATCCGGCTGTCCCGGTTACCGCACTATGATCCATTTGAATTAAAAAATATCGTGCTCAGGAATGCGGGATACCGTACTGCGGCTGAGTAAGGTTTGAAAACGTTCGGCTTAATACTACACTTCTCTTTTTTATCCCATATTTCTGTTTTACAAAATACAGGTGCCCATTCCCAAATGTTTAGTAGAGCGTCTGCGGGAAGTTAAAGAAAAATCCATATCTGAATATATGATAGCAGACAGCGAAGGCCAACCATTATCTGCTTCACAGTTTCTACGGTTATGGAAGTATGTGACTGTCCGAACTACCAAGCCTCGCAACTATTATAAGCATGTCAACGGCCACAGCATTAAGTACACAGTTACCCCTACCCTCGACGGCCATCAAAAGACCAATCCCAAACTGATATACGCCATCGACTTCGATGTGACGTCACACCAACTTCGGCATACCTATATTACCAATCTTCTGTATGCTGGTTGTATGCTGGTGTTAATCCAAAGACAGTCCAATATCTTGCCAGACACGAAAATAGTAAGACAACGATGGACATTTACTCTCAGGTGAAGTATAATAAACCCGAAGAACTTGTTAGTGTGGTGAACGCCGCATTTCGACAGTAAAATTGAGCATCTGATGTCCCCATTTTATGATTAAATAGTGGGACAACTTTTAGGGGGAAGGCCCCAAAAGCCCGAAATCTCCAGGAAAAACGGACGTAAGAGCGTTTTAGTACGGCTTGAAGGCTGCCCGTCGCGCTCCCCAGTTCAGCAAGCGCTGATCCTATCCCAGCCTTTTCAAAAATGCCGCCCGGCCGGGCGGCATTTTTTTGTGTTTCCGCCGCCCGGGGCCGCGGCCCCGGCGGCGCCTTTACCGGATACGCGGGGAGGAGGGACGGCGAAGCCGTCCCTCCTCCCTGTATCGCACTTATGTAGGTTCGTCCGGAGGCCGTCCCGCCCCCGTCCGCCGGGCGAAGGCGGCCCGCAGGTCGGCGGCCAGGGCGGACATGGGCCCCTCCTCCACCTTCACCACCTGCCGGTCGTAGGTGACAAGGCCGTTGGTCTCGTCCTCCACGTCGCTCAGCTGGGTGAGCACGGCGGCGCACAGGCCCTGGCCGATGGCGGCCATGACCTCCTCCCGGTACAGCCGCTCCAGGCCGGCCCGGAAGGACGGCAGGTCGGGAAAGCTCTTGTAGCCGTAGGTCCTGTCCAGGTTGAAGGCGTGGCCGGGGAGCTTGCAGGAATAGCCCCCGAACTCCGACAGTACCAGGGGCTTGTCCGGCCGGGCCCGCAGGCGCAGCCTGCGGAAGTAGACGTGCTCGCTGGTGACGTCGCTCTCCTCCTCGGCAAACCAGCCCGACGCCGTATCCCAGACCCGGCCGGGGTCCAGGGCCTTCAGCTCCCGGTAGAGCCGCGCCCCCTCGTACTGCCCCCAGCCCTCGTTGAAGATGGTGTAGCCGCACACGCAGGGGTGGTTCCACAGGAGTGCCGCGGTCTCCCGGGCGGCTGCCTCGAAATATTCCCGGCGCCGGGGGGAGGGCCGGTGCGCCACCCCCCGCTTGATCCCCAGGGTGGGCAGAGCCGTGTCCAGCAGGAAGTGGTACGCCCCGGCGTTGACCATGTCCTGCCACACCAGCATCCCGTACAGGTCGCAGTAGTAATAGTACAGCTCCGGCTCGATCTTGATGTGCTTGCGCAGCAGGTCAAAGCCCAGGCCCTTCATGGTCAGGATGTCCCAGCGGTACCCCTCGGGGCTGGCGGGCAGGTAGATCCCGTCGCTGTAATAGCCCTGGTCCAGGACGCCGTGGAGGAACCGGGGCTCCCCGTTCAGGCAGATGCAGGCCTGTCCGCCCCGGGCCTCCACGGTGACGGTGCGCAGGGCGAAGTAGGACTCCACCACGTCCTCCCCCGCCTGGAGGGTGAAATGGTATAAGTGGGGGCGCTCCGGCGTCCAGAGGATGGGGTCCTCCACCGGGATCACGGCGGTGTCCCCGGTATAGCGGTACTGCCGCTCCCCCTCCGGCAGGCGGAGGGTCAGGCACTTCTCCGCCCCACCCCCCTCCGTCTCCACCGTCACATGGTCCAGGCCCGGCGTCACGCGCAGGGAGCGCAGGTAGTCCTCCGGCACCCGCTCCAGCCATACCGGCTGCCAGATGCCGCTGATGGGGGTGTACCACATGCCGCCCCGGCGTTGGCGCTGTTTGCCGTAGGGCAGGTCCCTGTCCAGGGGGTCCTCCGCCTCCACCGCAAGGGCGTTCTCCCCCTCCCGCACCGCCGCCGTCACATCCAGGGTAAAGGGCAGGTAGCCGCCGGTGTGGGACCCCACCGCCCGGCCGTTCAGAAACACCCTGGCGATCTGGTCCACCGCCCCGAAGTGGAGCAGGATGCGGCCGCCGGGCTCCTCCAGGCGGAAGGTCCGCTCGTAGCGGTACGTCTCCCCCGGCTCCAGCCGGCGGCCGATCCCGGACAGCCGGGATTCCGGCGGGAAGGGCACCCGGATCTCCCCCAGTTCCTCCCGCCGGGTCCCCCGGAGCACCGCCAGCCGCCACAGGCCGCACAGGGACTGATAGGACGCCCGCCGCAGCTGGGGGCGGGGGTAGGCCCTCTCCCAGGCGTCGGCACCGCCGGCTTCAAAGGGCGTGGCCAGCTGGCACAGCCGCAGCCGTTTCCCTCCCATGGCATACGCCTCCTCTCCCGTTTCTTGCCTCCATTATAGTACACTTCCGTCTCCCGCGGAAGGGGGATCTTCTCCGCCCCGGGGGTTCTCCCACCCTGGGCGGCCTCCCGCAGCCCGGCGGACGGTCCCCTCAGGCCCCGGGATCCGCGGCAAAAAAGCCCCCGCCGTTCCTCAAGGAACGGCGGGGGCGTACCAAACCAGCAGCAGGGCTTTCATCCAGGGAGCCTGTGCTTATTGCAGATGTCCCTCCAGCCAGGCCATGATCTCCCGGAGCCGGTTAAGGCGGTTGACCGGCTTACCGCTGCGGCTGAGCTCATGGTTCTCGCCTTTGAACACGCACATCCGGGACTCGATGCCGTTGTACTGGAGGACAGTGAACATCTCCTCCGCCCCCGACAGCGGGCAGCGGTAATCCTGGTCGGCATGGATAAACAGGGTGGGCGTCACGCAGTTATGGGCGTATTTCAGCGGAGACTGATTCCAGTAGGCCGCCAGATCCGTCCAGAATTCATTGACGCCGCTGGTATCATAGAACATCCCCTGATAGCCGGTATCCGCCGCGCCGAAATGGAAGATCCAGTTGGAGATGGACCGCTGGGAGACGGCGCACTTGAAGCGGTCGGTGTGGCCGATGACCCAGTTGGTCATAAAGCCGCCGTAGCTGCCGCCGGCCACGCCCAGGCGGTCGCCGTCCAGATCCGGGTAACGCCGGATGCATTCGTCGGTGAAACGCATGAGGTCGGCGTAGTCCACATCGCCGAAGCGGCCCACGATGTGGGCGAAATCATTGTCGCCGCCGTCGGAGCCTCTGGGGTTGCAGTAAATGACAAAGAAGCCCCGGTTGGCCCAGCACTGCATCTCATGGTAAAACACGCTGCCGTAGGCGCACTTGTGGCCGCCGTGGATGGTCAGCACGCCGGGATACTTTTTCCCGGGCTCGTAGCCTACCGGCCGCATCACATAGCCCTCCAGGGCCACGCCGTCGTTTTCAAAGCTGATCCGCTCCGGCGTGGAAAGGGTCCGCTCATCCACGACCCAGTCGTTGAAGGAGGTCAGCTTCTCTTCCTTGCCCTCCTTCAGGGAATACAGCTCGTCGATATGGTCCCCCCGCATGGCGATCATGAGGATCTCGTCCTCAAAGGCCACAAACTCATCCACGGTGCCGGGCTCGGTGGTCACCTGCCGCAGTTCGCCGGTGAAAGCGGCATGGAAGAGGTGGGCGTCGCCGCCCCGGGTGCTCTGGTAGTAGATCCCGCCGTCCGCCGCCTGCATCCGCTCGTGGATCCCCAGATGGCAGTCGGAACCGACACTGTTGGAAGCGCTGTACTCATTTTCCGCGAACACCTCGCCCCGGCCCGCCGCCTCGTCATAGCGGAAGAACACCGGGTTCTCCTCCGGGTAGCCGTACCGCTTTCCATCAGAAGCGGAGTAGACCAGCTCCCCGTCCAGGTAGCCGGCATAGCGGATCCGCAGCTGGTCGTCGGGAAGGATCTGCCGGCTCTCCCTTTTCTCCACGTCAAAGATATCCAGGCCGTTGAGGA
The DNA here is from genome assembly GCA_944387785.1 of uncultured Oscillospiraceae bacterium. GTDB lineage: Bacteria > Bacillota > Clostridia > Oscillospirales > Oscillospiraceae > Pelethomonas. The sequence continues at coordinate 26,961 of CALXGG010000005.1, read as the reverse complement.
AGGTCCTGCGGTTCTGGGAGCCATAGTGCTTGCCCACATAGGCCACCTTGTCCCCGCAGACGGAGTAAAACTCGATATCCGCGTCCCCGTCGCTGATGGGCGTAAGGGATGCGTCATCCGCGTCATACAGATACAGCCGCTGCCGGGTCTTGTTGATATAGCCCCGGCCGTTCCAGTGGAAGGGCAGCTCATCGTAGACAAGGTAGCTTTCCTGCCGCTCCGCTTCCTCGGCAAGAGCGGCGCCGTCCGGGCAGTTCATGTGGTAATTGGCCAGCACGGCATAGCGGTGGCTGTCCACCCGCTGCAGGGAGAACACCTGCATGGGGATGGTGAACCGTTCCCCCGCGTCCGTCCCGTCCAGGCGGAAGGTGTGGTAAGCGGAAAGCGCCTGGCCCTGGGGCACAGGGTGGCCGTGGTCCCTGACGCCCACCAGCAGCGTCTCTCCGTCGACCCACGCCACGGAGCTCACATCGCCCCGCCGGGTGACCTGCTTCGTCTCCCGGGTCGTGCGGTCAAAGACGTGCACGTCCGCCCGGTAGGTATTGTTTTCATAGTCGCTCTGGCTGACGATAAAGGCTACTTTCCCCCGATCCGGCGAGGGCGTCAGCCGGGAGGGAAAGCGATAGTCCAGGAAATCCTTCAGCTCCAAGGTTGTTTTCATATGCGCCGCCTCCATTCAAAAATAGGGAGGTACAAGGCGGGAGGCGCCCCGGGCGGAAACGGATCCGTCCGGAAGCCCGCAGCCCAGGTCCGCTGTCCCAAGTTCCCTATACGAGCGGGCAGAGAGGAAGGCCCGCTCAACTCAGGAGCGCCTGGGCTGACCGGGCCGGCCCCCCACCTTGTACCCAAAGTAAAAGGAGTATGCTTATGCCAGCTTCAGCAGTTTCTTGATATTGCCGCACAGGAGCTTTTCCTTGCGCTCCTCGGAGACCTCCATCTTCAGCAGCGGCTCCAGATTCTCCGCGAACCGGTTGGTACGCAGGGGATTGGCGTCGGTACCGAACATGATGCGGTCATCGCGGCGCATAAAGTCGTAGATCGCGGGCCCCAGCTGGGGGAACAGGCTCAGCCACTGGGAGAACACGATGGTGGTATCCATGTACACGTTGGAATGCTTGGCCACCATGATGGGGTCCAGGCTAAAGGGGTTTCCGTGGGCGATGATGAACTTTGCCTGGGGGTAGCGGATGGCGAGGTCGTCAATGGGGGTGGAATCGCTGTACTCCAGGCGGGCGGTGCGGGAGTAAATGGGGCCCGTATGGATCAGGATGGGCAGGTCCAGCTCAGCGCAGGTCTCGATCACAGGTCCCACCCGGGGATCCAGCAGGGAGAAATTCTGCAGGGGGGGATGGAGCTTCAGGCCCAGCAGCCCCCACTCCTCCACCGCCCGGCGCAGCTCGTCGCAGGCGCTCTCCTCGGTGGGCACCACGCAGGCGTAGCCCATCAGGCGGTCCGGGTATTCCTTCACCAGCTTGCCCACAAAGGCGTTGTCGGAATAGCCCAGGTCGTCGCTTCCGGGGACGATGGGATGGACGATGGCCATGTCGATATGGTTCTTGTCCATCGCGTTGAGGAAATCCTTTACCTGCCCCTTCCCCTCTCGGATATGGGTATGGGAATCAATAATCATCGCGGTAGCCTCCTTTTATTGCTTTTCTTCTTTCGACAGTTTATCCAGATAGTATAGGAACGCAGCGCAGGACATCTCATTTTCGCACATCCCCTTGATGGTCATCCACTCATCCGGGGCGTGGATCCGGCCCGACTGGCCCAGGCCGTAGGACACATAGGCCACCCCCGCCCGCTGGGTAAAGAGGTAGGCGGGGCCGGTGCCGGGGAAGATGGGCCAGGGGGACCCGTCGGGGTAACCGGAGTGGTCCATGGCCTCGATGCAGGCTCGGGCCGCCAGGCACTGCGGGTCGTCCTTGGACCAGGGGCTTCCCTGCCGCTGCGTGATCTTCACTTCGTCAAACCCAAATTTTTCCAGGTGCTTTTGGATCCTGGCCAGGGTGGTGGACGCCTCCATGGGGGGCACCAGGCGTACGTCGATCTTGGCAAAAGCCTTGTGGGGCAGCACCGTCTTGGTGGCGGGCCCCGTATAGCCCGCCCAGATCCCGTCGATATTCAGGGTGGGCTGCCACAGCAGGCTCCGCAGCGCCTCGCCGCCGTGGAGGTCCTTCATGAACTTATCCGCGGTAAGGCGGTCCTTGAGGTACATCTCCTCGTCAAAAACGTCGATCATCCGCTGGGTCAGGGCCTCGTCTGCGGGGGACAGCTCCCGGAGGTCGTCGTAAAACCCGTCGATCAGGATGTTGTCATCCTTGTCGCGCATGGACGCCAGGGCGTTTACCAGCCGCCAGACCGGGCTGGATACCCAGGCCGCGTTCAGGCTGTGCAGGTCCACCTCCTTGGGGCCGCCCCACTTGCCGCCGGTGACCTCGATATCCAGGTAGAGGACGCCCTTGTTGCCCAGGATGGTAAAGGGGCGTCCCTTCTCGTCCTGGCGGGTCCCGTTGAGGAACACGCCTTCGGAAGCCTTCAGCTCGTCCAGGTGCTTGTCCACCCAGCCCATCATGCTCACGCTTCCCAGCTCCTCCTCGCCCTCCACCACAAAGGTGATGTTCACCGGAAGGCTGCCCAGCACCTGCTTGATGGCGTCCACCGCGTTCAGAAAGCAGACCAGGGGCGCCTTGGAATTGGCGACGCCCCGGGCGATCATACACTCCCCGTACTGGGCGTACTCCTTTATGACGCCCTCAAAAGGAGGCACCGTCCATTCCTCCAGCGGCTCCGGCGGCTGGCAGTCATACATCCCATACATAAAGATCGTGGGCGCGCCGGGGACGCCGGCCTTCAGGGTGCCCATGACCACCGGGCTCTTGGCGTAACGCTCCAGATGCACGTCGGTGCAGCCGATCTCCGTCAGCAGCTCCATCACCTTCCGGGCGCACTCCTCGATCCCCTCGCCGGTACCGGCGATGCTGGGCTGGCGTACCAGCTTGAGGATGCGGGCGATGTGCTCATTCTGGTCGTGGGGCTTATCGTAAAAGGAACGGATCACATCATACACTTGTTCCAGCCACTCTTGCTGTGCCATAAGGTCCTCCTTCTCCTTTACAGCTTTTGGTGCCCGCCGGCGGCCGGCGCCGCCTCAGGCCTCCTTCTTCTCTCCGTGAAGGTGACAGGCCACAAAGTGGCCGGGCCCCACCTCCCGCAGCGCGGGCTCCTCCCGGGCGCACCGCTCACTGGCATGGGGACAGCGCACGCAGAAGCGGCAGCCCTTGGGCGGATCCTTGGGGCTGGGCAGCTCCCCCGGCAGGATGATGCGCTCCCGCTTCACCGTGGGATCCGGGATGGGGATGGCGGAGAGCAGCGCGTTGGTATAGGGATGGCACGCCTTTTCAAAAATGGATTCCGCCGGCGCCAGCTCCATCACCTTGCCCAGGTACATGACGCACACCCGGTCGGAAATATGGCGCACCACGTTCAGGGCATGGGAAATAAACAGATAGGTCAGGTCGAATTCCTTTTGCAGCCTGCTCAGCAGGTTCAGGATCTGGGACTGGATGGACACATCCAGGGCGGACACAGGCTCATCACACAGGATCAGCTTAGGCTTCATCACCAGGGCTCTGGCGATGCTGACCCGCTGGCGCTGGCCGCCGGAAAACTCGTGGGGGTAGCGGTCATAGTAGGCCTCCGGCAGGTTGACCACGTCGAATACGCGCAGGACCTCTTTCCGAAGGGTCGCCTTGTCCTTGACGCCGGCCACCACCAAGGGCTCGCTGACGATCTCTCCGATGGTCATGCGGGGGTCCAGGGAGGAATAGGGATCCTGGAAAATGATCTGGAGCTCGCTGCGCAGGCTGCGCAGCTCCTTGGGAGAGAGGGTCAGGATATCCCTGCCCTCAAAGCGGATGGTGCCGGATGTGGGATGGTTGATCCGCATGATCGTCCGGGCCAGGGTGGATTTTCCGCAGCCGGATTCCCCCACCAGCCCCAGCGTCTCGCCCTGGTTCACCGTCAGGCTGACGTCGTCCACCGCGTGGACATAGCCCTGCAGGCGGGAAAGGGCGCCGCCGTAGACGGGAAAATACATCTTCAGGTGTTCGATCTCCAGCAGGGGCCGGGCATTCCTTGCATCTTGATTCATACTGTTTCCTCCTGGGCCGCGGCCCCGCTGATCAAATGGCACGCCACCCGGCGGCCATCCACGGTGACCAGCGGCGGCTCCTGCTCCTTACAGATTCCCATACAGTTGGGGCAGCGGGGGTGGAAGCGGCAGCCCGCGGGCAGGTCCGAGGGGGCGGGCACCTGTCCGGTAATGATGTCCAGCGTCCCCTCCTTCTGATCCACCCGGGGGATGCAGCGCAGAAGGCCCCGGGTATAGGGATGCAGCGGCTCGGCAAAAAGCTGGCCGCAGGGCGCCTCCTCCACGATCTTGCCCGCGTACATGACGATCACCCGCTGGGCGATCTCCGCCACCACGCCCAGGTCGTGGGTGATGAAGATGACCGTCATCCCCCGCTCTTCCTTTGCTCTGCGAATAATATCCAGGATCTGGGCCTGGATGGTCACGTCCAAAGCGGTGGTCGGTTCATCGGCGATCAGCAGCTGCGGATTGCAGGACAAGGCCATGGCGATCATCACGCGCTGCCGCATGCCGCCGGAGAGCTGGTGGGGATAGGAGGCCGCGCAGCGGGCCGGGTCGGGGACGCCCACCATGGCCAGCATCTCGATCGCTTTCTTCCAGGCGTCCTTCTTCTCGTAGTTGTCATGGATCCGCAGCGCCTCGGAGATCTGAGCGCCGATCTTGTGGATAGGATTCAGCGCCGTCATGGGCTCCTGGAAGATCATGGAGATGTTCTTCCCGCGGATCTTTCCCATCTGCTTATTGTTCTTCCCCAAGATGTTCTGGCCCTCAAAGAGGATCTCCCCGCCGGCGTATCTGCCGGGAGGCGTGGCCACCAGCTGCATGATGGACAGCGAGGTGACGCTCTTCCCGCATCCGGATTCGCCCACGATACAAAGCACCTCTCCGCGTTCGACGTCAAAGCTCACGCCGTCCACGGCGGTATTCTCTTTGCCATCGTTTTTGAAAACGACGCGCAGATCTTTTACTTCCAAAATCTTATTCACAAAGCAGCGCTCCTTCTATTGGCGCCGGAGACGCCGCCAGGCGGCGTCTCCGGCACGGGGATTGTCGATGGGGCAGTTTAATTTACGGACATCTCGTAAGCCAGCATATACTGGTAGTCGCTGGGAGACCAGTTCAGTCGGTTGCTGATGCCATAGATGGAGTGCTGGCGGAACAGGTACAGATAGGGGGGATCCTCCACCAGCTTGTGCTGGAACTCCTCATACAGCACGCCCTTCTCCTCCAGGTCCACGGTGGCCAGGATCTCATCCACCAGCTCGTCATACCCGGGAAGGGCGTTGTAGGAGGTCATGCCGGTGGAGTGGACGATGCCGGTCAGCCAGCTCTCCACCAGGCCGGGCTTGGAGGCCCAGCTCCACAGGAAGGTGCCCTCTGCCTTCTGGGAATCCTGTCCGTTGATAAGGATGTTGCGCAGGGCGCTGTATTCCACAGACTCCACTTCCATGTGGATCCCCACTTCCTCCAGGTAGGCCGCCACAGCCTGGGTCACCTCCAGGGACTTGGCCATCAGGCCGTCAGAGACCTGGCACTTGATGGTAAAGCCGTCGGGATACCCGGCCTCGGCCAGCAGCTCCTTGGCCTTCTCGGGGTTGTACTCGAAGCCCTCGATGGAGGCGTCATAGTTGGGGAAGTCGCTGCGGTACCAGGTAGCAGTGGGGGTGGCAAAGCCGCCCATGATGCTCTCAACAATGGCGTCCACGTCCACCGCATAGTTCATGGCCTGGCGCACCCGGGCATCCTGGAGCTCAGGAGCAGGAGACCAATCCAGGGTGTTGAAGGCAATGTAGCAGACACGGCGGGTCACGTCCTGGTCAATGTGGACGGTATTCTGAGACTCCAGCATGGGAACATCCTCAAAGTTCACATCGTAAATGATGTCCACATTGCCTGCCAGCAGCTCCGCCACGCGGGTAGCGGCCTCAGGAATGGTCTTGATGATATACTTGTCCACCTGGGGCTCGCCGCGCCAATATTCCTTATTGGCAACCAGGGTCACCTGCTGATCCGCTTCCCAGGACTCCAGGATATAGGGGCCGGTACCACAGATATCATAGCTGTTAGCCTCCTCGCCGATCTCCTCGCTGTGCTTGGGGGCCAGCATACCGGTATCACACATGTGCTCCGGCAGCATGGGATCGGGACTGCTGAGCACGATCTTTACCGTGTACTCGTCCACAGCTTCACCATGATCATAATACTTTACATACTCGTATGCCTGACGGGGATACTCGGTGGACGCTGCACGGTCCAGGTTATAGATGACTGCTTCCGCGTTAAAGGGCTCGCCATTGGTAAAGGAGATGCCCTCCTCCAGGTGGAACAGCCACTCTGTGTCGGAAACCTGCTCCCAGCTCTTGGCCAGCAGAGGAATCAGCTTGTCATCGTTATCAAAGGTAGTAAGACTTTCGCAGATATTCCGGGTAATATTGGCGCCAATATCGCCGGAGGCACGGTGGGGATCCATCGTATTGGTATCAGCAGACTGCGCCATAACCACTACTTTTTCACCGCTGTCCCCAGTATCGGCATCGCCGCCCTGATTTCCGGAGGGCGCATTGTTGCCTGTGTTGGAATTGTTGCCTCCGCAACCAGCCAGCAGGGAGAATGCCATTACGCAAGCAAGCGCCAGTGCAAGAAGAGACTTCTTTCGAAATTTCATGGGGTATCCTCCTTCTAGATATAATTTTTGTGTAAACAGCCGCTCAGGCCGCTGTTTCCCAAGTAAAATGCGCGCCGGTCCGGAGGCGCTTGGACACCCACCTGCGGTCCGGTTTTCTTTTCCTCGCCGTTCTCCCCCAATAGGACAGAGTTAATCGCTGCCCCGCAGCCGGGGATCCCGGACATCCCGGATCCAGTCGCCCACAAAGTTAATGGACAAGCAGACCAGGAAGATAAACAGGCCGGGGATGGCCGTCAGCCACCATGCATTGAATATATACTGCCGGCCGGTGGCAACCATCCCGCCCCAGGTAGCAATGGAGGGCGGAACGCCCAGCCCCAGGAACGTCAGGGACGCTTCAGACAAAATAGCGCCTGCCATTTCCAGCGTTCCCTGCACAATGGCATTGTCGATGACATTGGGTAAAATATGCTTGAAAATAATGCGCCAATGGGAGCATCCTTCCGTATGCGCCGCTATGACAAACTCCCGCTCCCGAAGGGATAAGGTCTGGGCGCGTATCGTTCGGGTATATGGCACCCAGCCGGTAATACCCAGCACGATGATGACATTGGTAAGGCTGCTGCCCAGCACCGCCATCAGGCACAAGGCCATGAATATGAAGGGGAAGGCCAGCATGACGTCCACAAGGCGCATGATCACCGTATCCACCTTACCGCCGAAATATCCTGAAATCAGGCCCAGCGCGGTACCGATGATCAGGGACACCACCACCGCCATGATGCCTACGATCAGGGAAACCCGGGATCCGTAGAGCAGCCGGCTGAGAATATCACGGCCCATCTCATCGGTGCCGAGAATGTGCTCGATGGTGCCGCCATCCTCCCAGCAGGGGGGCGTAAGGCGCATCGCGATGTCCTTCTCGTCCATCCCATAGGGTGCCAGCAGCGGGGCAAATATCGCGCAGATGATCCAGAGCACCACAACGACAAGGCCGATCTTTGCCGTCAGCGTACTTTTTTTAAGGACAGAAAGCCCTTTGAACATTTCGCCAAGTTTTCTCATCTTATACACCCCCCATCAATCATACCGAATCCGGGGATCCACCACGGTATAGAGCATATCGGTAATAAAATTGACCAGGGCGAAAACCACGGCCATCGTCAGGCTGCAGGCCTGGACCAGAGGATAGTCGTACGTCAGGATCGCGCTGACCATCATGCGCCCGATGCCCGGCCACGCGAAAATGGACTCCACCACCACGGAGCCGCCCAGCAGATGGCCCACCTGGAGCCCCAGCATGGTGACCACGGGCAGCAGGGCGTTGCGCAGGCCGTGGTGCAGGATGACCTTCTTCTCATACACGCCCTTGGCCCGGGCGGTGGTCATGTAGTCCTGCCGGATGACCTCCAGCATGGAGGAGCGGGTAAAGCGGGTGATGCTGGCGCACAGCCCGGCCGCCAGCGTGATGGCCGGCATGATAAGCTGGTTGGGCTCCCCATAGCCCGACGCGGGAAGCACCTTCCAAAAAACGGAAAACACCAGCACCAGCAGCAGGCCCAGCCAGAAGGAGGGGAGGGAGCGCCCCGCGATGGACAACGTCGTGACGATATTGTCCAAAAAGGTATTCCGCTTGACGGCCGCGATCACGCCGAACAAAATCGCCAGCGGAACAGCGATCACAATGGCTACGCCCGCCAGCAGCAGGGTAGCGGGTATGTGCTCAAGAATCAGATCCGTGACCGGGCGGTTGTAATAATAGGAGCTGCCGAAGTCACCGGTCACGATACCGCGCATATAATCGATATACTGCACATAGACAGGCTTATCCAACCCCAGTGCGGCCTTTATATTTTCAATGTCCTCATAGCTCCCCTCCGGGCTGACCAGCAGCTTGGTCGGATCGCCAATACACCGCATCAGCACGAAAACCAGGGTGACGACCAAGAACAGTACAAGGACTGTCTGCAGTAAGCGTTTTATAATGTAGCGTAGCATAAATCGTGTCCCTTCCTGGAATCAAATCGGTTTCTTTGCTTTCCCGGATAAAACCTCTTCTCCCTCGCTTTTGACTTCATATCGTCCGGGGTTTCCGCCCGGCGGCCGGAAGGCGCCGGACGGAAACCCCATTTTACAGGCAGATCACTCGTTGACGATATGCTGGGCGTTGGCCTTGTTCGCCATGATATAGGCATAGTCGCCGGGGTGCACCTTGGTCATGGTGCCGCGGATCATCAGGAACACCGTCTCGTCGCAGGGAGCCAGCATCTCCTCCATCACTTCCATGGTCAGCGGATTGACGATCTTGGCGATGACCGTCCCCTTGGGCACGGACTGGTTGAGCATCTCCGGGCCGCACATGGGGTAGAACATACCGCCCTTCTTGGGCCTGGTCAGGGGCCGCTCCACACACAGGTACTGGTCGTGGGGCAGCTCCAGCTCACCGGGGTACATGCCCAGCTTCTTCATCACATTGAAATTGCCCCGGACGCTGGTGGCCACGATGTCCACCGGCAGGTTCATGCCGGTGCCCACCTCGGCCACGATGGCAGGCTTGCCCAGACTGATCATATAGTCGGTCAGCGTGCCGGCATAGGCGGCGGCGGGGCCGGCGGGCGGGCCGTCGTAGACGTACGGCAGGCCGTAGGCGAAGCCCAGCTCCCGGATCGTCTTGCCCAGCTCCCCTTCCACCCGGTTGATGAGGACGTAGTTGATAGCGGTGCCGTAGCCGCCGCCGTGCCAGTCGATCAGGCAGTCCACATCCTTGCAGATGGAGGAGACCGCCGCGGCGCACTGCTCCGTGAACCATCCCTTAGGATTGCCCGGATAGGAGCGGTTCATGTTATAGCAATCCACAGGGGTATTGCGGGAGTCCCACTCAAAGCCCACCGGGTTGGCGCAGGGGACCGCCACGATGGTACCGGACAGCTTCTCCAGATCCACCTGCTCCAGCGTCTGGCGGATGCAGTCGAACCCCGTGGTGGCGTCGCCGTGGGAGAGGGCGTTCATGAAAAGCACCGGGCCCGCCTTGGCGCCGTTCAGGATGTGGACGGGGATGGCAAGATCCAGACCGTTGGCCATGGTGGTGACGGGGATCGTCCCATAGACTCGTTGCTTCGGCTCGGCGGTGATACCCGCGATGGTGACGTTAGGCATTGCAAGTTCCTCCTTCAGCATGTGATCTATTTTTGTAAAGCGTTCACTTTACAACCAATCGGAAAATCTGCGGCCGGGCAGCCCCCCTTGCCGCCCATCGCCATTGGAAAAACCAATAATACAGCTTAAAAAATGGACCAACCTGTAAAAATATAAATTGGTCTTAGTGGTGCCCACTATATCATCCGCTTTTGCCCTTGTCAAGTATTCCATAGTAAAAGCCTATTTCCTTTTCATTTATTTTTGTTTAATCTACAAATTTTTTCTATATTTTTTGTAATTATTAGACAATATAAGAAAATATTTTCCAATAGGTTCTATATTCGATTGGAAATCAAAATTATAATTATTTCTGTCAGCATCGGCCGCCGCATATTGGTCTTTGAAATAATACTCTGTTTTAAAAAAGTGTCATTGCATATTGCAATGGCACAGCAATGCGTATATAATGACTTCAAGATCACAATAGACAGGAGGACGCATCTTGAATTCAGATGTATTGCGATATGTCGTCACTGTGGCCCAGGAGCGCAGCTTTACCAGAGCGGCCCAGCAGCTCTATATCTCCCAGCCGACCCTGAGCCAGCGCATTCAGGCGCTGGAGAACATCCTGGGCGTCCAGCTGTTCGACAGGAAAACCAACCCCGTCTCCCTCACCTATGCCGGCAAGCTCTATGTGGCGTGGGCCCAGGACGCGCTGCTCTCGGAATCCCAGATCCGCCGCAACCTGTCCGCCGTGGTAAGCGAAGGAAAGTCCCATCTCTATATCGGCATCTCCCCCCACCGCAGCACCTTCATGCTCCCTGACATCACCGCCCAGATGGCCCAGGAGTTCCCCGACTGCCAGCTCCACATCGTGGAGCGGTATGTCTCGGATCTCAACCAGCGCATGGAGAAAAAGGGGCTGGATCTGATGGTCAACGACGTGGCTCCGGACACAGTGCGCTATCAGAGCGTATTCATCAACTCCGAGCGGATCCTTCTGGCCGTCCCCTCCTCCTACCAGGTGGAGGGCTTCCCCCAGAAGGATGGGGACGACTTCCCCTCCATCAACCTGCTCCATGTCCGGGACAAGCCCTTCATCACCCTGAGTCCCAATTCCTATATGGGCCACTCCGTCCGCACCCTGTGTGAAATGGAGGAGTTCACCCCCACCTACGGCTTTGAGTGCGACAGGGTCGAACTGGCCCAGATGATGGTCAGCCGGGGCCTGGGGATCACCCTGCTGCCCGAGCTGTTCGTCAAGCTGGGGCCCCCTGTTCCCAACATCGACTATTTCTGTATCGCCAAATCGGATCCCCGGCGGGATGTCTGCATCATCTACCAGAAGGAAACCTGTCTCACCGAGCCTGCCGTGCGCTTTATCGAGCTCATGCAGGAACAATTTGGTCAGCATTGATGCCGGCCTTTCCGCCCCTTTTTTAGCCGCCAGGGGCTATACACTATCAGCGATTCCAAAATTTTATATAATATCAGGAGGTTATTGCGATGTCCGAGGTAACGATTCAGGGCCACAAGGTCGCCAGCTGTACCCGCGCATACTTCACCTTACCGGTATGCCGTATGGCCAGCGGCCTTCAGATGGAAATCCCGGTTCACGTCATCAACGGAGCCAAGCCCGGCCCCACGCTGATGCTGACCGCGCTGTCCCACGGAGACGCTCCCACCGGGCTGGAGGTAATTCGTCAGGTACTGGAAACTGTGGATATGGATCAGCTCAGCGGCACCATTGTGGCTGTCCCCTGCCAGAATCCTGTCGCCTTTGAATGGAACCGTCGGAACACGCCGCTGGATTCCTATAATATGAACCGCACCTATCCCGGCAATCTGAAGGGTTGGTTTACCGAGCAGCTGGCGGCTACCATTTCCCCCCTGTGTGACGAGGCCGATTACCTGATTGACTGGCATGGCGGCGAATTCGGCTGCGCCATCAATTATGTCCTTCTCAAGCTCAACGGCGGCGACTATGTAGACGAAGGCGTTGAAATGGGAAAGGCCTATGGCCTTGAATATATGTATGGCGGCAAGCCTGCGGGAGCGCTCAGTTCCTATGCCGGCAGTCTTACCGACTATATGCTGAGCCTGGGTAAGCCCGCCATTATTGCAGAGGTGGGCCATGGCATGCACCTGACGTTTGATCAGAACGCCCTGTCGGTTCAGGGTGTATTCAACGTCCTCAAGTACATCGGCGCCTATCCCGGCCAGCCCATCCTGCCCAAAAAGCAGTATTTCCTGCAGGACCGGCCTCTTCTGCGGCCCCGTAACGGCGGTATGTTCTATCCTGAGTGCGGCCCGGAGCTGCTGAACAAGGTAGTACCCAAGGGAACCCTGATGGCTACGATCCGCAACCCCCTCTCCCTGGAGGTCATCGAGCAGATGTATGCCCCCTGTGAAGAAACGGTATTTCTCATGATGCGCGGCATGATGAGCGCAGTAAATCCCGGCGGCTATGCTTACATCCTCGGCGAGCGCAAGACTGCCAAGGTGTTTGAAAACGAATGATTATCCCTTCATCCCTTACCACCCACTGACGATAAACTGCGGAGGATATTGGAATGCTTTATACCTTTTCCAACACGAATGACGCCCTGAAACGCGCTAAGGAAATCCTTTATGAAAGCCGGATCTATGACGGCCTGCTGGATCTTATGAAATGGGACATGAGCGCCTATATGCCCCCTTCCGGCCGGGAATGGCGGGTGGAATCCAGCACTTATATGTCCAAAAAGCAGGCGGAGCTCTTTACCACCGACGAGAGCCATGCCCTGGCAGAGTACCTCCACGGCGTGGACAGGACCAAGCTGGACACTGACCTGGACCGGGGCGTGGTGCGGCGGTTCCTGCACATCTTTGACCGCAGCACCAAGCTGCCCCTCTCCCTCCAGGAGGAGATTTCCGACTCCCATTTCCGCTGCGACGCCGCCTGGCACGCCGCCCGGAGCGCCAAGGATTACCAGATCTGGCGGCCCGCCCTGGAGGAGTACTTCGAGCTCAAATACAAGGCGGCCCAGTTCATCGACCCCAACAAGCACCCCCTGGAGGTCATCATGAACACCTATGACGAGGACCTCACCGTGGAGGAGTGCGGCAGGCTCCTGGGCGAGCTCAAGCGGGGGGTCAGCGAGATCATGTTCAAGGTGGTCCCCGTCTGCCAGGACATTGACGAATCCATCCTGGACACCTTCTACGAGAGCGTGGCGGATGTGGACGCCCTGGTCCAGTACCAGGACCACCGCTTCGGCTATACCGCCGACAAGGCCAGCTTTGCCAAGATCGTCCACGCCTGGAGCGGCACCGTGGGCCCCCGGGATTCCCGGGTGACCACCTCCCTGGGCAACCCCGGCCTGGACAACCTGTTTACCGGCGCCCATGAGATGGGCCATTCCCTGTACACCATCGGCTCCTCCGACGAGGTGGTCAAAGCCGGCATCTGGGGCGGCATGAAGGGCAGCGCCCAGGAGTCCCAGAGCCGGTTCTATGAAAACATCATCTGCCGCTCCCCGGAATATTGGGAGTACTTTTATCCCTTCGTCCAGGAGCGCTTCCCCAAGCTGCGCGGCGTGGACAAGGACACCTTCCTGCGGGCGGCGCTGAAGGTCAAACCCTCCTTCAAGCGCACCTCTGCGGACGAGCTGACATACAGCATCCACCCCGTCATCCGCTTTGAGCTGGAACGGGATATGTTTGACCGGAAGCTGGACTTCAAGGATCTTTCCCGGGTCTGGAACGACAAGTACGAGGAGTCCCTGGGCATCCGGCCCGCCAATGACCTGGAGGGCTGCCTGCAGGATATCCACTGGACCGAGGATTTCGGCAAGTTCCAGTCCTACCCCATGGGCAACATTTTTGACGGCGCCCTGCTCAAGCGGGTCCTGGTGGAGATCCCCGATTTCTACGCCCAGGTGTCCCAGGGCCGCTTTGACGATATCCATGCCTGGTTCGGCAAGAATATCCACCAGTATGGCTTCACCTACCCCACCATGGATCTGATGCGCCGGGCCACCGGCGGGGAGATCGAGAGCAGGTATTTCCTGGATTACATCCGCAATAAATACTATACCCTGTACGGCGTAAAGGACTGATACGCCAAAAGGGCCGCCCCGGGGCTTTGCAGCGCCCCGGGGCGGCCCCTGTTCCGCCGCCGGGCGGCCTCTCCGGGGCCCGGCGGCGGTTTTTGGCTTTTGATTGACTATTTCCCGGGATGGTGTATAATATTGCAGGCTGATTTGCCCCGCCGCCGGCCCTTCCCCGCCGGCGGGCGGCGGCTTTCCCGCCCCACTGACAAAGGGCCGGCCCCGCCGGCCGGCCCCGGACAAAAGGTTGTGACGACTTTGAACGATAACCGCGCCTGCTTCCGCGCCGGGCTCCGGGACGGCATTCCCATCGCCCTGGGCTACTTCGCGGTGGCCTTCACCCTGGGCATCGCCGCCCGGAACGCCGGCTTCACCGCCCTCCAGGCCTTTGTGGAGAGCCTGACCAACAACGCCTCCGCCGGAGAGTACGCCGTATTTTCCCTGGCGGCCGCCGGGGCGGGGCTGTGGGAGGTGGCCGTCATGACCCTGGTGGCCAACGCCCGGTACCTGCTCATGTCCTGCTCCCTGAGCCAGAAGCTCTCCCCCGACACCCCCCTGGGCCACCGGATGCTCATTGCCTTCGACGTCACCGACGAGATCTTCGGCATCTCCATCGCCGTGCCGGGGCGGCTGAACCCCTGGTACACCTACGGGGCCATGGCGGTGGCCATCCCCGGCTGGAGCGTGGGCACCTGCCTGGGGGTGGTCATGGGCAACGTGCTGCCCCTGCGGCTGGTCAGCGCCCTGAGCGTGGGGCTCTACGGCATGTTCATCGCCATCATCGTGCCCCCCTCCCGCCGGAGCAAAATCGTGGGGGGCCTGGTGCTGCTGAGCTTCGCCCTCAGCTACGCCGCCGCCCGGTGGGAGGCCCTGGCGGGCCTCTCCTCCGGGGTCAAGACCATCCTCCTCACCGTGGTGATCTCCCTGGCGGCGGCGCTGCTGTTCCCGGTGAAGGATACGGAAACAGAGGAGGCCGCCTCATGAATATCTGGCTGTACATCCTGGTGTCCGCGGCGGTGTCCTACCTGATCCGGGTGACCCCCCTGGCCCTGATCCGCCGGGAGATCCGCAGCCGCACCCTGCGGTCCTTCCTCTATTACGTCCCCTACGTCACCCTGGCGGTGATGACCTTCCCCGCCATCGTGGACGCCACCCAGAGCCCCCTGGCGGGGCTGCTGGCCCTGATCGCCGGGTGCCTTCTCTCCTGGTTTGGCGGCAGCCTGTTCCAGGTGGCCATCGCCTGCTGCCTGGTGGTGCTGGCGGCGGAATGGTTTTTGATCTGATCTGTCCAAGGAGGTTATGCCTGTGAAATACGCCCTTTTGGTCATCGACATGCAAAACGGCTTCCTGAACCCGGCGTCCCCCCTGTGCATCCGGGGCGCCCGGGCCACGGTGCCCACCTGCGCCCGGCTCATCGCCGGCTGCCGGGCGGCCAAGGTGCCGGTCATCTTCATCAACCACTCCTACCGCGCCGACGGCAGCGATGTGGAAAATACCCGCTACCAGGTCTGGCTCCGGGGCGGGAAGCCCCTGACCCCCGGCAGCACCGGCCCCCTCTCTGTGGAAAACCCGCCGGAATTCGGCCGGGAGCCCGGTGACTATGAGATCGTCAAGCCCCGGTACTCCGCCTTTTTCCACACATCGCTGGACCTGCTCCTCCGCCGTCTGGGGGCGGACACGGTGGTGCTCTCCGGCACCACCACCCCCAACTGCATCCGCACCACCTGCTACGACGCCATCTCCCTGGACTACCATGTGGTGGTCCTGGCCGACTGCTGCTCCTCCAACACCGAGGAGATCCAGGCGGCCAACCTCCGGGACATGGCCAACGTGGGGGCGGAGATCCGGGAGAGCGGGGAATTCCTGGCGCAGCTGGCCGGCGAGGCGGCGCCCCTGGTGATCCGGCCCGCCCAGCCGGAGGACGCGCCCCGCTGCGCCGCCATCGAGACCGCCTGCTTCCCGCCGGAGCAGGCCGCCAGCCTCCGGGCCATGGAGGCGCGGATCGCCGCCTACCCCGGCCACATCCTCCTGGGGGAGCTGGACGGGGAGACGGTGGGCTTCGCCATGGGGCCGGTCATCGGCCGGCCCACCATCGAGGACGAGATGTTCGCCGACACGGGCTGCCACCGCCCGGAGAACCCCTACCAGTCCGTGTTCAGCCTGGCGGTCCACCCGGACTTCCAGCGCCGGGGCTATGGCCGGCTGCTGCTGAACGCCCTGATCCGGCAGGCCCGGCGGGAACACCGTCTGGCGGTGACCCTCACCTGCCGGGAACACAAGATTGCTTACTATGAGAGCTTCGGTTTCAAGAACCTGGGCATTGCGGCTTCGGTCCACGGCGGCGTGGCCTGGTACGATATGTACCTCCCCCTGGAGGAGGGCCGGTAGCGCCCCGGGGGCGCCAGGGCCCGGAAGCAGCAAACCGGGAGGGGACGGAGCATTCCGTCCCCTCCCGGTTTTTCCGCCGGAGCTGTTGGAAAACTGCCTCCTATCGCTCCGGCTGGGAGGACTTGCTGTTTCCTTCCCGCCGCGCCAGTTTTTTCCCCGGCCCGCCGCCCTCCCGGGGCAGCCCCTGGGCGATCATGGGAAAGTCGTTTTCCGTGCCGCAGGTGGCCTGGACCTCATAGGTCCCGTAGCGGTTGATCACATCGTCCGGCCCGTCGGGCCAGCCGGGCTTCCGCTCCGGCGGCTGGGAACGCCGTTTTTCCGCCATGGGTTCTCACCTCCCACCGGAAGTATGCCCGCCCCGCCGCCGGCCTATTCCGCCGCCGGCAGGTAGGGCTCCACGGTGGTGCCGGTGTAATACCAGGCCAGGATCTCCCGGTAGTCCATGCCGTCGGCGGCCAGGACGTTGGCCCCGTACTGGCTCATGCCCACGCCGTGGCCGTAGCCGGTGACGGAGAAGGTCACGGTATCGCCGTCAAAGGAAATGGTGAAGCAGGCGCTGCGCAGGCCCAGGATGGTCCGCAGGCGGCTGCCCTTCACGGCCACGCCCCCTACGGTCACACTGGTGACCGCGCCGCCGGGCTCCTGCTGGATGTTGGTGAACCAGGTGGAGGGGTCGCCGGCGAGGCTGGCCTCCGGCAGAGCCTCCTGGAGCTTGGCCTTCAGGTCCGCGGCGGAAAAGCTGGCGGAGGAACGGTAGTTGGGCACCGTGTCCTCATTTTCCGGGGATTCCACGCTCTGGAGGTAGGGCAGGCTGCTGGTCCACACGTCGGCGGCGTCCTGGGTGGCCCCCGCCGAGGAGGAGTGGAAGGCCGCCAGGATGGGCCGGCCCTCATAGAGCACGCACTCCCCGTCGGTTTCCGCCACCGCCTGGTCGATCTTGGCCTCATAGGCCGCCGCCTGGTCCCCCCAGTTGGCCGCCGCCTCCTCCGCCGTGAGATAGGCCTTGCAGCAGTTGACGTCGTCGCAGGCGTCCGCCTCCGGGTGGTTGGCGGCGCCGCCGTTCTCCATCCGGTAGAGAGTGTAGGTCCGGGCGGCCACCGCCTGGGCCTTCAGGGCCTCCAGGGCGAAGGAGGCGGGCATCTCCGCACGGACCACCCCCCGGAGGTAGGTGGCCATATCCATCTCCTGAAGCTCCCCGTCGATGAGCACCCGCAGCAGCTTCCCTCCGTCGCGGCTGCCGGCGGCGGCGCTGTCCGCCTCCGGCGGAGCGGCGCTCTCCCCTGTCTCCGCCGGCGCGTCGCCGGGGGCCTCCTCCCCGCCGGGTCCGGCCCACAGCCAGGCCATGCCAAACAGCAGCCCCACCAGGACCAGCGCTATCCCCACATACTTTCCCATGCGTACCCCCTCCCCTTCCTCCCCAGTTTATGAGGCGCTTGTCCGAAAAATGATGACAACGTCTCCCAACGGTGGTATACTGGGAGCGGCGGCCCGCCTTTCCCCTGTCCGGGGAGGCTTCCGGGCCGGCCGGCGGCGGCCTGCTGCCGCCTATTTCCCGAGAAGAGGTATCGACCATGAACAATATATTGCTGCGGGCCGGGCGGCTGTGGTGCGCCGGATTGGTGCTGTTCCTTCTGCGCCTGGTCCAGAACCTGACCGGCTTCGACCCGGAGACCGGCCTGTCCCTGCCCTCCCTGCCCGGCGCGGCGGCGGTGGCGTGCCTGGCCCTGCTGGCCCTCTGGGAGCTGGCCCTGGCCCGGAAGCTGGACAAGACCAGGGCCTCCTTCTCCCGGCGCTTCGCCCCGCCCCAGTGGGAAAAGCCCCTGCTGGCCGCCGGCAGCCTGCTGCTGGTGGCGGGCGGGCTGCTGATGGCCGCCGCCGGCCTTGGCGGCAGCGGCGGCGGCGAGGGGGTGGCGGCCATCGCCGCGGGCCTCACCGCCGTGGCGTCCGGCGGCTGCTTCCTGCTGCTGGGCAGGCAGATGGCCTCCGGCGGGGAGGTCACGGTGGGCCCCCTGCTGCCCGCCATGTTCTTCGGGGTGTTCCTGGTGCTGGCGGTGTACCTGCCGGCGGCGGACGACCCGGTGCTGGCTCGGTACTGGCTGCCGGTGCTGGCCGCCGCCATGGCGGCCTACGCCTTCTCCCAGCTGGCGGGCTTCCTCCGGGGGGAGAGCAGCCCCCGGGGCTTTACCCCGGTGGCGGACCTGGCGGTGATATTGTGCCTGGCGGCCACCGCCGACGGCGGCGCGCCCCGGGCCCTGCTGTTCGGCGGCTGCGCCCTGGTGCTGACAGTGTTCCTGCTGCTCCAGCGGGAGCGGCCGGAGCCCGCCCCGGCCCCGGAAAAGGACCCGGAGGCCCCGGCGGAGGCCTAGCCTGCCCCCAGGGCCCCATTTGCCCGGGGACACAGGCTCCGGCATGAGCCCTCCGCCCGCCCGGGGACGGGGCCCCGGCGGAAACAGCATAGAAAAACGCAAGAGCGAGAGGGGAGTGCCTCTCGCTCTTGCGTTTATGTTTTGGAAGATTGGATGAAAAGAAGTTATTGTCTCTTGCAAGTATTATGATACCCGGCGGTTGTTACAAAAAACACCGCAAGGTTATTACAAAAGTATTAAATCTCCCGGGACGGGGCCCCGTCCCTCCCCCGCCGGAGGCCCCGGAAGAAGGCCTCCAGCACCTGGCGGCACTCCGCCTCCCGGATGCCGCCCACCAGGGCGGGCCGGTGGGGGAAGTCCTCCATGAACAGGTTCAGCACCCCGCCGCAGGCCCCCATCACGTCGTCCCGGGCCCCGTAGTACACCCGGGGGATCCGGGCGTTGAGGATGGCCCCGGCGCACATGGGGCAGGGCTCCAGGGTGACGTAGAGGGCGCAGTCGTCCAGCCGCCAGGAGCCCAGGGCCCGGTTGGCCTGGGCGATGGCCTCCATCTCCGCGTGGGAGGAGGTGCGCCGGCGCTCCTCCCGGCGGTTGCGGCCCCGGCCCACGATGCGGCCCTCCCGGACGATGACGCAGCCCACGGGCACCTCCCCCGCCGCCGCGGCCTCCCGGGCCAGGGCCAGGGCCTCCCCCATGTATATCTCGTGCATGGCGCCTCCTCTCCCCCGGCCCCGCCGGGGATTTTCCCTCCCCCGGTTATAAAACCAGGCATATTTGTCCAAACTGTTCGTAGACTGGAAACCAAGGAGGGATCTGACATGAAACGCATCTCCCCCATCCGTACCCGCCCCACCGACAGCCCCGCCCTGCTGGAGCTGAAGGCCAGCCTCAGGAGCACCCAGACCGCCCTCAGCCACGCCTTCGCCGCCTTTGACTACACCAGCGACCCGGAGCTCACCGAGTCCTGCATCTTCGAGATCCGGGCCCTCCAGTCCCGGATGAACTACCTGCTGCGGCAGATCAAGGAGCTGGAGGCCTGCGCCGCCACCGCCGTCACCGCCCACGCGGGCGGGAGGGGCCGATGGACGTAAGGACCGCCCTGCCGCTGGCCCTGGCGGCCCTGGGGCTGGCGCTGCTGTTCGCCAAGGTGTTCTCCGCCCCGCTGAAGGCCGCCCTGAAGGTGCTCTTCAACACCCTGCTGGGCCTGGGGGCCCTGCTGCTGCTCAACGCCGCCGCCCCCCTCACCGGCCTCTCCCTGGGGCTGAACCTGTTCAACGCCCTGGTGGTGGGGGTCCTGGGGGTGCCGGGGCTGGGCCTTCTGCTGCTGGTGCAGTGGATCTTTACATAGCGCCCCCTTGGGATCCGGCCGCCCGCCTCCGCGGGCCGCCCGGGTCCTTTTTTCCGCCCCCCGGCGCTGGATTTTTTCTCCAGGGCCGCGGCGGGCCTCCGCTCCCCGGCCCGGCGGGGAAACCACTATATCTTGATTATACCCACCGGGCGTATATCCCGCAAGTAGTGTTTCCCCGGGACGGCCCCGGCGGCCCCCTTCTGCAAAATTTTTGTAGCGGACAGGATTCTACAAATTTCCCCGCCGCCCCTGTCCTATACTGACGACAGAGAGCGACAGGGCCCGCCCCCTTCCCCGGAAAGGCGGCATTTCCCCCGTTTTCCCGCCCTGTCCCGCTCCTCCGCGCCTGCCCGGCAGGCAGGCCGGCGGGCGCCACCCGCCCTGAGATTCACACGCCCGCCCGGCTGCGGGCACAGCGAAAAGGAGTGTCAAGATGATGGATTATCAGAAAGAGTACGCCATCCTGGTGGGCCAGGCGGACCAGGCCATCTCCCTTCTGGAGCGCTACGGCGGGGAGGACGTGGTGGTCCGCAAGGCGGTGACGCTGCTGACCGCCGCCCTGCGGGACGCGGAGGAGCGGTACATCGCCCTTACCGAACGGGAGGCCTGAGGGCCCGGGGCGCTGTTGTGTGTGTATAAAAAGCCGTACCATGGTAGATGGTACGGCTTTTTTTCTGTCCTGTCCCGGTCAGGAGAGGCTGGCCTTGGGCTTTCCCATGACCCGGGCGAAGTCCTCGGCGGACATGGTCTCGTACTCCAGCAGGTAGTCCGCCACCGCCTTTACCTGGTCCCGGTGGGCCTCCAGCACCTCCTGGCAGCGGCGGTAGCCCCGGTCGATGAGGGCCTTTACCTCGCTGTCGATCTGGGCGGCCACGGCCTCGGAGTAGGTCTTGGCCTGGGCCATGGAGCGGCCGATGAACACCTCGTCGTGGCCGGTGTCGAAGCTCACCGCCCCCAGCTTCTCGCTCATACCGTAGACGGTGACCATCCGCCGGGCCATATCGGTGGCCCGCTGGATGTCGTTGGAGGCGCCGGTGGAGATGTCGTCCAGGAACAGCTCCTCCGCCACCCGGCCCCCCAGCAGGGCGGCGATCTCCTCCTCCATGTAGCGCTTGGAGTAGTAGCCCTTGTCCTCGGCGGGCAGGGAGATGGTCATGCCGCCGCTCTGGCCCCGGGGGACGATGGTCACCTGATGGACCGGGTCCACGCTCTCCAGGCAGTGGTGCATCACCGCGTGGCCCGCCTCGTGGTAGGCGGTGAGCCTGCGCTCATGGAGGGGCACCACCCGGCTCTTCTTCTCCGGCCCGGCGATGACCTTGATCACCGCCTCCTGGAGATCGTCCCGGGTGATAAACTTGTGGCCCCGGCGGGCGGCCAGCAGGGCCCCCTCGTTGACCACGTTCTCCAGGTCCGCCCCGGTAAAGCCGGGGGTGGACTGGGCCAGCACCTTCAGGTCCACGTCCTCCGCCAGGGGCTTGTTGCGGACGTGGATGCGGAGGATCTCCTCCCGGCCCTTGATGTCCGGTCGGCCCACATAGACCTGCCGGTCGAACCGGCCGGGCCGCAGCAGGGCGGGATCCAGGATATCGGCACGGTTAGTGGCCGCCAGGACCACCACCCCCTCGTTGGCGGAGAAGCCGTCCATCTCCACCAGCAGCTGGTTGAGGGTCTGCTCCCGCTCGTCGTGGCCGCCGCCCAGGCCCGCGCCCCGCTGGCGGCCCACGGCGTCGATCTCGTCGATGAACACCACGGCGGGGGCCACCTTCTTGGCCTCCTCAAAGAGGTCCCTTACCCGGCTGGCGCCCACGCCCACATACAGCTCCACGAAGTCGGAGCCGGAGATGGACAGGAACTGCACCCCGGCCTCCCCGGCCACCGCCCGGGCCAGCAGGGTCTTGCCGGTGCCCGGAGGGCCCACCAGCAGCACGCCCTTGGGGATCCGGGCCCCCAGCTCCAGGTACTTCTGGGGATCCTGGAGGAACTGGACGATCTCCTGGAGCTCCTCCTTCTCCTCGTCGGCGCCGGCCACGTCGGTGAAATTCACTTTTTTCTTGTTATCGGAGCCAAAGCGGATCCGGGCCCGGCCGAATTTCCGGCCCTGGTCCACGCCGCCGCCCTGGGCCCTGGCCATGGCGTACTGCCACACCAGGAACACCGCCCCGATGAGCACCACGTACAGCAGTATCTCGCTCCACCAGGGAGGCGCGTAGACGGGGGCGTAGTCGTACTCCACCAGCACGCCCTCGGCCCTCTGCTGCTCGATCAGGTCCCCCAGGTCCTCCCGGAACACGGCCACGCTGCTCAGCTCATTGCGCACCACGGCGCCGTCCTTGAGGTGGAGATAGAGGTCCGTGCCGTCCTTGACGTAAAAGCTCTGGACCTGCTGGTCCTCAAAGAGGCTTTGGACCTGGGAATAGGTGATGCCGGTGGTGTTCATGCTGCCGGAAAAGGCGTAAAACGCCAGCAGCATCAGCATCATCGCCGCGAAGTAGAGGCCCATGCCGGGCCGCCTTGTCTGCTTGGTCAACGATCCAACACTCCTTTGCGCCCACGGGGCGCCCGCTGTTTTTGCCGCCCGGCGGGCGGCCGGTCACTCCCCGCTGTACACCTCGGGCTTGAGTACGCCGATATAGGGGAGGTTGCGGTACTTCTGGCAGTAGTCCAGGCCGTAGCCCACCACGAACTCGTCGGGGACGGTGAAGCCGATGTAATCGGCGGTGATGACCTTGGTGCGGCGGCTGGGCTTGTCCAGCAGGGTGCAGATGGCCACGGAGGCCGCCCCCTTGGTGAGGAAATACTGCTTGAGGAAGCTGAGGGTATTGCCGCTGTCCAGGATGTCCTCGATGACCACCAGGTTCCGCCCGGAGATATCCTGCTGGATATCGTGGGTGATCTGCACCGCGCCGGAGCTGGTGGTGGCGTTGCCGTAGGAGCTGACGGCGATGAACTCCACGTCGCTCTTCACCTGGCAGGCCCGGACGATGTCCGCCATAAAGATGAAGGCCCCCCGCAGCACGCTGACGAACAGCGGGTCCTTCCCCTTGAAGTCCTCATACATCTGGGCCCCCAGCTCCTTGACCCGCGCGGCGATCTCCTCCTGGGTGTACAGTACCTTCAGGATGTCCTGATCCATCATGCTCATAGCTCTTTCTCCTTTTCTTCCTCAGTTTCCGTCCCGTTCCGGGCAAAAAGGGCCCGGGCTATCTCCTGGGCCTCCTCCAGCCGCTCATAGGGCACATAAAAGCTCATCCTGGCCAGCCGGCAGCCCAAAGCGGCGGCCCAGTCCTCCCCCCGGACCTGCTTGCGCAGGCAGGGGATCTGCCGCCGCTCCAGCAGGTCTGCGTACATGTCGGACCAGGGCCCCTCCAGCTCCGCGGCAAGGCAGGGGTCCTCCGGCAGCACCGGCCACAGGTGTTCCTCCCCGCACAGGGGGCATGCCGCCTCCTCCGTGGGGACCATACAGTGCTTACAGTAGTTCATCGCCGCGCTCCTCCCTTTCCCATACCACGGTGATGGCCCGCTCCCCGGGCCGGGGCCGGAACTCCCAGTCCACCGCCACCCCCAGCACCGCCAGGAGCCGCCCCGCCCCGTCGTAAAGGGCCGGGTGCTCCTCCCGCCGCTGGGGCGGGATCCTCCGGTCGGCGAACAGCCGCTTGACGGTGCGGCTGCCGTTCTCGATCCTCAGGCGGCCCCCGCCGTCCCAGGGGGCGATGGTCAGGGGCGGCTGTACCTTCTCCGCCGCCAGGGCGCAGCCCGGAGGCAGGTGTTCCCAGTCCGCCGTCTCCTCTACCCGGACGGCGCCGCCGTTCCAGGCCTGTTCCCCCCTGCGGAGGGCCAGAGGTCCCGCCGGCGGCGGCAGGCGGCGGAGGGTCAGCCGGTGGGGCTGCCGGAAGGCCTGGAGGCCCCCCGGCAGGTCCAGGATGCCGCCGCTGCCCAGCGCCAGCACCGCCTCCGTCTGCCGGGCGGTAAGCGTCCCGCCCAGCCGCCGGGCCGCCTCCCGGACCAGCCGCCGCCCCATAGCGGCGTCCTGCCGCCCCAAAAGGACGGCGGAAAGCACAACGCCCTCCTCTGTCTCCTCCGGCAGCAGGGCGTCACACTCCGCCGAGAGGTGGGCCTCCTCCTCCCGGAGGAGCGCCGCCGCCCCGGCGATGCGGCCGGTGCAGCCGGGGGAAGCCTCCTCCAGCAGGGGCAGGATCTCCCGGCGCAGGCGGTTGCGGGCATAGGCGGTGTCCGCGTTGGTCTCGTCCTCCGCGTAGGGGATCCCCTGCCGGGCCACATAGTCCTCGATGTCCCGGCGGTCCGTTGCCAGGAAGGGCCGGACGATCCGGCCCCGGACCGGCGGGATGCCCCCCAGGCCCCGGAGGCCGGAGCCCCGGAGGAGATGGAGCAGCACCGTTTCCGCGTTGTCCTGGACATGGTGGGCGGTGGCGATGCGCTGGGCTCCCACAGCGTCCGCCGTCTCCTCCAGGAAGCGGTAGCGGAGGGTCCGGGCGGCGTCCTCCAGGGAGGCCCCCTGCCGCCGGGCCCAGGCGGCCACGTCGCCGCCGCCGCAGATCAGGGGGATCCCCCGCTGCCGGCAGTACTGCCGGACCAGGTTTTCATCCCGGCCCGCTGTGGGCCGCAGGTGGTGGTTGTAGTGGGCGGCGCGGAGGGCAAAGCCCTCCCGGAGGGAGGCTGTCTTGAGAAAAAGCAGCAAAGCCATAGAGTCCCTGCCGCCGGACACGGCGCAGAGCATCACGCCGCCGGGAGGCGGCAGCATATGGTGGGCCCGGCAAAAATCCAGGGCCCGTTCCATGGCGGGAAATCCCCCCAGGTCCTCCATCCTCTCATCCTTTCTCCGGCCCGTCCCAAGGCGGGCCGGGGCCCTCACCGCCGGCCGTCCTCTTCCTGCCGCCGCTCCCGCTCCTCCTTCACCCACGCCCGGTAGCGGGCCATGGCCCGGTAGGACAGCACCAGGCTCACCGCGAAGGCCGCCGCCAGCAGCACGATGCCGGCGGTCCGGTTTTTCCCGCCCAGGAAGGAGATCAGCGGGGCGAACAGGGTGAATATCACCAGATAAATGAGCCACGTCAGCTCCGGCGGGTCATCCAGCAGCAGGCGCATGCTCCGGCGGATCCGCCACACCAGATAGGCCGCCGCCAAAAGCCACAGCAGCACGCCCGGCACGATATATTCCATCTCTCTCCTCCTTGCCGCCCCGGCGGCTCACGCCTCGTCAAAGCGCATCTCCACGGTGCTGAAGGTGGTGTACTCCGGCATCCACCGCAGGGGGAGCTTGCAGCGCTCGCCGTGGCGGTTCTTGGCGATGATGCACTCGGCGATGTTCTGGTTCTCGGTATCCTCTTTATAGTAGTCCTCCCGGTAGAGGAACATGACGATGTCCGCGTCCTGCTCGATGGCGCCGGACTCCCGCAGGTCCGAGAGCATGGGCCGCTTGTCCTCCCGCTTCTCGTTGGCGCGGCTGAGCTGGCTGAGGCAGATCACCGGCACGTTGAGCTCCTTGGCCATGATCTTGAGCATCCGGGAGATGTCGCTGACCGCCTGCTGGCGGTTCTCCCCGGCGTAGCTTTTGCCGCCGGAGGAGGTCATCAGCTGGAGGTAGTCGATGACCACCAGGCCCAGGTTCTCGATCCGGCGGCACTTGGCGTTCATGTCCGCCACGGTGAGCAGGGGGTTGTCATCGATGCGGATGTCGGTCTGCTTGATGGTCCGGGCGGCCTGGGTCAGCTTCCCCCAGTCGGAGGCGCTGAGCCTTCCGTTGGTCAGCCGGCCGTTTTCCACCAGGCCCTCGGAGGACAAAAGCCGGGTCACCAGCTGCTCCTTGCTCATCTCCAGGGAGAACACCGCCACCGTCTTGTCGCTGTTCTGCTTGGCCACGTTCAGGGCGATGTTCAGGGCGAAGGAGGTCTTGCCCATGCCCGGCCGGGCGGCCAGCAGGATCAGGTCGGAGCGGTTGAGGCCGTGGATCTTCTGGTCCAGGCCGGAAAAGCCGCTGGAGAGGCCGGAAAGGCCGGTCTTGGACACAGCCATGTCGTTGATCTGGTCCAGCACCGGCTTGATGATCTGGCCTACCGGCACCATGTCCTGGGCGCTGCGGCCCCGGCGGATGGCGTAGATCCGCTGCTCCGCCGCCTCCAGCACCGACTGGGCCTCCCCCACCCCCTCCTGGACCATGGCCAGCACGTCGCCGGCGGCCTTGGCAAGGCTGCGCAGCAGGGCCTTGCTGCGGACGATGGCCACATACTCCATGGCGTTGGCGCTGGTGGGGGTCACCTCCATGAGCTGCACCAGGTAATTTTTGGTGGTCAGCTCATCGAAGGTGCCGTTTTTCTGCATCTCCTCCGCCACGGTGACGCCGTCCACCGGCCGGGAGTAGCTGAACATGGTGTAGATGGTCTCAAAGATGTCCCGGTTCTGCCGGATATAGAAGTCCTCCGGCTGGAGCTTGTCCATGACGTCTTTGATGCAATCGGCGTCGATGAGCATGGAGCCCAGCACCGCCTGCTCCGCCTCCAGGCTGTGGGGCATCTGCCGGGTCAGTAATTCATCCGCGGGCACGAGCTCCCTCCTTCCCTGGGCCGGCAGGGGAACAAAACCCGCCGCCGGGCCGTCTCACTGTGGTAAACGCCCCACGGGGCCTTACTTGGCCTCCACCACCATCACATACACGGTGCCGGAGACCTCGAAGCCCAGCTTGGCCTTGAGCTGGTAGCTGCCGTAGGCCTTGATGGGCTCCTCCATGACGATCTTCTGCTTGCCCAGCTCGATGCCGTGCTGGGCCTGGAGGGCGTCGGAGACCTCCTTGCTGGTGACGGCGCCGAAGAGCTTGCCGTTGGCCCCCGCCCGGGCGG
>CALXGG010000004.1 GCA_944387785.1 uncultured Oscillospiraceae bacterium | reverse complement strand
AATACTCTCCGCAAGCATCCGCTCCGAACCGGCACCCTCGCGGCACATGTTGTCCCGCTTAATGCTGCTCGGTTCCCCGCCTGACATGGTTCACAGGCATCCATTGCGCGAGACCGGAGCCTCAACACGAATGCTTGCGGAGGGTATTCCATAGTGTATTGGGTATTATACACGATTCTCCCCGGGATTGCAAGGGGGAATTTCCCCCGGGGGCGCTGCCGGGCCGCCCGCGCCGTCCGGCCCCGGGGGATCCCGGGGCCGGGCGGGCAAAAGGGGCCGCCGGGCTGTCGGGAGCAGCCCCCGTCACGCCGGCAGCAGGCCGTCGATGACCTCGCAGTAGTGGGCGTACATGGTGTCCGCGTCCCTGGCGCCCACCTGGATGGCCGCCACCTTGCCGTCGGTACCCACGATGACGGTGTAGGGGATACCTTCGGTGGGGTAGAGGCTGGAGATCTCATACTCCGGGTCCAGGGCCACCGGGAAGGTATAGCCGTTCTCCTCCAGGAAGGCCGTCACGGTGGCCTCGTCCTCCCCGCAGTTCACCGCCAGCAGGGCCAGGTCCTCCCCGTAGGTCTCCACCAGCCGGGTGAAGGCGGGCATCTCCCCCACGCAGGGGCCGCACCAGGTGGCCCAGAAGTTGAGGAGGATCACCTTGCCCTCCTGGTCGGAGAGGGTGAATTCGCCGCCGTCCGCCAGGGAGGCGGTGAAATCCCGGTAGGCGTCGCCCTGGGCCACGGGGCCCGTGGGGACCTCAGCCTTCTGGCATCCCGCCAGGAGCAGCAGGGCCAGCGCCAGCATGGCCGTCAGACACAGTCGTTTTGCTTTCATCCGTTTGTTTCCTTTCCCATCCGAAATAGATCGCCCCTCTGGGGCAGGTATGGCGGCAGAGGCCGCACTGGATGCACTCCCGGTCCCCCACCTTCTTCACGTCCATCAGGCACCTGCGGGTGCAAAGGCCGCAGCCGTCGCACTTCCCCTCGTCCACCCGGACGGCGAACAGGGCCACCCGGCAGAAGAAGGAATAGATGGCCCCCAGGGGGCACAAAAAGCGGCAGAAGGCCCGGTAGCAGAATACACACGAAAGCAGGATGGCGGCGCACAGGGCCGTTTTCCAGGTAAACAGCCACCCGATCAAAGGCCGGAAGGACTCGTTCAGGGCCACCAGGGGGACGCCCCCCTCCAGGGTGCCGGCGGGGCAGATATACTTGCAGAAGCCGGGCAGAGGATAGCCCGCCGTGTAGGCGTACCACAGAGGGATCGCCGCCACGAATATCGCCAACACGGCGTATTTCAGCCAGGAGAGCCTCCGGCTCCAGCGTCCCTTCTTGAGCTTCCGCCCGGGAATCTTATAGAGCAGCTCCTGGATCAGGCCAAAGGGGCAGAGGAAGCCGCACACGATCCGCCCCAGGCCCAGGCCCACCAGCAGCAGGAAACCCGCGATATACAGGGGCAGCTTGTTGGGCAGAGCGCTCAGGGCGTTTTGCAGGGAGCCCAGGGGGCAGGCCGCCACCGCCCCGGGGCAGGAGTAGCAGTTGAGCCCCGGCACACAGACGCCCTTGAGATCCCCTTTATAAATGGTACCGGAGGCAAAGCCCGAAAGATTGGCGTTATACAGCAGGGCGCTGACCAGCTGGATGCATCTGCGCCGGAAGTCCGGCCGTTTCGTCTTTTTTCTTTTATCCAATGCCGATACACTCCATACAGATCCGCACCGCCTTGCCCAGGGTGGTCTGATAGCCCCCCTGGGCCAGCCCCGCGCCCAGGCACAGCAGGCCCGCCGCCGCCAGCAGCAGCTGGGCCATCCGTTTTTTCATCATCATATGCTATTTTAGGTCCTCCTTCCCGGAAAAAAGCCGGAAAAAGCCCGGCGGAACCGTTCCCGCCGGGCCTTCCGGGCCTTGCCGGTTACCGAACGGCAATGGCCTCGATCTCCACCATGGCGTCCTTGGGCAGCCGCGCTACCTCCACGGCGCTGCGGGCCGGGGGATCGCCGGGGAAGAAGGTGGCGTAGACCTCGTTCATGGCGGCGAAGTCGTTCATGTCCTTGAGGAACACGGTGGTCTTGACCACGTTCTCCATGGTGAGGCCGGCCTGGGCCAGCACCGCCTGGACGTTCTTCAGGGACTGCCGGGTCTGGCCGGCGATGCCGCCCTCGGCAAAGGCGCCGGTAGCGGGGTCCACCGGCAGCTGGCCGGAGGTGATGACGATGCCGCCGGCGCTGACGCCCTGGGAATAGGGGCCGATGGCGGCGGGGGCCGCCTGGGTGGCGATGATCTCTTTCATAGCGGATAGCCTCCTTTTCACATCTGTTATGTGGGCCTATTGTATCAGAAAAGCCGGGGCAGGTCAATCGCCAATCCGCCGCCCCGCCGGGGATCGCGCCGGGCCCGAAAAAAGGGCGGCCGGGAAGCGGGGGAGGGGGCGGCCGGACACCCCGGAGCGGTACCTTGGCAGTGGCCGGGAAGCGGGGGAGGCCGAGGGCGGGGACGCCGGAGGCCCGGACGGCAGCCGGGGTGTGGCGAGGGCCCGGCTGGGCGGCCAAGGACAGCGGCCGGAGTCGGGGTGCCGGAGGCCCGGGCAGCGGCGGGGCCGGGGAGGCTCGGGCGGCGGAAGCCGAGGGCGGCCAAGGGCTGCGGCGGGTAATATTCCCCAAAGGATCCCCCGCCGGTTTCAGCAATTCGCCGAAAATACCCCGCCGCCGGCGGAGTTTTCTTGACAAATCCGGGAAAGGTTGCTACTATCAAAGCATAAGGACGCCGGTAACGTTACCGGTAGCGTTACCGGTAACGTTTTTCAGTGAAAAACTGTCACTTGCCGGCTGGGTTCCCCCCCGAAAGCGCCGCCGGGCGGCCCGGGGGAGCGGCCGGCGGCGGGGCGGCCCGCTGTCCGCGGCGTCCCCGCGGGGCCCTCCGGGGCGCCGTATGCTGTGTGTGACCGCTTTTGGGGCAGGATCGTGTGTGATAAGCAGGGGGAGGGCAGGGCCTATGACCATCCGGGATATCGCCAGGGAGTGCGGCGTCAGCGTTTCCACCGTGTC
This sequence comes from uncultured Oscillospiraceae bacterium, assembly GCA_944387785.1. GTDB lineage: Bacteria > Bacillota > Clostridia > Oscillospirales > Oscillospiraceae > Pelethomonas. The sequence goes on along the minus strand of CALXGG010000004.1, from coordinate 38,684 downwards.
CCGGGTCCTCAACCAGCGCCCCGACGTGAGCCCCGCGGTCCGCCGCCAGGTGCTCGCCGCGGTGGAGCGCCAGGGCTACATCCCCAACAACAGCGCCCGGGATCTGGTCCGCAGCCAGTCCGACGCCATCGGCGTGGTGGTCCGGGGCACCGGGAACCTCTTTTTCTCCGACATGCTCAAGACCGTCTCCCGCCAGATCGACGCCGCCGGCTCCACCATGGTCCTCCGGCAGATCGATTCCGACGCCGACGAGGTGAAGGAGGGGGCCATCCTGGAGCGGGAGAAGAAGCTCCGGGGCCTGATCTTCCTGGGGGGGCGCTTCGACTACACCCCGGCGGAGCTGGCCCTCATCGGCGTGCCCTATGTGTGCTGCTCCTACACCAACTGCTTCGGCTCCCTCCGGGAGGAGGACTACGCCTCCGTGTCCATCGACGACCACCTGACCGCCTACCGGGCGGTGGAGGTACTGCTTCAGCTGGGACACCGGCGCATTGCCGCCCTGATCCCCAGCCGGGATGACCGTTCCATCAGCCAGCTGCGCTGCAACGGCTACCTGGCCGCCCTGCGGGACAACGGCGTGGCCTTTGACGAAACTCTCCTGGCGGAAACCGGCGGCAGCTTTGCCATGGAGGACGCTTACGCCACCGTCTCCCGGCTGGTGCAAACGGGGAAGGACTTTACCGCCCTCTTTACCATTTCTGACACCATGGCCATGGCCGCCGTCAAGGCTCTTACCGACCACGGCCGCCAGGTGCCCCGGGACTGCTCCGTCATCGCCATCGACGGCCTGAGCATGTCCGAATACCTGGTTCCCACCCTTACCACCATGGTCCAGCCCGCCGAGGAAATGGGCCGTCAGGCGGTGGCGATCCTGCTGGATATGCTCTCCGGCGGCAGCCGCCAGCGCCATGTGCGCCTGGAGGCCACCCTCCGCCAGGGCGGCTCCGTACGGCCCCTGTAACCTTTGGTTTTCCCGCCAAACGGCGTGAAAATACAGCCTCATACAAGGCAAAACTAAAAAAGGAGATTGCATGAAATGAAAAAAATGCTTGCACTGCTTCTGGCTCTGACCATGGCATTTGCTCTGGTGGCCTGCGGCGGAAACAACTCCAGCAACACCGGAAACAACTCCGGCAACAACACTGCCAATGATCAGACCGGCGATGACAGCACTGCCGCCGGCGGCGAAGTCTACTACCTGAACTTCAAGCCCGAGCAGGATGCCCAGTGGCAGGAGCTGGCCCAGCTCTACACCGAGGAGACCGGCGTTCCCGTCACCGTGGTTACCGCCGCCTCCGGCGAGTACGAGACCTACCTTATGAGCGAGATGGGCAAGAGCAACCCGCCCACCCTCTTCCAGGTCAACGGCCCCGTGGGTCTTGCCAACTGGAAGGACTACTGCTATGACCTCAGCGACAGCGCTGTTTACGGTGAGCTCACCAGCGATGAATACGCCCTCAAGGACGGCGACGCGGTGCTGGGCATTGCCTACGTTATCGAGTCCTACGGCATCATCGTCAACAAGACCCTGCTGGCTGAGGCTGGTTACAGCGTAGAGGATATCCAGTCCTTCGAGGATCTGAAGAAGGTGGCCGAGGACATCACCGCCCGGAAGGACGAGCTGGGCTTCGCTGCCTTCACCTCCGCCGGTATGGACGGTTCCTCTGACTGGCGCTTCAAGACCCATCTGGCCAACCTGCCCATCTACTTTGAGTATCAGGACAAGGGCATTTCCTCCACCGATGCCATCGAGGGCACCTACCTGGATAACTACAAGGCCATCTGGGATCTGTACATCAATAACTCCACCTGCTCCCCCACGGAGCTGGCCGGCAAGACCGGTGACGACAGCAAGAACGAGTTCCTGAGCGGCGAGGCCGTCTTCTTCCAGAATGGTTCCTGGGAGTATGCCAACCTGGTGGGCGAAGGCAAGTACACCGACGAGGATCTGGCCATGATCCCCATCTACATCGGCGCTGGCGATGAGGCCAACCAGGGCCTGTGCACCGGTACAGAGAACTACTGGTGTGTCAACAACTCTGCCTCCGAGGAGAACATCCAGGCCACTCTGGATTTCCTCTACTGGTGCGTCACCTCTGAAACCGGCACCCAGGCTATGGGCGGCGGCGAGGGTGCCATGCCCTCCGGCGAGCCCGGCATGAGCTTCGTCATTCCCTTCAAGAGCGCCATCGAGTCCCCCAACCTCTTCGTCAAGCAGGATGCGGAGATGCTGGCTGCCGGCAAGACCCCTGTGAGCTGGAACTTCACCACCATGCCCTCTGAGGAGTGGAAGAACGGTGTTGGCTCCGCCCTTACCGCCTATGCTGCCGGTACCGGTGACTGGGACGGCGTGGTCTCCGCCTTTGTGGATGGCTGGGCCAGCGAGTATGCCCTGGCCAACGGCTGATCCTCTTTCCACTGAGCATATCTGATACCGTGCGGCAAAGCAGGAGGGCGGGCTCATCGCCCGCCCTCCTGGTCTGCGGGAAACGGCCCTCCGGGCCGCTTCCCGGAGATACCCCGCTGTGCGGATATTTTATCGCCCGGATCTTGTCCAACATCCGGGTATTTTATCAAAATAAGGAGGGAGCCAATTGCAACGATCCTTGAAACGCTGGTGGCCGGTGTTCCTGCTGCCCACCTTCGCGGCCTTCTGCGTGGGATTTGTCTACCCCTTTCTCCAGGGGCTGTACCTGTCCTTCTGCAAGTTCATCACCATTGACAATCCCACCTGGAACGGCCTTGCCAACTACGTCTACGCCTTTACCGACGCGAGCTTCCGCCAGTCCTTCCTCTTCAGCACCGCTTTTACCATCGTTTCCACTCTGGCCATCAACGTGGCGGCCTTCGCCATCGCCCTGGCCCTGACCCGGGCCATCAAGGGCACCAACCTCTTCCGCACCGTGTTCTTCATGCCCAACCTCATCGGCGGCATCGTCCTGGGCTACATCTGGCAGATCCTCCTCAACTGCGTGCTGTCCCTGCTGGAGAAGCCCCTTCTCTCCCTGGACGCCACCTACGGCTTCTGGGGCCTCATCATCCTCATGTGCTGGCAGCAGATCGGCTACATGATGATCATTTACATCGCCGGGCTCCAGTCCATCCCCTCGGATTACCTGGAGGCCGCCAGGATCGACGGCGCCACCAGCTGGCAGACCCTCTGGCGCATCAAGATCCCCAACGTGATGCCCTCCATCACCATCTGCACCTTCCTCACCCTCACCAACGGCTTCAAGCTCTTTGACCAGAACCTGGCCCTTACCGCCGGCGAGCCCGCCCACGCCTCCGAGGGCCTGGCCCTGAACATCTACTACACGTTCTACGCCCGCTCCGGGCCCCAGTGGAAGGGCTACGGCCAGGCCAAGGCGGTGCTCTTCTGCCTGCTGGTCATCGCCATCTCCCTGATCCAGCTGCGGGCCACCCGCTCCAAGGAGGTGCAGCAGTAATGAGCAAAACCAACAAGATCGCCAATACCCTCCTCACCGCGGTGCTGACGGTGCTGAGCCTGGCCTGGGTCTACCCGGTGGTGATGATCCTCCTCAACTCCCTGAAGAAGGAGTCCGCCATCACCACCTCCTCCGCCTTCCAGCTGCCGGACGGCAGCTCCTTCGCCGGCCTTGCAAACTATGCGGACGCCATCGGCTCCAAGGGCTTCCTTTCCGCCTTCGGCTACACCCTCCTCATCACCGTCACCTCCGTGGCGCTGATCCTTATTTTCTGCTCCATGTGCGCCTGGTTCATCACCCGGGTGAACACCTGGTGGAGCAAGGCCTGCTACTACCTCTTCATCTTCTCCATGGTGGTACCCTTCCAGATGCTCATGTTTACCCTCAGCGCCACCGCCGACAAGATCGGCACCAGCCTCACCCTGGGGAACCTGGCCGACGCTCTGGGCTTTACCGTATCCAAGTCCACCGCGGAAATTTCCCTGCTGCCGGTAAACACCCCCTACGGCATCTGCATCATCTACCTGGGCTTTGGCGCGGGGCTGGCGGTGTTCATGTTCTGCGGCTTTATGAAGTCCATCCCCCTGGAGATTGAAGAGGCCGCCATGATCGACGGCTGCGGCCCTCTGCGGACCTTCTTCCTGGTGGTCATGCCCATCCTCAAGCCCACCCTTATTTCCGTGGGTATCCTGGAAACCATGTGGGTATGGAACGACTATCTGCTGCCCTACCTGGTGCTGGACCGTACCAAGGGCTACACCACCATCTCCATCCTGATCCAATACTTCCGCGGCAGCTACGGCACCGTGGAAATGGGCCCCATGATGGCCTGCATCATTCTCACGGTTCTGCCCATCATCGTTGTCTACCTCCTGTGCCAGCGCCACATTATCAAGGGCGTGGTAGCCGGCGCCGTGAAAGGCTGATATCTGTCAAAAGCCGCTATACATTTCCAAACAGAAAGGATGATCCCCATGGATCGCAGCAGCGGCATCCTCCTGCACATCTCCTCCCTGCCCTCCCCCTACGGCATCGGCACCCTGGGGAAGGCGGCCTACGACTTTGCCGATTTCCTCCACGCCGCCGGGCAGAAATACTGGCAGCTACTCCCCCTGGGCCCCACCAGTTATGGCGACAGCCCCTACCAGAGCTTTTCCACTTTTGCCGGCAATCCCTATTTCATCGACCTGGATCTGCTGGCAGAGGACGGCCTTCTGGACAAGGCGGAGCTCTCCGCCATCAACTGGGGCACCGAGCCACGGTACGTGGACTACGGGAAGATCTATGAATCCCGCTTCGCCGTCCTCCGCAGGGCCTTCCACAAGGGCTTTGCCCGGGACAAGGCGGCGGTGGAGGCGTTCCGGAAGGAGAACCCCTGGCTTCCCAACTACGCCCTCTACATGGCTGTAAAAAGCCACTTTGACATGAAGAGCTGGCTGGACTGGCCCGACGAGGCCATCCGGCTGCGCAAGAGCGAGGCCGTGGAGCGCTACACAAAGGAGCTTCAGGAGGATGTGGACTTCTACACCTACCTCCAGTTCCTCTTCTACCGCCAGTGGACGGACCTGCGGGACTATATCCACAGCCTGAACATCAAGATCATCGGCGATCTGCCCATCTATGTGGCCATGGACTCCGCCGACCTGTGGGCCGAGCCGGAATTCTTCCAGCTGGGGGAGGGGAACGTACCCACCGAGGTTTCCGGTGTACCCCCGGACTACTTCAGCGCCGACGGCCAGCTGTGGGGCAATCCGCTCTACGACTACGACCGGATGCGCGCCGACGGCTTCGGCTGGTGGATCCGCCGGGTGGAGGGCGCCAGCCGCCTCTTTGATGTGATCCGTATCGACCACTTCCGTGGCCTGGAGAGCTACTGGGCGGTGCCCTACGGGGCGGAAAACGCCCGGGGCGGCCACTGGCGCAAGGGCCCCGGCATGGACCTGGTAGGCGTCCTCACCAGCTGGTTCCACGGCCTGGATATCATCGCCGAGGATCTGGGCTTCCTGACCCCGGAGGTCCACAAGCTCCTGGCCGATTCCGGCCTGCCCGGCATGAAGGTGCTGGAGTTCGCCTTTGACAGCCGGGAGCCCAGCAACTATCTGCCCCACACCTATGAGCGCAACTGCGTATGCTATGTGGGCACCCACGACAATGAAACCGTCATGCAGTGGCGGGGCAAGGCCGATCCCGCCGACATCACCTACGCCCGGCGGTACCTGGGCCTCAGCGAGGCCGAGGGCTTCCACTGGGGCGTGATCCGGGGGGGCATGGGCAGCGTGGCGGATACCTTCGTGGCCCAGATGCAGGACTACCTGGGTCTGGGGGCCGAGGGCCGCATGAACACCCCCGGCACCTCCTCCGGCAACTGGCAGTGGCGGCTGCTGCCCGGCGAGGCCACCATGGCCCTGGCCAACAAGATCCGCCGGTACACCAAAATGTACGGCCGGCTGTGACCGCCCGGTATCTATACGAAAAAACATCCCCCGGACCATGGGTCCGGGGGATGTTTCTTGGTTTACGGAAACGGCGCCTTACTTCTTGCCGCCCTTGAGGGCCTTCATCCGCTTCTCGTGGTCCAGGATCCGCTTGCGGATCCGCAGGCTCTTGGGGGTGACCTCCAGCAGCTCGTCGTCCGCCAGGAACTCCAGGCACTGCTCCAGGCTCAGGTTCCGGGGGGGCACCAGCCGCAATGCCTCGTCGCTGCCGCTGGCCCGCATGTTGGTCAGCTGCTTCTTCTTGCAGACGTTGACGGGGATATCCTCCTGCTTGGGGGAGACGCCTACCACCATGCCGCCATACACCGGCACGCCGGGCCCAATGAACAGGGCGCCCCGCTCCTGGGCGTTGAAGAGGCCGTAGGTGATGGACTCGCCGGTTTCAAAGGCGATGAGGGAGCCGGTGTTCCGGCGGCTGAGCTCACCCTTGAAGGGGGCGTAGCTGTCAAACACCGAGGCCATAATACCCTCGCCCCGGGTGTCGGTCAAAAACTCGTTGCGGTAGCCAAACAGGCCCCGGGAGGGAACCAGGAACTCGATCTTCATCCGATCGCCCACAGGGGTCATCTCCAGCATATCCGCCTTGCGGCTGCCCAGCTTCTCAATGACGGCCCCCACGCTGTCGGAGGGCACGTCCACCACCAGGCGCTCAATGGGCTCGCACTTCTTGCCGTCGATCTCCTGGTACAGAACACGGGGCGGAGAGACCTGGAACTCATAGCCTTCCCGGCGCATAGTTTCGATCAGAATGCTGAGGGACATCTCGCCACGGCCCGCCACGTTGAAGGCGTCGGTGGAGTCGGTTTCGGTGACCCGCAGGGACACGTCCTTCAGGGTCTCCCGGAACAGCCGGTCCCGGATCTGCCGGGAGGTGACGAACTTGCCCTCCCGCCCGGCGAAGGGGGAGTCGTTGACGGAGAAGGTCATCTCGATGGTGGGGGCGGAGATCTTCACGAACTCGATGGGCTCGATGGCCTCGGGGGCGCAGATGGTGTCCCCGATGGTGATCTCCCCGATGCCGCTCATGGCGATGATGTTGCCGGCGTCCGCCTCGGTGACGGGCACCTTGCCCAGGCCGTCGAACTGGTAGAGGGCGGTGGCCTTGGCCTTCTTGGCGGGGGCGTCGGGATTATGGAAGTTGCACACCGCGATCTCCTGGTTCTGCTTCACCGTGCCCCGCTCGATGCGGCCGATGGCGATGCGGCCCACGAACTCGTTGTAGTCGATGGCGCTGACCAGCATCTGGAAGGGCTTGTCCACCTCCGCGTCCGGGGCGGGGATGTAGTTGACGATGGTCTCGAAGAGGGGGGTAAGGTCGGTGCCGGGCTGGTCGGGGTCGTAGGAGGCGGTGCCCTGGCGGCCGGAGCAGAACAGGGTGGGGGACTCGAACTGCTCGTCGGTGGCGTTGAGGTCCAGCAGCAGCTCCAGCACCTCGTCCATCACCTCGTGGATCCGCTGGTCGGGCCGGTCGATCTTGTTGACCACCACGATGACCTTGTGGCCCAGCTCCAGGGCCTTGGAGAGGACGAACCGGGTCTGGGGCATGGGGCCCTCGGCGGCGTCCACCAGGAGGATGACACCGTTGACCATCTTCAGGATCCGCTCCACCTCGCCGCCGAAGTCGGCGTGGCCCGGGGTGTCCACGATGTTGATCTTCACGCCCTTATAGTGGACGGCGGTGTTCTTGGCCAGGATGGTGATGCCCCGCTCCCGCTCCAGGTCGTTGGAGTCCATCACCCGCTCCACGGTGGCCTGGTTCTCCCGGTAGATGCCGCCCTGCTTGAGCATCTCGTCCACCAGGGTGGTCTTGCCGTGGTCCACGTGGGCAATGATGGCGATGTTCCTTAAATTCTCATTCTTCATATGCATATCTCCCCTGTGCCGCGGCCCGTCCCGCCCAATAGGGGATCCCGCAGCAAAATCTCTTATCCGGACGGCGGCGCTTACAGGGCCGCCCCGGCCGGGGCCGCGGACAAAGTCGCCTTTTGTCACATGGCCAAATTTTCAACTTGTTTATTGTATTACAATTATCTGCCGTTTTCAACCTGTATTGTAGACAATTTTTCAACTATTTATCGGACTATTCCAGTCAGGGCCCACCATAGGAACCGCCGCGCCCCGTCCCGCCCGGCCGCCGCCTCCCGATGATAACGAGTTGACAAGCCGCCCTGCGTCGGATATAATGGTTTAGTTCACGCGGCCCCTCTCCCCCGGGCGGGGGCCGCCCGGACGCGCCACGCGCCAGTAGCTCAATCGGATAGAGCGCACCCCTCCTAAGGGTGAGGCTGGGGGTTCGATTCCCTTCTGGCGTGCCAAAAAGCAGAGGATACCGGCTGATTTTGCCGGCATCCTCTGCTTTTTGCTTTTCATGCAGCAGGGCCCGGCCGCTCCGGGCCCCTTGCCCCTTCCGTCTCCGCAGGATCGCCGGAGAGTCTCAGCTCAGCCAGTCCGCCTTCTTATAGTACAGCAAAAACGCGGCGGAGCTGAGGGCCCAGGTAAGGGGATACACCCAGTATACCATCTGGATACTGTGGGTGAGGGGGATGGTAATGGAGAGGAAGGTCACCCGCACCACGCACCAGAACACCATCATGATGATCATGGGGATCATGGTCCTTCCCGCTCCCCGCAAAACAGAGGCAATGGAGTGGGAAAACGCCAGCAGGCAGTAAAACAGCGCCGCCGTCCGGGCCTTTTCCACCCCAAAGCGGATCACCTCCGGGGAGGAGTCAAAGGCCGCGATCATCTGCGGGGCAAATATAAACACCACGACCCCGATCAGCTCCGCCAGGACGACGGTCACCAAAATCCCAAAGCGGGCCCCCTTTTGCGTCCGCTCAAACTGCCTTGCGCCCAGATTCTGCCCCACAAAGGTGGTCAGCGCCATCGTAAAGCTGTTGATGGGCAGGAAGCCAAAGCCCTCCACCTTGGAATAGGCGCCGTAGCCCGCCATGGTGGCCTCGCCGAAGGCGTTGATATTGGACTGCACGATCACGTTGGCAAAGGCAATGATGGAATTCTGCACGCCGGAGGGAAGGCCGATCCGGATCACCTGGATCAGGATCCGTTTGTCAAAGCGGATCTCCCGCAGCCGCAGACGGTAGTTTTCCTTCGTCCGCAGCAGCTGGATCAGGCACAGCAGAGCGCTGACCACCTGGGAAATGACCGTGGCCAGGGCGGCGCCGCCTACCCCTGTATGGAACGCCGCGATAAACACCAGGTCCAGCACCAGATTGATCACCGAGGAGACGATCAGGTAGTACAGCGGATGGCGGCTGTCCCCCACCGCCTGCAGAATCCCCACGAAGATGTTATACATCACAAAACCCAGGGAGCCGGAAAAATAGATCTGGAGATAGGTCACAGCTTCCTCAACAACACTGTCGGGGGTGTCCATCCAAAGTATGATCTGGGGAGAGAGCAGTACGCCCGCCAACGTCATCAGCACCCCTGCCACCAGGCCGAACGCCACCGTGGTATGGACGGTCCGGCGGAGATTTTCCGTATCATTGGCGCCGAAATATTTGGATACGATCACGCTGGCGCCGGAGGCAATGCCGCTGAGGAAGCCAATCAGCATAAAAATCAGGCTGCCGGAAGAACTGACAGCCGCCAACGCACTGCTCCCCAGGAAATTTCCCACGATCAGCGAATCCACCGTATTGTACATCTGCTGGAACAAATTCCCCAGCAGGAGAGGCAGCGCAAAAAACGTAACCCGCTTCCAGATCACACCGCTGGTCATCGGTTCGATTGTCTTTACCATGTCCCCTCTCCTTCACACCGCTTCAAATTCTCAATGGTATACTATATCCCCATTTCTCCATTTAGGCAAGACCAATACCGCAAGTTCCGCCGCCCCATCCTTTCTTAACGGCAAAGGGCCGTGAGCAGCAGCTCACGGCCCTTCCTGCCGACGGCAAGCGCGGAGGGGCCTCCGGCCCTAGGCCTCCTCCGCCAAAAGCGCCTTGATCTGGGGGATGGTGCTCCCCGCCGAGCGCAGGTCCCGGATCCGGCGGACCCGCTCCATACTCTCCGCCCTCCGGTACCGGCGGGTCAGGTTCTCTCCCGCCTGCTCAAAGGGCAGCATCCCCTCCTCCGTGTAAAACTTCAGCGTGCTGTACCGGGTGTCGGTAAGGCGGGCCAGCTCCCCGATGGACACATACTCCGACGCCTGGATGGCCGCCAGGCTCCGCTGCCTGGACATGGCCTTACACCGCCCCCGACGCCACAGCGCCGGCGACCGCCGCGGCCAGGATCCCTTCCACATGCTCCACCATCTCCTTCACCAGCCGCCCCTCGGGGGAGGCGGTGATCCGGCGGAGCTTCTCCCGGATCTCCTTCTGCTCGAAGGCGGAAAAATAGGGCTTAAGGCACTTGCCCCGCTCCAGCAGCACCGCCAGGGCGGCGGCGTCCTCCGACACGGCCCCGTCCTCCAGCACCTCCGCCCGCAGCATCTCCACCACGGAGCCCACCGCTTCCCGGCGGGGGACATAGGCGGTCTTGTTCCCCAGGAGCCCCGCCTTCCCGGCTTCCGCCAGCCCCAGGGCCGCCAGGGAGCCGCCCACGGCGTCCCACAGCGCCCGCAGGCGCTTGTCGGTAAGGGACAGGCAGTAGGCCTCCACCAGGGCGGAGACCTTCATGGCCTCCTTTTCCCGGATGAAGCCGTCCAGAGGCTCGAGATAGGCCCGGCCCTCCGGCAGGGGGGCGGCGGGACGGAGGGTCTTTCCTTCGATGGTGATGCAGCCCTCCAGCTGCAGCTCCAGCAGCCCCGCGGCCACCAGGCACACCTGCTTCTCCGTGTCCATGGCGGGGATGACCCCCTTGTCATTGACGGCGCAGAGCATATACTCCTGGATCACAGACAGATCGGTCATAGTCATTCCTCCTGTTGGGTACCGGCAGGCCGTGCCGGCCGCCGGTTACCACTTATTACTTACTACTTACGATTTAATTATACACAGCCGCCCCTATTTGTCAAGGGCCCCGGGGAAAGTTTTTTTGCCGGGGGCAGGCCGCAAAAAGCCGTCCGGCCCGGGCTTTACTGCCTGGGCCGGGCGGCTGTATCGGTGGACCTGCGCGGGCTGCGGGCGGGGGAGCGGCTCAGCGGCCGATCATGGCCGCCTTCTCCTCCCGCCCCATCAGCAGGTAGTACCGCCGCCAGTCCGCCAGGGACTGCAGGGGGATCCGCTCCCCGTTGATCCAGACATACTCCGCCACCTGGGACGGGGACAGGGAGCAGTCGTACTCCTTCCCGTCCTTTACGATGACCATGCCCCCCATTACATCTACCTCCACACCGCAAATGGTAAATTGCAGAAAATGTCTGGTCTTATATCCGGGATTCGGAGCCGGAGGCGCCAGGGCGCCCAGGGGCAGCAGCAGCGCCTTCAGCGTCTCCACATGCTCCTCCCATACCATGATGTCGATGTCCCGGAAGTCCTCCGCCTTCCCCTTGCAGTACAGCAGCAGGGAGCCCCCCACCGCCCACACCACCCGGCCGCCGTTCAGGGCCCGGGCGATCTCTCCCAGCACCGCCAGCTTGTGCGCCCGCTCCGTCATCGCCTGTCTCCTCCCTCATCTGTCCGTCTCTCTGCCCGGCGGCAGAAGGCCCCTTGGGCGGGCCGCCTCCTCAGGGAAACAGGCGGCAGTCCCCTGCCGCCTGCTTCTTATCACTTATATGATCTGGCGCCATTCTCCTCCAGGAACGCCTGTGCGTCCCCTTTTCGGCAATTACTCGAACTTGCCCTTCATCAGGGTCTTTCCCTGCCACAGGGCGGTGCGGCCCCGGGCGAACAGCCCCTCGATGGCAAGGCCCTCCCCCAGCACCAGCAGGTCCGCGTCGGCCCCCTGGGCCACGCAGCCCTTCACCCCGGTCTTGCCCAGGATATTGGCGGGGGTGGTGGTCAGGAGCTTGAGGGCCTCCTCCAGGGGCATGCCCCGCTTCACCAGGCCCTGGATGGTCCTGTGGAGATACTTGGGGGAGGCGTAGGTCAGGCCGATGCACTCCCCCTTGTCGTCGAACCGGGGCTGGCTGCCGTAGGCGTCGCTGGACATGGTCACATGGTCCGGCGTGACCCCCTCCCGGCTCAGGCAGGCGGCCAGCTTGTCGGCGTTGGCCTCCAGCTCCTGGTCGTCGCAGCCGGCGGTGAAGTCGATGAACCCGCCCCGGCGCACCAGCTCCACCCCCTGGTCGATGAGGGCCTGGTTGCGGTGCATATGGGTGGGCAGCAGGTTCTTGGCGGGCACGTCGGAGTGGTCCAGCACATAGAAGATGGGGTCCAGGCCCCCCTTGCCGGAGCCCATGTGCATGGTGACAAGGCCCGGGGTGCAGCTGAGGAGCCCCGCCCGGCGGGCCGCCGTGGCCAGCCGGATCAGCTCCTCCCCGGTGGGGTTGGAGCTGCGGTGGTCGGACACCGCCACCTTCACGCCGATGATGGGGGGCACCATCATGATGTCCTTCTCCACGCTGCCGGTCATGGTGATGGGCGGGTAGCCGTAGGCGCTGGTGAGGGCGTAGGCGGTGATGCCCTCCTCGGTGAGGGCCCGGGCCTTGGCCACCAGGTTCTCGATACTGCGGGTGATGCCGTCGGTACCCAGAAGGCCCACCACCGTGGTGATGCCGTTCTCCACGAACACGCTCAGCTGGCTCTCCGGCACCCGGGAGGTGGGGCCCTGCTCGCCGCCGCCGCCGGTGATGTGGACGTGGAGGTCGATATAGCCGGGCGCCAGGGCCCGGCCCTCCAGGTCGAACACCTCCACGTCGGGCAGGCCCTCGTAGCCCTGGATATGGTCGTCGATACGGCAGATCTTCTCCCCCACGACGAGGATGTCCTTCACGCCCAGGGGCGCGGGGGCGTAGACCCGGGCGTTTTTCAGCAGCTTGATCATGGTATCCATTCTCCTTTTACTCTTCGTAAGTGCCTTTTACCACCGGGCGGCCCTCCCGGACCATGACCCGGCCCCGGGCCGCCACGGTGTCGATACGCATTTGTTCATCCAGGATCAGCAGGTCGCCGTCGCTGTCGGGCCGGAGGGTCCCCTTCCGGGGCCACAGGCCGTTGGCCCGGGCGGGGTTCTCCCCCGCTGTCCGGATGGCCGTTTCCATGGGTACCCCCTCCCGCACCGCGTCCATGACCTCCTCGTGGAGGGAGGCCAGCCGGGCCACCAGCAGCTTCTGGCTGCCGTCGGGCAGGGTAAGGCTCATGCCGCCGTTGCCGTCGGAGCTCATGGTCACATGGTCCATGGGCACCCCCGCCTCCCGGCACCGGCGGATGGCCGTGCTGGGCTTGACGCCGCCGGCAAAGCCGTCCTTCAGCCGCACGCCGGAGGTGATGTCCATATAGCCGCCCCGGCGGGCCAGCTCCATGGCCTGCAAAAACAGGCTCTCGTCCCGGTTGACGTGGGTGGCGATGATGTGCCGGGCGGGGATCTCCGTCTCCTCCAGGATATCAAGGATGACGGACAGGCCCGTCTTGCCGGAGCCCATGTGGAACTGCACCACCCCCGCCTTCCCGGAGAGCATGCCGCCCACACGGGCCTGGGTCAGCACCCGCTTGAGCTCATCCTTGGTGGGCTGGGAGGAGCGGTGGTCGGAGATGGCCACCTCGCCGACGCCCAGGACCTTGTCGATGATGATGATGTCCCGGCGGGCGTCGGAGAGGATGGTGTTGAGGGGCACCTCGTAGGAGCCGGTGAGGAGATAGGCGGTGATGCCCTCGGTGTCCAGGGCCCGGGCCTTGGCCAGAAGGGACTCCAGGTGGCGGGTGGTGCCGTCGGTGCCCAGGACGCCCACCAGGGTGGTGACGCCGGCGGTGGTCACGGCGCTCAGCTGCACCTCCGGGGTACGGCTGTACGGCCCGGACTCCCCGCCGCCGCCGATAATGTGGACGTGCTGGTCCACATAGCCGGGGATCACCGTCCGCCCGGCGGCGTCAATGGTCTCCCCGGCAAGGCCGGGGACAGGGGAGAGGGAGGGGCCCACCTGGGCCACCTGCTCCCCGATTATTAAAATATCCTGCCGCCCCAAAGGCTCCGGGGCGTAGAAATCCGCGTTTTTAATCAGCAGATACCTGGGCATTCTTTTTCTCCTCGTCGCTCAGCTTGGCGATGCCGAAGCCGGTGTAGCCGTAGATGATGGCGAAAATGAAGCCGGTGTAGCACAGGATGGCCCAGGGCAGGTAGTCCAGGGTCTCCACCCCCAGGCAGGCGGTCATGTACGCGCCGGCGGCGGACCAGGGCACCAGAGGCACGAACACGGTGCCCGCGTCCTCCAGGGTGCGGGAGAGGTTCTTGGCCGCCAGGCCCCGCTCCCGGTAGGCGTCCCGGAACATCTCGCCGGGGATCAGGATGGAGAGGTAGGAGTTGCCGGTGGTAAGGGCCATGGTGATGCAGGAGGCCACGGTGGCCAGGATCAGGGAGCCGGTGCTCTTGGCCACGGACAGGATCTTCTTGAGCACCACGTCCAGGCAGCCCGCCTTGCTCATGATGCCGGCAAAGCAGAAGGCGCAGAACACCAGCAGGGTGGTGCTCATGATGCTGTTCATGCCGCCCCGGTTGAGAAGGCTCTGGACGCTGGCGTCACAGGTGGCGGCATCGAAGCCGGCCCGCTCGATCATGGTGATGTTGAAGCCGCTGACGGTGCTGGTAAGGACGTTCTTCAGGGAGGCCCCCTGGAAAATGATGGCCTCCGCCCCGGCCACGATGGTGCTGCCGATCATGACGGGGATGGTGGGCAGCTGCATCAGGGAGCCGGCCAGCACGATGACCACCGGCAGCAGCAGCAGGATATTCCAGCTGTACATGACGTCCAGCTGGTTGAGCATGGAGGTCACCGCGTCGGAGGTGACGCCCACGCTGGCGTCGGCGCCGAGGCCCACGATGGCGTAGACGATCAGGGAAACGATGGTGGCGGGGATGGTGGTGTAAAACATGTGGCCGATGTGCTCATAGAGGGTGCTGCCCGCGGCGATGGGGGCCAGGTTGGTGGTATCGGACAGGGGGGACATCTTGTCGCCGAAGTAGGACCCGGCGATCACCGCGCCGGCGGTGGCGGGCAGGGACACGCCCAGGGCCCCGGCGATGCCCATGAGAGCCACGCCCATGGTGGCCACGGAGCCCCAGGAGGTGCCGGTGACGACGGAGACCACCGCGGTGATGAGGAAGGCGGTGAGCAGCATCCAGTTGGGGTTCACGATCTGCACGCCGTAGTAGATCATCATGGGGATGGTGCCCGCGGACATCCAGGTGCCCACCAGGGCGCCCACGGAGATGAGGATCAAGATCGCGGGCATGCCCTTGGCGATCTTCTGGGAGATCTCGTCCAACATCTCGTCCCAGGTGCAGCCCACCCGGACGGCGATGATGGCGGCGATGATGGCTACCAGGATCAGCAAGGGCTCCGTGCTGTACCCCAGCACGCCTTTCCCGATGGTCAGGATCACCAGCATGGCGATAATGGGGATAATCGCCTCCAGGAAGGTTGGGGCCCGCTTGGCCCGGACCTTCTTCTCCTTGGTCTTTTTCTCGTGCTTCATGTAGCTTCCCTCCAGTTTCATTTGATACGCCGGCGCCCGCGGCGGCGCGGAGTCCGGCGGAACAAGCCCCCGTTCCGGCGGCGCCGGCGGAGGCGGGTCCCCAAACGGGCGGCGGGCGGCACAGGGCCCGCCATGCTGGTTCTTAACGGGGGCTGCGCGAAAAATAGGGAATTTGCCTAACATCTGTCAGAAAAATCAGGGTATATTTATGCGATATTTATAATTCATTATACTCCCGCCGTACAGGAAAGTCAATCACTATTCTTGCTTTTACGCGGGAGAGAGACACGGGACAGAAAAGCCCGGCGGCGGGAGCCGTCCCGCCGCCGGGGATCGCCCCCGGCCCGTCCGGAAAGCCGGCGGGCGGCCGGGAAACAGGGCGGGGGCGGCCTTACATCTGCACGATCTCCTCCGCCGGGGCCTCGCAGGGCCGCAGGTCCGTCACATGGAGGACGGGGCCGTCCTCCTCCCCGTAGGGGTCCCAGTGCTCCAGGGCCACCCGGGCGGTGACCTCCACCCAGGTCTTTTCCGGGATCTTGGACACGTCCCAGCCGATGCAGGCCAGGGCCAGGAAGCTCATGTCCTTCTCGCAGCAGACCATGGCGAAGCGGCCGGGGGTGAAGTAGTCGCCGTACTGGGGCGGCTTGCACATCATGGCCCGGAAGGTCACCGTCTTGCCCGCGTACATGGCGGGGGTGTCCATGATCTCCACATACCACAGGCCGTAGTCCTCGTCGGGCACCGCCAGGGCGTCCCCGGAGAGGTCGAAGGCGGACACCGTGCCGTCCATGTAGTCCTCGCTGGTGCCGTCGTTTTTCTCCAGATAGATGTCCGCCCGGCGGTTGATGAGCCGCAGGTTCCGCCGCCGCAGGGCGGCGCACAGCTCGTCGTCGCAGCGGTTGACCAGGATCATGTCCGCGTTGCGCAGCTTCTCCAGCATCAGCGGGCCCATGTTCTTGGCGTAGAGGTCGAAGGTGGGGCCCTCCACAGTGAAAATGATCTGGTAGAGCACCCAGTTCTCCGGCAGGCTCTCCTCGTAGAAGGGCTGGATGGGCCACATGCCGTTGTACTCCACGATGATCTGGGTGGCCCCGCACTTCTTCTGCTGCTCCAGCAGGAACCGGGGGGTAAGGGCCTCCCGGTCCTCCACCGTCACCACGGTGACGTTCCGGAGGGCCTTGGGATCGTAGGCCTCCTCCCCCTCCTCGCAGCACAGGAGCAGGGTCCTGTCCTCCAGGGCGAAGCCGTCGGAGAGGATGCCGTTGATGAAGGAGGTCTTGCCGCTGTCCAGGAACCCGGCGATGAGATACACCGGGTAGACCGTTTTCCGCCTGGCCATGTCACACCTCGAAGAGGGCCTTCAGGCCCTCCTCCTTCAGCCGGCTGCCGATGACGCACAGGCGGCCGGTATAGTCCGCGGGGCCGGTGCGGACCTGGTGGTCGCCGGGGACGTAGTCAAAGTGGTACCAGGCGCCGTCGCCGCCGCTGACGATGCCCTTGGCCCGCAGCACCGCGCCATATTCGCCGCCGTCCAGGGCCGTGAGGATCTTCTCCAGCCGCTCCGCCGTAAAGGTGTGGGTGGTCTCCACCCCCCAGCTGGCAAACACCTCGTCGGCGTGGTGGCCGTGGTGATGGTGGTGGTCGTGGCCGCAGCCGCAGTGGTCATGGTCATGATGCTCATGATCGTGGCCGCAGTGGTCGTGGTCGTGATGTTCATGATCATGGCCGCAGTGGTCGTGGTCGTGATGTTCATGATCATGGCCGCAGTGGTCGTGGTCGTGATGCTCATGGTCGTGGCCGCAGTGGTCGTGGTCGTGATCGTGGTGGCCGCCGCAGACCGGGCAGATCTCCTCCTCTGCCAGCAGATCCGCCGCCAGGGTGTTGCCCTCCTCCATGGCGGAGAGGAGCTGCCCGCCGGTGAGCTGGTCCCAGGGGGTGGTGACCACCGGGGCGGCGGGGTTCTTCTCCCGGAGGATGGCCACGGCCTCCTCCAGCTTCTCCGGCGTCACCTTCTGGGTGCGGCTGAGGACGATGGCCCCGGCATGCTCCACCTGGTTGGCGTAGAACTCGCCGAAGTTCTTCATATACACCCGGCACTTGCCGGCGTCGGCCACGGTGACGGCGCTGCCCAGCACCATCTCCGGCTCCCCGGCGGCCACGTCCCGGATGGCCCCGATCACGTCGGACAGCTTGCCCACGCCGGAGGGCTCGATGAGGATGCGGTCGGGATGGAACCGCTCCATCACCTCCCGGAGGGCCCTGCCGAAGTCCCCCACCAGGGAGCAGCAGATGCATCCGGAGTTCATCTCGGAGATCTCCACCCCGGCGTCCTTCAGGAAGCCGCCGTCGATGCCGATCTCGCCGAATTCGTTTTCGATGAGGACGATCTTCTCCCCCTTCAGGGCCTCGTCCAGGAGCTTTTTGATGAGGGTGGTCTTCCCGGCCCCCAAAAAGCCGGAGATCACGTTTACCTTTGTCATGCGGATACGCCTCTTTCTGTGATATGGAGGGTGGCGGGCCGCCCCCGGTTTTCTGTGGTCATCATACACCGTTTCCCGCAAAATGCAAGGGTTTCCCCTGTTATTTCCGGGGAAAAAGGGCAAAAAGCAGGCTCCGGCGGCCCCGGGCGGGGCCGCCGGAGGAGGAGCCGCCGCGCCCGGCGGCGGGCCGTCTCAGTTCTGGCTGCTGCCGTGGGCCTTGAGGACCACGTCGTGGTAGCCGCCCTCCACGATGGAGGTGGCGGACACCAGGGTGAGCCGGGCGTTCTTCTGGAGGTCGGGGATGGTGGTCACGCCGCAGTTGCACATGGTGGACTTCACCTTGTACAGGCTCTTGGCCACATTCTCCTTCAGGGGGCCGGCGTAGGTGACATAGGAGTCCACGCCCTCCTCGAAGGCAAGGCCCGTGCCGCCGCCCAGGTCGTAGCGCTGCCAGTTCCGGGCCCGGTTGGAGCCCTCGCCCCAGTACTCCTTCATATACTGGCCGTTGACCAGCACGCGGTTCGTGGGGCTCTCGTCGAAGCGGGCGAAGTATCGGCCCAGCATGATGAAGTCGGCCCCCATGGCCAGGGCCAGGGTCATGTGGTAGTCGTGGACGATGCCGCCGTCGGAGCAGATAGGGACATAGATCCCGGTCTCGGCGAAGTACTCGTCCCGGGCCGCCGCCACCTCGATGAGGGCGGTGGCCTGGCCCCGGCCGATGCCCTTGGTCTCCCGGGTGATGCAGATGGAGCCGCCGCCGATGCCCACCTTCACGAAGTCGGCCCCGGCCTGGGCCAGGAAGCGGAAGCCGTCCCGGTCCACCACGTTGCCGGCCCCCACCTTGACGCTGTCGCCGTAGCGCTCCCGGATGAAGCGCAGGGTCTTTTCCTGCCAGCAGGAGTAGCCCTCGGAGGAGTCGATGCAGAGAACGTCGGCCCCGGCCTCGATAAGGGCGGGCACCCGCGTCTCATAGTCCTTGGTGTTGATGCCCGCGCCCACCAGGTACCGCTTGTGGCTGTCCAGGAGCTCCTCCGGGTTCTCCTTGTGCTGCTCGTAGTCCTTGCGGAACACGAAGTAGAGGAGGCGGCCGTCAGCGCTGACGATGGGCAGGGAGTTGAGCTTGTGGTCCCAGATGATGTCGTTGGCCTCCTTGAGGGTGGTGCCCTCGGGGGCGGTGACCAGGCGCTGGAAGGGGGTCATGAACGCGGACACCTTGGTGGCGGGGTCCATGCGGCTGACCCGGTAGTCCCGGCTGGTGACGATGCCCAGGAGCCTGCCCTGGCTGGTGCCGTCGGAGGTGATGGCCACGGTGGAGTGGCCGGTGCGCTTCTTCAGGTCCACCACGTCCTGCATGGTGGCGTCGGGGGAGAGGTTGGAGTCGCTGGGCACGAAGCCCGCCTTGTAGCTCTTCACCCGGGCCACCATGGCCGCCTCGTCCGCCACGGACTGGGAGCCGTAGATGAAGGAGATGCCCCCCTCCTTGGCCAGGGCCACCGCCAGGGTGTCGTTGGACACCGACTGCATGATGGCCGACACCAGGGGGATGTTCAGGGAGAGGGCGGGCTCCTCCTGCCCCTTGCGGTATTTCACCAGGGGGGTGCGGAGGGACACGTTGGCGGGGATGCAGTCGGGGGAGGTGTAGCCGGGCACCAGCAGGTACTCGCTGAAGGTGTGGGACGGTTCGCTGTAATAGTAGGCCATGGCAGTTCGACGCTCCTTCATCACATTTGTCTGATTAGTCCACATGGTACCACGCCCCGCCGGGTTTGTAAAGGCGGAAGCTGGACAAAAAGCGGGGAAAAGCCCCCTCTTTCCACCGCCAAAGCGACAGAAGGAGGGGGCATCCCCGTTATTTCAGCAGGGGCAGGTCCAGCTCGTAGTCGGAATCCATGGCGTTCTGCTTGTCCGCCTCCCGGCTGTACTTGCCGATGGCGGCGGCGGAGCGGGCCACCGGCTGGATGGTGCCCGCGCCGGCCACGCAGCCGCCGGGGCAGGCCATGCCCTCCAGGAGGTAGCCGTTGTACTTGCCGGCCTTGGCCAGCAGGAGCATCTTCTTGCAGTTGTCCAGGCCCTCGGCGGAGGCCACCTTCACCTCCCGGTCCGGGTCGATGCGGTGGATCACGTCCACCACCGCCCCGGCCACGCCGCCGGTGACGGCAAAGCCCCGGCCCGCGCCGGTGCCCTCGCTGAGGGGGACCTCCTCCTCCCGGGGGATGTCCTCAAAGCGGACGCCCCTGGCCTCGAACATGCCCTGGAGCTCCTCGAAGGTGAGGACGAAGTCCACGTCGCTGCGAATGCTGCGGCGGCTGGCCTCCAGCTTCTTGGCGGCGCAGGGGCCGATGAAGGCGACGCGGCAGTCGGGGTCCTTCTGCTTCTGGAGCCGGGCGGTGAGGACCATGGGGGTCAGGGCCATGGAGATATAGTCGGCGAACTGGGGGAAGAGCTTCTTGGCCATGACGGACCAGGCGGGGCAGCAGGAGGTGGCCATGAAGGGCTGGTTCTCCGGCACCTCCCGCATGAAGTCCTTGGCCTCCTCGATGGTGCACAGATCCGCCCCCACCGCCACCTCCGCCACGCCGGCAAAGCCCAGGCGCTTCATGGCGGCGGTGAGCCGCTCGGGGGTGGCCTCGGGGCCGAACTGGCCCAGGAAGGCGGGGGCCACGATGGCGACGACCCTGTCCCCCCGTTTGAGGGCGTGGATCAGCTGGAAGATCTGGCCCTTGTCCACGATGGCGCCGAAGGGGCAGCTCACCAGGCACATGCCGCAGGAGACGCACTTGTCGTAGTCGATCTTGGCCCGGCCGTGGTCGTCGGAGCCGATGGCGTCCATGCCGCAGGCCTTCACGCAGGGCCGCTCCAGCTTGATGATGGCGTTGTAGGGGCAGGCCTCGGCGCACTTGCCGCACTTGACGCACTGCTCCTGGCGGATATAGCACTTGCCGTTGACAAAGCGGATGGCGTCCTTGGGGCAGGACTGGCGGCAGGACTGGGCCAGGCAGCCCTGGCAGTACTCGGTGATGCGGTACTGCTTGGTGGGGCAGGCGTGGCAGGCGTAGTTGATGATGTTGATGAGGGGCGGGTCGTAGTACTTCTCCGCCACGGCGCTCTCGGTGACGCCGTCGGAGAGGACCGTGTGCTGGTCCACCGGCCGGAGGGGCAGCCCCATGGCCAGGCGCACCCGCTCCCCAGCGATGGCCCGCTCCAGGAAGATGGACTCCCGGTACTTGGCCTCCTCCCCGGGGACGATGATATAGGGCAGCTTCTCCATCCGGTCGTAGGCCCCGTCGTAGGCCAGACGGGCCACCTCGGTGAACACCTTCTTGCGGATGTCGGTAACGGATGACGGAATACCGCGCATGGGCAGTTCCCTCCCTTTCTCCTGATGTTCAGGCTTCTCCATGTTAATTATAGAAAACCGGGCCGGCCCTGTCAATCCCCGGCCCCGGCGGGAGGAAGGATCCCCTGTCGGGAGGGGGCGGCCCGGCAGGGGGCAGGAGGGAGGTGAGGGCCTGTCAGCATTTGTCACAGATTTGTTACAGGATTTGTTACGCTTTTTCCCCCGCCCTATGGTATACTGTTGCCAAAGAGTACCTGCGGCCCTGCGTCCGCGCCCCTGCGCCCCAAGGAGGAACCTGTATGACGAGACACGCCTTCCCCCGCCGCCTGACGGCGGCCCTGCTGGCCCTGCTGCTGGCCCTGGGCCTGGCCCCCGCCGCCCTGGCCGCCGCCTGCCCCCGGTGCGGCGGCGACGTGACCTGCACCGACAACGGCGACGGCCGCACCCACACCGTCTCCTGCCCCAAGGACGGCCTCATCGACGCCGACGCCGCCCACGACTTTGCCGGCGACGGCTTCTGCGCCGCCTGCGGCGCCATGGATTACACCAAGGTGCGCATCGTCCTGCCCGAGAGCGAGACCGTGACCGCCGCCCGGGGCGACAAGGCCGCCGCCCTCTCCCTGGAGGGGGTACGGCTGACCCTGGGGGAGACGGACGTCACCGATCAGTATACCCTCTCTTACAGCTGGTATTACAACGGCGCCTTCGTCAGCACCGGCCAGCGCTGCACCCCGCCCTCCCCGGTGATGGATCAGGCGGGGGACTACGACTTCGTCTGCTTCGTTACGGCGGTGCCCGGCAACGCCCTGGCGGGCAAGACCATCAGCGCCTCCTGCACCGTCTCCCTCATGATCCGGGACCTGCTGTCCGCGTCGGCGGTCACCGGCAGCCGCGCCCTCTACCTGGGCCTGGGGGAGGCCACCGGCCGCACCCCGGTGTCCGTGGCGGACCAGATCGCCCAGGCGGTGGCGGACAGGGGCGGGGAGGCCGCCTATGTGGTCTTTGACAAGAAGCCCGACTCCGCCGCCGGGGACCTCAAGTGCACCCCCGGCCAGCGGTACGCCCTCTCCGGGGAGGAGACGCCCCTCTCCCAGGTCCGCTTCGAGCCCGACAGCTCCGGGGCCTACGTCATCGGCTTCACCGCCTACGACGGCCGCGGCGGCGCCTGGCCCGGCCTGCTGACCATCGCCGTGGAGCAGTCCCTGGGCAGCGCCGACGTGCTGTACATCACGGAGAAGGGGACCGCCGCCGTCTTTTCCCCGGAGGATTTCCAGGCCTTCTGGCAGGAAGCCTATCCCCAGGGCCAGCTGGCCCGGGTGCGCTTCACCGCCCTGCCCGCCGCCTCCCAGGGCGTCCTCCGCCGGGGCTACGCCTCCGCCGCCCGGCCCGGCAGCGCCGTGGAGGCCGGCGAGAACCTCTACGCCGCCGCCGACGGGGAAGGCCATCCCCTGCTGGAGAGCGTGGCCTTCGTCCCCTCCAGCCGCTTCACCGGGCCGGTGATCCTCTCCTTTGACGCCTACGGCAGCGACGGCGGCGGCCACCAGACCTACCGCTCCGGCCAGGTGTTCCTCTTCGTCAACGCCTCCGCCGTGGAGGACGTGGCCTGCATCGTCTCCTCCGGCGGCGAGGCCGCCCTCCCCGCCGCCGGGTTCCTCTCCGCCTACCAGGCCGCCACCGGCAGCCGGGGCAGCGGCTTCTACATCCGCTTCCTGGACCTGCCCGCCGCCGGCGCCCTCTATGAGGGGCGCACCGCCGCCTCCGCCGGTGCCCGCCTCACCGAGGCCGCCCTGGGCCAGGAGGCCTTCCCGTACAGCGCCATCGGCGGCCTGACCTATGTGGCCGCCGGCGCCGCCGGGGCCCGCGTGCCCTACGCGGCGTACAGCGCCGCCGGGGAGCTGCTCTTCGCGGGCTGCCTGGCCTTTACCGTCCGCAACCCCTTCTCCGACGTGAAGGACACCGACTGGTTCTGCACCTATGTGGTGGAGCTGGCGGAGGCGGGGGTGGTCAGCGGCACCACCGCCACCACCTACTCCCCCCGCTCCAACGTGACCTGGGGCGAGGCCCTGAAGCTGGTGCTGCTGGCCACGGGCCGGGAGGCGCAGGCCGCCGGCAGCGGCCACTGGGCCCAGGGCTACCTGGATCTGGCCCTGAAGGAGGGCCTTCTGACGGAGGAAGCGGACCTGCGGGCCGCCATCACCCGGCGGGAGCTGGCGGAGCTGGCCGCCGCCGCCATGGGCCTCGCCCTCCCCGGCAGCCTGGAGGAGGGCCCCTTCCAGGACGTCCCCGCCGATGACAGCGCCGCCGGCGCCATCGCCGCCCTCCATGAGGCCGGCATCGTGGAGGGCACCGCCCTCCCCGGCGGCCAGTCTCTCTACCGGCCCAACGAGCCCCTCCGCCGCAGCGAGATCGCCGCCATCATCTGGCGGATCCAGCAGGCGGCGGACTGATCCCCCGCCGGACGCCGCAGCCATCGAACCGGCAGATCACGGCCGTCCGGGACAGCCCGTGATCTGCCTTTCCTTTTCCGCCGGGCCGTTCCCGCCGCCGCCTCTTTATTTAACACATTCCCTGTTGCACCGCCGGCGGCGGCTGTGCTACACTGGTGGCAGAAACCACAAAGGAGGCCCTGCGCCATGCATATCCCCGGCTGTCCCACCGCCCAGCTGGACATCCTGCCCTTTGCCGAGGCCCTGGCCGCGGCGGAAAAGCCCTCCCCGGACTACGACGCCGCCCGGTGGCTGTACGTCCCCAACATCTACACCGAATACCGGTACATCCTGGCCACCCGGGGGGAGCGGCCCCTGATCTGCGTGGGGGTGAACCCCTCCACCGCCGCTCCCGGCGACCTGGACCCCACCCTGAAATCCGTGGAGCGGGTGGCCCTTCACAACGGCTTTGACAGCTTTATCATGTTCAACGTCTACGCCCAGCGGGCCACCCGGCCCCAGGACATGGAGCGGCAGCCCAATGCCGCCCTCCACCGGGAGAACATGGCCGCCTTCGCCTACGCCCTGTCCCTCTCCCCCTCCCCGGCGGTGTGGGCCGCCTGGGGCACCGTCATCGAGCAGCGCCACTATCTGCCCCGGTGCGTGCGGGACATGGTGGATCTCGGCGAGCAATACGGCGCCCGGTGGTTCACCGCCGGGGCCCGCAGCAAGAAAGGCCATCCCCACCACCCCCTCTATCTCCGGAAGGACAGCGTCCTGGAGCCCTTCGACGCCCGGGCCTACTGCGCCGGGCTGTCCGTTTTCGATAAGGAGCAGATGATTTATGGATAAGATCTATGTCACCGGCCACCGCAACCCGGACACCGACTCCATCGTCTCCGCCATGGCCTACGCCGCTTTGCGCAACGCCGTGGGGGACCGGGAGTACGTGGCCGCCCGGCTGGGCCAGCTCAGCGACGAGACGAAGGCCATCCTTAACCGCTTTGGCTTCGAGGCCCCCCTCCACCTGAAGAACGTCCGCACCCAGGTCCAGGACCTGGACTACGACCAGCCCCCCATCCTCAACGCCGCCGTCACCGTCAACCGGGCCTGGTCCGCCATGGAGGAGGACAAGCACATCTCCGCCATCCCCATCACCGACGACGACGGCCACCTCAAGGGCATGCTCACCGCCGGGGACATCGCCGGCTACGACATGTACACCATCGCGGACCCCTCCCTGCGGAAGGTGCCCATCTTCAACATCCTCAGCGTCCTGGAGGGCCAGCTTCTCACCGAGACCGACCAGGTGGTCACCACCATCACCGGCGACGTGATACTGGCCCTGCCCCAGGGCACCGACCTGCCCCCCTACCGGAAGAAGGAGACGGTGCTCATCTGCGGCCACCAGCCGGACATGCTCCGGAAGGCCGTGGAGTTCGGCGTGGGCTGCGTGATCCTCTGCCAGGCGGAGCTGCCCGACGACATCCGCGCCATTGCCAAAAGCACCTGCATCATCTCCACCCCCTATGACAGCTACCGCACCGTCCGCCGGATCTTCCAGGCCATCCCCGTCAGCCGGGTGGCCCGGAAGGAGGACCTCCAGTTCTTCCGCCTGGACGACTACATCGACGACGTCCGGGAGGTGGTCCTCCAGAGCCGCTACCGCAGCTACCCCATCCTGGACGGCGACGACCGGGTGGTGGGCACCCTCTCCCGGTACCACCTGATCCGCCCCCGCCACAAGCGGGTGG
This sequence comes from uncultured Oscillospiraceae bacterium, assembly GCA_944387785.1. Lineage (GTDB taxonomy): Bacteria > Bacillota > Clostridia > Oscillospirales > Oscillospiraceae > Pelethomonas. The sequence continues at coordinate 13,210 of CALXGG010000004.1, read as the reverse complement.
TGCTGGTGGACCACAACGAGGCCGCCCAGTCCGTCCCCGGCCTGGACCAGGCCGACATCCTGGCCATCATCGACCACCACCGCCTGGCGGATATCCAGACCCGCAACCCCATCTATGTCCGCAACGAGCCTGTGGGCAGCACCACCACCATCGTGGCGGGGATGTACCAGGAGCGGGGCCTCATGCCCTCCGCCAAGCTGGCGGGCCTTATGGCCGCCGCCATCGTCTCCGACACCGTCATGTTCAAATCCCCCACCTCCACCCCCCGGGACCGGCGGATGGCCGAGCGGATGGCCCACATCGCCGGTATCTCCCTGGACGAGCTGGGCCAGGAGATCTTCTCCGCCTCCGCCCCGGAGGACAAGCCGGTGGAAGAGCTCCTCTTCAGCGACTTCAAGGAGTTCCACATCGCCGGACACGACTTCGGCATCAGCCAGATCACCTGCGTGGACTCCGACCGCCAGCTCAAGCGGAAGGACCAGTTCCTGGAGCTTATGGCCAAAACCAAGGCCGAGCACGGGTACAGCATGATGATCCTCATGCTCACCGACGTGCTGCTGGAGGGCTCCAAGATCCTGTGCCTGGGCGGGGAGGACACCTTCCGCCAGGCCTTCAACGTGGAGGTCAAGGACCACGAGGCCTTCCTGCCCCGGGTCATGTCCCGGAAAAAGCAGATGGTGCCCATGCTCTCCGCCCTGTGGGGCTGAGGCGGGGCGCCCCGGCAAAAAACGCATACCGGCGGAGGGAGCTTCCCTCCGCCGGTTTTTTCCGGCAGGGAGCGAAGGGCGGGGCGGGCCTCCGCCGGGGCCGAAAAGGGGGGTCGGGCCTCCGGGCCTTCCCGCCGGAGCGCGCAAAAAGCCCCCGGGCCGCAGAGGCCCGGGGGCGCGGGAGCGGGGCTTTCCGGCCGGGGGACGGCGATGCCGTCCCCGGCGGGCCGGGGTCTATCCAAAAGCCGGGAGCGCTCCCGGCGAAAACCTCTCATAAAAACAGAAAAACCACGCTTAATAGCGTGGAGGCTTCCTTTTGCCGGGGCGTTTTACCGCTCACTGATGCCGCTGTCGTTATCGCCGTAGATCATGTCGTCCACGTCGACGCCGGTGAACCGATATGCCATGTTCGCTATCACTTCCTTTCTTCTCTTGTCTGGTTTTAGTATAGCACATTTCTCACAAAAATCAATGGGTAATTTTGTAAACTTTGCATGAACGACCTGTAAAATCCCCGGAAGAGCCGCCAAAAGGCCCCGCCCCCCGAAGGGGGGCGGGGCCTTTCCCGCAGCCGAAACCGCCGGGGGCGGGTTGCCGGGATCGTCCCCCGGCAGGGGTCGGGATACCGGGATCGCCCCCGGCAGGGGGGCCGGGAAACGCCGCCCCGGCCGCCGGCAAAAAACCGCCAGGCAGAGGGCGGGGCGGAAAGCGTCCCCAGGCGGCCCGGCAGAGGCCGAAGCGGCAGGGGGCCGGGCAGGAGGCGGGGCCCTTCCCGGGCCCTACCGGCAGGCCTCCGCCACCATCTCCCGCCGCAGCACGGACTGGTACAGCGCCTCCGCCGAGCGGCCGAAGGCCTCGGCGGAGTACCGCTCCGCCGTCTCCGCCGCCCCCCGGGCCATCCGCCCGCGCAGGGCCTTGTCGGCGCAGAATTCCTCCAGCCGCCGGCAGAATTCTTCCTTCCCCTCGTACTGCCAGCCGTTGACGCCGTCCTCGACGACCCCCTCCAGGCAGGGATCCTTCCGGCACAGCACCGGCAGCCCCGCCGCCATGGCCTCGAAATAGGTCAGGCCCTGGGTCTCGCTGGTGGAGGCGGTGACGAAAATGTCCCCCAGCCGGTAGTAGTCCGGCACCTCCCCGTGGGGCACCATCCCCGCGAAGATCACCGGCAGCTTCTTCTCCCGGGCGCAGGAGAGGACCTCCTCCCGGTCGGGGCCGTCCCCCACCAGCAGCAGCACCGCGTCTTTCCGGCCCGCCTGGGCCAGGTACTCCATCAGCTCCTCCAGCCCCTTCTCCCTGGCCATGCGGCCCAGGTACAGCAGCACCAGCTTCCCCTTGGGGATCCCCAGCTTTTTCCGCAGCGCCTCCTGGTCCTTGGGGTCCGGTTCCCGGCGGTAGGCGCTCAGGTCGATGCCCGTGGGGATCACCTCGATCCGCCGCTGCACCCCGTAGGACCGCAGCAGCCGCTCCACCTTCCCGCTGGGCACCACCACGCAGGCTACCCGCCGGCATACCCGCCGGGACAGCGTGGTGGCCACATATTTCCCCGTCCGCTTCCCGATGGGCAGGTAGTGGGTGTAGTCCTCGTACACCGTGTGGTAGGTGTGGACCACCGGCACGTTCATCCGCCGGGCGATGGCCGTGGCGATGCGCAGGGTGCTGAACTCGCACTGGGAGTGGACGATGTCCGGCCCCCACTCCTCCAGCTGCCGCAGCAGGGCCCCGGAGCGGCCCAGCCGCAGCCGGGCCCCGGGGTAGATCTTCCCCGCGTCCACGGAGCCGATGTAGTACACCTGCCCCTTCCGGAAGGACCGCAGCCCCGGCGCCAGGGTCACCACCCGCACCTCATGGCCCAGCCGCTCCAGCTCCCGCTGGAGCAGCAGCACCGACACCACCACGCCGTTGACCGCGGGGGCATACCAATCTGTGGTAATCAATATCTTCATGGTTTCCTCACTGTTCGACGGTTTTCCCTAAGGTCTGCCCCCATTATAGCGGACTTTCCGCCCCCAGGCAAGAGGGGCTTTCCCAGACAGAAAAAGGGCGGGAGAGGAAGGCCCTCTCCCGCCCCGCAGGATTCCCTTTTCCGCCCTTACAGGGTCCGCAGCGCCGCCTCCAGGGCGGTTTTCTGGGTGGTGCCCGCGTCCTTCCTCTTGATGACCCGGGCGGGGCAGCCCGCCACCACCGTGTTCTCCGGCACGTCCTCGATGACCACCGCCCCGGCGGCCACCACCGCGCCCTTGCCCACGTGGACGCCCTCGATGACCACGGCGTTGGCCCCCACCAGCACGCCGTCCTCCACGATGACGGGGGTGGCGCTGGCGGGCTCGATGACCCCCGCCAACACGGCCCCGGCGCCGATGTGGCAGTTCCTGCCCACGGTGGCCCGTCCTCCCAGGATGGCCCCCATGTCGATCATGGTGCCCGGGCCGATGACGGCGCCGATGTTGATGACGGCGCCCATCATGATCACCGCGTTGTCGCCGATCTCCACCTGCTCCCGGATGATGGCGCCGGGCTCGATGCGGGCGTTCACGCCCTTCATGTCCAGCAGGGGGATGGCGCTGTTGCGCCGGTCGTTCTCCACCACCAGGTCGGCGATGCTGCCGGCGTTGGCGGCGAGGATGGGCCCCAGCTGCCGCCAGTCCCCGAACACCACCTTGCTACGGCCCTCGCCGAACACGGTGGCCCCGCCATAGTCGATGGGGGCGGTCTCGTTGACGTATACCTTCACCGGGGTCTGTTTCTCCGCCGCGGCGATGTAAGCGATGATCTCCTGTGCGTTCATTACTTTCCTCCAAACAAAATATCCTGTAACTCGTAGCGGCCTCTGGGCATCCGCCACAGCTTCCGGGCCATGTGCAGCGCCCCGTTGACGAAGATCTGCCGGGAGGCGGCCCGGTGGGTGATCTCGAACACCTCATCGGCGCCGAAGAAGCTCACCGTATGGGTGCCGGCCTCGGTGCCGCCCCGGAGGGCGTGGACGCCGATCTCCTTGGCCGAGCGCTTGCCGCAGCTGCCCTCCCGGCCGTACACCGGGGTGTACTCGTGGCCGGGGTCGATGGCCTCCAGCAGCAGCTTCGCCGTGCCGCTGGGGGCGTCCACCTTCTGGTTGTGGTGGGTCTCCACGATCTCGATATCGAAATCCGGCTTCAGCACGCCGCTGATCTCCTCCAGCACCCGGCGGAACACCGCCACCCCCACGGAGTAGTTGGCGCTGTGCATCACCGGGGCGTACTGCCCCAGCTGGGTGAACACCGCCATGTCGGCGGGGGTACAGCCGGTGGTGCCGGAGAGGAGGGCGGTGCCGGTGCGGCGGACGTAGGCCGCCACCGCCGGCAATGCGGCGGGGTTGGAGAAGTCGATGACCACGTCGGCCACCTTCCCCAGCGTCTCCAGGTCGCCGATATTGTCGATATCCACCACGGCCGCGATCTCATCCCCGGCGGCCAGGGCGGTCTGCTCGATCAAACGGCCCATGCGGCCGTGGCCTGACAGCAGGATCCTCATGCGATCACCCCCGCGTCGTGGAGCAGCCGCCACAGGGCCGCCTGGTGGGCCTCGGTCATCTCATAGAGGGGCAGGCGGAAGGGGCCCACCTCCTTGCCCATCATGTTCAGGGCGGTCTTGACGGGGATGGGGTTGACCTCCATGAAGAGGCCGTTGGCCACATCCAGGTACTTCACCGCCGCGGCCACCGCCTGCTCCCGGCGGCCCTCCAGGTAGTCCATGACCATGTTGTGGACCTCCCGGGGCATGACGTTGGCCCACACGGAGATGACGCCGCTGCCGCCGATGGAGAGGAGGGGGATGGTGATGTCGTCGTTGCCGCACCAGAGGGCAAAGTCGGGGCCGATGCAGTGGGCGATCTTCATGGCGTAGGACATGTCGCCGCTGGCCTCCTTGATGCCGCAGATGTTGGGGTGCCTGGACAGCCGCTCCACGTTCTCCACGGAGATGGCGCAGCCGGTGCGGCCGGGGACGTTGTAGAGGATGCAGGGGATGTGCACCGCGTCGGCCACGGTGACGAAGTGGCGGTACATGCCCTCGGGATTGGCCTTGTTGTAGTAGGGGGTGATGAGGAGCAGGCCGTCGGCCCCCAGCTTCTCCGCCCGCAGGCTCTTCTCCAGCATGGTCTGGGTGCTGTTGGAGCCGGTGCCGGCGATCACCGGCACCCGGCCCGCCGCCGCCTGGATGACGCAGCGGAGGGTGTCGTCGTCCTCCTCGTGGGTCATGGTGGAGCTCTCGCCGGTGGTGCCCAGGGTCAAAATGGCGTCGGTGCCGCTGTCGATGTGCCAGTTCACCAGCTCCCGGAGCTTGTCGAAATTCACGCTGCCGTCGGCGTGGAAGGGGGTGACCAGGGCCACGATGGAGCCCTTCAGATTGCGGATGTCCATGTTCGTTCCTCCTGAAAATGATGTTTGGACGATATGCGGCATCTGCCGGAATTTCCTAACAAAAAAAGCCGGCAGGCGCTCCCTACCGACTTTGCACAGCGTTGGCATCGTAAGCAGATAGCGCAACCGCGGGAAACCTCCCGCGGACAGTGGCGGAGATGTTCTCCCCGTCCCCATCCCACAGCCGCGCCCGGCAGCGGGATTCGGCGGATTTGCCTCCCCCGGGTTCCCAGCCTGCCGGCTCCTCCGGGCTCTTCGCCTCCGCAACCTCTATCGTGATGCATACACCATAACACAGTTTTTCCCCTTTGGCAAGGGGGAGTTTTTTCTTTTTTCGCCGGTTTGGCTGCCGGCAGGGGGGAGGATCAGCCCTCTTTCCCCTCCCGCCGGAACTCCAGGATGTCTCCCGGCTGGCAGTCCAGGGCGTCGCAGATGGCCTCCAGGGTGGAGAAACGGATAGCGCTGACCTTGCCCGTTTTGATCTTGGACAGGTTCACGTTGGAGATCCCCACCCGCTCCGCCAGCTGGTTGAGGGAGATCTTCCGGTCCGCCATGACCCGGTCCAGGCGCAGTATGATCGGCACGGTGCTCCCTCCCTTACAGCGTCTCGTCGGCCTGGGTCTGGAGGATCACCCCGTACTGGAACACCAGGGCCAGGCAGTAGACCACCGCCGCCGCAGGCAGGAGAACCCCAGGGGCCGCCCCCCAGCTGACGTTGGTGGCCCCGGTGAAGCGTACCTGCCAATAGACCAGCAGCCGCAGGCAGGGCTCATAGAGGGCCAGCACCAGGGCCAGAGCCTTCATCCGCCGGACATTCTTCATGAGAAAGGGCGTCTCCTCCGTCCACAGGGAACGCAGGATCAGCAAAGCCGCCACTGCCATCCCGATCCGGTACGCCAGCACCACCACTGCCATGGGGATATCCATCGGCCCCAGCTGTAGGGCGGAGGGGTCATGTTCCATGACGCTTCTCACATAATAGAGGTAATTGACACCCTCCCACAGGATCTTGGCCAACAGCAGCAGCGCCAGAAGGACAAACAGCCCGCGACTCCATTTGCGCAGCCGCAGCAATTCCTTGTTTCCCTCGTTCATCCCGGCCGCCTCCTCTCTGTTATCTACTTGCAGTATAGCAGAGGGGATATATCTTTGTCAATTATTTTTTAATGATAAACATTAAATATTTTATGTTAAAGAGGGGGACTTAAAAAGGGAGGGGAGGGGCCGCCGCCCCTCCCCGGGTATTCACTCATCCCGCTCCAGCCGGAAGGTGAAGCGGCAGCTGCTGGCCCTTCCCTCGTCCACCGGGTAGATCAGGCTCATGGGCGCTATCCGGCAGTTGTCCCGCTCCAGGGTCAGCGTGGCGGTGAAGCCGCCGCCGGAGACCGGTACCGGAGTCCCGTTGGGCAGCTCATCCAGCTCCCCCAGGGCCTCCAGAATGGGGCTGTCCATCAGCGCGAAGGCTCCCATCCGGCTGCCCTGAAGGGCGGCGGTAGCCAGAGTGGCCCGCTCCACCGGCAGCACCGCCAGCCCTACGTCCCAGTCCGCCTCCCACGTCAAAGTCACGGCGGTGACGAAGCCCCCCTCATCCGTCTCCAGGGTGTAGAGAGGCTTGTCCTCCAGCCGGTCGCCGTAGCGCAGCAGCCGGCCCTGGCCGTCCTCGATGATGACCCCCTGCTGGCTGTTGAGGAGGTAGCCCTCCTGGTCGATCCACATGGGGCCGCCGTCCAGGCTGCTGCCGGTCCAGAAGCTCTGGTCGGAGAGGGCGGAGACGTTGTCATAAAATTCCTCCCGGGTCAGCTCCCCCCGGTTGGGGGGCAGGATGGCCCAGAAGCTGGCCAGCACCCCTGCCGCCGCCAGGGCCAGGGTCAGCACCACGGCCCCCGCAGCCCGCCAGCGCCACCGGTCTCCCACCCGGCTGTAATAGCGGTTCTCCTGGTCATAGGAGAGGGGCTCCTCCTCCCGGCAGGCCTTATAGCACTTCCAGCCCCGCCACAGGCTGTAAATGGGGATATGGAGGCCGAAGCCGGTGACCAGCACTCCCCAGCAGCGGAGAAAGCCCGCCCCCCAGGTGAGCTTCCGGCCATAGTCGTCCTCCAGCCGCAGCCCCAGGAGCCACTTGCCCGGGGTGGTACCCCACAGGGCCAGGAAGGTGGGCTCCGCCAGGAATACCACTACCCAGGTCAGCACCGTGGTACCGATGCTCACCAGGGTGGTCTCGTTGGTAACAGGGCCGATCCGGAACAACAGGGCCAGGGCCGTTACCACCACCAGCTCAGCCAGGATAATGTCCAGGCTCCGGGCCCAGAATCGCTGCCAGGGGTTATAGGCCCACACCGCCCCCTCCGGCAAAGGCGGCAGCTCCGGCAGCCACCGGCTGGCGGTGGGGGCCGGCGGCGGGGCCTCGCCCTGGCCGGCGCCCTCCGCCCCGTCCCCGGCGGCGGATTCCGCCGGCAGGGCCGGCTCCCGCCGGTAGCGCCCGGCGTCCAGCTCCGGATAGGTCACGCCGTCCCGGAGAAGGGAGCGGCACAGCTCCGTGGCCTGCCGCTGGCGCTCAGCCCCGTCCTCCAACAGCTTCTCCTGGCGCTCCAGGGCCTCCCGGAGGGGCACCTCCCCCCGCTGCACCGCTTTGATGGTGTCCAGGGGCATGTCCAGCTGCCGGAGAAGGCAGATCTTCTCCAGGGTGTCCAGATCCTCCTGGGTATAATCCCGGTAGTTGTTGCCGCCCCGGGCGGGGGAGAGGAGCCCCTGGCGCTCATAGTAGCGCACGGTGGCCCGGGGGATCCCCAGCTGTTCCTCGATCTCACGGATGGTCATAGGCCACCCTCCTTTTTCGTTTTCTCACCGTGATTATAAAGGGTGAAGGGGGTTTACAGTCAAGGGATTTTCGGAAATTGGCAGAAAAAGGCCGCCCGGCCGTGAGCCGGGCGGCCCCTGCCCCGCCCCTGAGGGGCGGCGGGATCTGATCTGACAGCGGCGGGAACGCCCCGGGGGTCACTTCCACCGGACGGTGACGGTGGTACCCTTGCCCTCCACGCTCTCCAGGGACACGGCGGCGTTGTGGTAGGCCGCCGCGTGCTTGACGATGGACAGGCCCAGCCCTGTGCCGCCCACCTCCTTGGAGTGGCTCTTGTCCACCCGGTAGAACCGCTCGAACACCCGCTCCTGGTGGGCGGCGGGGATGCCGATGCCGGTGTCCCGGACGGTGAGGAAGGGCTTGCCCTCCGCCATGCCCACGGTGACGGACACGCTGCCGCCGGGGCGGTTGTACTTCACGGCGTTGTCCACCAGGTTGGCCACCATCTCGTCCAGCACCTGGCGCGCACCCTCCACCCTAGCCCCGCCGCCCCGGAGGGTCAGGGTGACCGACGCCTTCTCCGCCGCCGGGGCAAGCCGCTGGACCACGTCCCGGGCCACGTCCATCAGCTCCACCGGGCCCCGCTCCATGGGGGCCACGCCCTCGTCCAGCTGGCTGAGGTGGATGATGTCCTCCACCAGGGTGATGAGCCGCTGGGCCTCCCGGTAGATGTCCCCGGCGAACTCCGGCACCGTCTCCACCGGCACCAGGCCGTTCTTCATCAGCTCCGCGAAGCCGGAGATGGAGGTCAGGGGCGTTTTCAGCTCGTGGGAGACGTTGGCGGTGAACTCCCGGCGCAGGGCCTCCCGGCCCTCCCGCTCGGTGACGTCCAGGATGGCGATCACCGCCCCCACCACCTGGCCCTCCCGCATGACGCAGTTGGCCAGCAGCTGGTAGCACTTGTCCTCCCGCTTCAGCAGGGCCTCGCTGTGGCGGCCCTGGAGGGCCTCGTCCACCACCCGGCGGAAGCCCTCCGTCCGGTTGAGGTGCAGCACGCTCTCCCCCACCCTGGCCTCCGGGGCGTCCAGCAGCCGCAGGGCGCTGGAGTTGCAGGAGAGAAGGTTGGTGCGGCTGTCCATGAGGAGGAAGCCCTCGCTCATATTTTCTGTAATGGCTGTGAACTCTGACCGCTGGCGTTCCAGCTTCTCCACCTGGTCGCGGATGGTCTCGCTCTGGGTATGGATCCGCCGCAGCAGGGGCGTCAGTTCCTCATAGGTGTCGCAGTCCTCGGGGTGACTGAGATCCAGGGCCAGGATAGGCCGGATGATCCCCCGGCTCAGCCGGTAGGCCAGGAAAGCAGCCAGGGCAATGGTCAGCACCACCACCACCAGCAGGGAGGGAATCAGCTCCACCACCAGGGACACCACAGTGCTCTGGTCGCTGGCCACCCGCAGCACGCTGCCGTCGGAAAGGGGCAGGGCCACATACAGCGTCTTGGTAGCCAGCGTGTCGGAGTAGCGGGAGGCTTCTCCCACCTTGCCGTTCAACGCCTCCTGGATCTCCTCCCGCTCCAGGTGGTTGGCCATGGCGCCGGGGTCCGCCTGGGAGTCGTAGAGGACGGTGCCGTCGGCGGCCACCCAGGTGATGCGGTTGTCCGGGCGCAGATCCGCCAGATAGCTCTCGCCCTCCAGCTCCACGCCCCGCCCCGCCAGCACCGCCTCCATCTCCAGCTCGTCAAAGACCCGGGCGGTATAGTGCCGCAGCAGCACCGTGCAGAACAGCACCGTGCTCAGCAGCATGATCACGATGCCCACGGACAAAATCGTGCGGAAGATCTTTTTTGTCATGGGGTGCCTCCGATCTTATAGCCGATGCCCCGGATGGTCTGGATGCAGCCGCCGGCCTCCCCCAGCTTCTGGCGGAGGGTGCGGATATGGACGTCCACGGTCCGGCTGGCGCCGTCGAAGTCGTAGCCCCAGATGGCGTTGAGCAGCTGATCCCGGGTAAAGACGGTGTCCCGGTGCTCCAGCAGCAGGCACAGCACCTGGAACTCCTTGAGGGTCAATGACACGTTCTCCCCGTTCACCTGGACCAGATGGCGGCCGGGGTCCACCATGAGGCTGCCCAGGGTGTAGGCCGGCGGGGCGGAGGCGTCGTCCCCCGCCCGGCGCAGGGCCGAACGGACCCGGGCCATCAGCTCCATCATGCCGAAGGGCTTGGACACATAGTCGTCGGCCCCGGCGTCCAGCCCCACCACCTTGTCGTACTCACTGCCCTTGGCGGTGAGGAGGATCACCTGGAGGCGGCGGGTGCGGCCGTCGGCCCGGAGCTTTTTCAGGATGGAGATGCCGTCCTCCTCCGGCAGCATGATGTCCAGCAGCACCACCTGGGGGATCTGCCGGTTCATGGCCGCCCAGAACTCGCTGGGGTGGGCGAAGCCCTCCGTCTCCAGCCCGGCGCTGGTCAGGGAATAGAGCACCAGCTTGCGGATGCTGTTGTCGTCCTCCACAAAATAGATCATATCGCGTTGCCGGGGCGCGCCCGCAGCGCCGCCCCGGATCCCTCCTCCTGTAAGATCAGTCCCCGGAGTCCCGGGAACCGGTGATGGAGTAGGCCACCCACTCCGCCACGTTGACGGCGTGGTCGCCGATGCGCTCCAGATACTTGGCCACCATCAGCAGGTCCAGCGCCAGCTCCGCGCTGCCGCCGTCCTGCCGGATCAGGGCCGTCAGCTCCCCCTTCACGTCGTTGAAGAGCTGATCCACCACATCGTCATATTGTATCACACCCCGGGCCATATTCAAATCCCTTTTCACAAAGGACTCCACGCTGTCGGTGACCATCTTCACCGCCGCCCGGGCCATCTCCCCGATGTGGCTGCGGGCGGGGAGCTGCTGGCCGCCGATGTGGCGGGTGAGCTCGGCGATGTCCGAGGCCTGGTCGCCGATGCGCTCCATGTCGGAGATCATCTTCAGGGCGGAGGAGATGGTCCGCAGGTCCCGGGCCACCGGCTGCTGCTGGAGCAGCAGCTTCATGCACAGGCCCTCGATGTCCCGCTCCTTCTGGTCGATATCCTTTTCCCGCTGGGCGGCCTTCTCCGCCATGGCCAGGTCGTTGTCCAGCAGGGCCTTCACCCCGGCGGAGATGGCCTCCTCGCACAGGGCCCCCATCTTGATGAGCTCCAGGTGCAGCAGCTCCAGCTGCTGGTCGAACTGATTGCGCATTTATCCGAACCTCCCGGTAATGTAGTCCTCGGTCCGCTTGTCCCGGGGCATGGAGAACAGCTGCTCCGTGTCCCCGAACTCCACCAGCTCCCCCAGGAGGAAGAAGGCGGTCTTGTCGGAGATCCGGGCGGCCTGCTGCATGTTGTGGGTGACCATGACGATGGTGTAATGCTCCTTGAGCTCCGCGGCCAGGTCCTCGATCTTGGAGGTGGAGATGGGGTCCAGGGCGGAGGTGGCCTCGTCCATGAGGAGGACCTCCGGCTTCACCGCCAGGGCCCGGGCGATGCAGAGCCTCTGCTGCTGGCCGCCGGAGAGGCCCAGGGCGCTCTTTTTCAGCCGGTCCTTCACCTCGTCCCAGATGGCGGCGGAGCGGAGGGATTCCTCCACCAGCTCGTCCAGCTTCACCCGGCTGCGGATCCCGTGGGTCCGGGGGCCGTAGGCCACGTTGTCATAGATGGACATGGGGAAGGGGTTGGGCTTCTGGAACACCATGCCGATGCGCTTGCGCAGCCAGGTGACGTCCACCTCCGGGGCGTAGACGTCCTGGCCCCGGTAGAGCATCTTCCCCTGGATGCGCACGCCGCCCACCAGGTCGTTCATGCGGTTGATGGTCTTCATAAAGGTGGATTTCCCGCAGCCGGAGGGGCCGATGAGGGCCGTGATCCGCTTTTCCGGGATATCCATGGTGATGCCCTTGAGGGCCTGGTGGTCGCCGTAGAACAGATCCAGGTCCCGGGACTGTAAAATGGTGGTCTCTGCCATTGTTTCCTGCTCCTTTTTTCTGTGTCGCTGCGGTATCAGCCGCGCCGGAGCTTCTTGCCCGCCAGGGACGCGGCCAGGTTGATGAGGACGGTGATGCCCAGGAGGATGGTGGCGATGGAGAAGGCCACGGCGAAGTTGGCGTTCTCCTTGGCGTAGACGTACAGGGCCACGGTGAGGGTGGCGCCGGAGCTCTTCATGATCTCGCGGATGCCGGAGAAATCCTGCATGGCGGTGCTGAGCCCCGCGGTGTACATCAGCACCGCGCTCTCGCCCACGATCCGGCCCACCGCCAGGATGCAGCCGGTGACGATGCCGTCCACGCTGGAGGGCAGCACCACCGTGCGGATCATGTGCCACTTGCCGCTGCCAAGGCCCAGGGAGCCCTCCCGGTAGGACTGGGGCACGGTTTTCAGACTCTCCTGGGTGGTGCGGATGATGGTGGGCAGGGTCATGATCACCAGGGTCAGGGAGCCGGCGATCAGGGTCTTTTCCAGGCCCAGGGCGGTGCAGAAGATGATGACGCCTACCAGGGCATAGATGATGGAGGGGATACCCGCCAGGGTCTCGGTGGCATACTCAATGGCCGTCACCAGGCGGCGGCTTTTGGCGTACTCCGTCAGGTAGATGGCGGCCCCCACCCCCAGGGGCAGCACGATGACGAGGGAGACGAAGATCACGAAGAGGGTGTTGTAAATGGCGGGTAATATACCCACGGTATCGTTCAGGACGCTCTCCTCGGTGGTGAGGAACTGCCAGGAGATGCCGGGGACGCCCTTGACGCAGATGTAGCCGATGATCAGCAGCAGCAGGGCGCAGGTGAGGAAGGCGCTCAGGTACAGCAGGGAGCGCATGGTGACCTCATAGGCCCGCCTGGCGGGGGAGAGGGTGTTTTTCCGTTCCATGTCAATCCTCCTTCTCCCGCTTGAGCACCACGTTGAGCACCACATTGATGAGCATGATGAAAAGGAACAGCACCAGGCCGATGGAGTAGAGGGCGTTGCGCTGGAGGCTCCCGGGGCTGGCGTAGTTCATCTCCACGGCGATGCCGGTGGTGAGGAAGCGGACGCTGGAAAAAAGGGAGGGCATATTGGCCACGTTGCCCGCCACCATGATGATGGCCATGGCCTCGCCGATGGCCCGGCCGATGCCCAGCACCACCGCCGCGGCGATGCCGCTCTTGGCGGCGGGGACGCTGACCCGGAAATAGGTCTCCAGCTCCGTGGCCCCCAGGGCCAGGCTGGCCTCCTCATACTCCTTGGGCACCGCCTGGAGGGCGGTCTCCGACACGGAGATGATGGAGGGCAGGATCATCACCGCCAGGACGAT
>CALXGG010000003.1 GCA_944387785.1 uncultured Oscillospiraceae bacterium | reverse complement strand
GAATCCATTCAGACCGTTGCGCAGCTCATCGCTGCGCTGATGTAAGGAGGGCCCAGACAATGGCATTGAAAGGTCTTGACATCTTTAAGCTCACCCCCAAAACCAACTGCAAGGACTGCGGCAACCCCACCTGCATGGCCTTCGCCATGAAGGTGGCCTCCGGCGCCCTCTCCATCGACAAGTGCCCCCACATGTCCGCCGAGGCCCTGTCCACCCTGTCCGAGGCCACCGCGCCTCCCATGAAGACCTTCAAGGTCGGCGAGCTGAGCCTGGGCGGCGAAACCGTCCTCTCCCGCCACGAAAAGACCCTGGTCTCCAAGACCCTGTACGCCGTGGCCCTGTGCGACTGCATGGACGAGGCCCAGCAGGACGCCGTCATCGCCTCCATCCCCAAGGTGGACTATGAGCGTATCAGCGAGCGGATGTACGTGGAGATGGTCTTTGTCAACCACAGCGCCGACAAGTCCGCCGAGGACTATGCGGCCCTGGTGAACAAGGCCAAGGCCCTGGGCCGTCCCCTGGTCCTCAGCTGCACCGACACCGCCGCCGCCAAGGCCGCTGTTGCCGCCGCCGCCGGCTGCGACTTCATCCTGGACGGCGCCGACGCCGCCAACTACGCCGACATGAGCGCCATCGCCAAGGAGGCCAAGGTGCTGCTGGGCGTCCGGGGCGCCAATCTGGAAGAGCTCCACGCCACCGTGGAGAAGCTGGAGGCCGCCGGCAACAAGGATCTGATCCTGGATGTGGGCGCCGCCTCCATCAAGGACGCCTATGCCGCCGCCGTGGAGATCCGCCGCGCCGCTCTGAAGGACGGCGACCGCTCCTTCGGCTATCCCTCCATCGTCAACGTGGCCGCCCTGGCCAAGGGCAACGCCCATCTGGAGGCCGCCCTCATGAGCCTGTTCACCTGCAAGTACGGCTCCATCGTGGTCTGCTCCGAGATGACCTACGCCAAGGCCCTGCCTCTCTACGGCCTGCGCCAGAACATCTTCACCGATCCTCAGAAGCCCATGAAGGTCACCCCGGGCATCTACCCCATCAACGGCGCCGACGAGAACAGCCCCTGCTGCCTGACCGTGGACTTCGCCCTGACCTATTTCCTGGTGTCCGGCGAGCTGGAGCGCTCCAAGGTCCCCGTGAACCTGCTCATCACCGACGCCTCCGGTATGTCCGTCCTGACCGCCTGGGCCGCCGGCAAGTTCTCCAGCTCCTCCATCAAGAAGTTCTTCGACGAGTTCGACATCAACAACAAGGTCAAGAGCCGCGCCCTCATCATCCCCGGCAAGGTGGCCGTCATGAAGGGCGAGATCCAGGACAAGCTGCCTGATTGGAGCGTCATCGTGGGCACCACCGAGGCCGTCCAGCTGGTGAAGTACCTGCGGGACGAGGAGTGGAAGAAGAGCTACAAGGCTCCCGCCGCCGACGGCGCCCCTGCCGCCGCTGCCGAAGCCGCTCCCGCCCCCGCGCCCAAGAAGGTCATCCCCGCGCCTCCCATCGTCGTCACCGGCCCCTACAAGCTGGAGGACAAGGAGGTCAAGTACAAGGGCCACGATCCCGCCAGCAAGCAGTTCGTCACCATCGGCGAGCGGATCCACTGCATCTCCCCCGCCATCCGCAAGGCCATGGAGTCCTACGACGAGGGCCCCATCCTCAAACGGGCCGCCGAGCAGATCGCCGCCGGCGCCACCTACCTGGATGTGAACATTGGGCCTGCCGAATCCAACGGCCCCGAGCTGATGCAGTGGGCGGTCCAGCTGCTGCAGCAGAACTTCAACAACGTGCCCCTGGCCCTGGATACCGCCAACAAGGCCGCTATCGAGGCCGGTATCAAGGTCTATAACCGCACCAACGGCAAGCCCATCGTCAACTCCGCCGACGCCGGCAGCCGGATCGACAACATCAACCTGGCCGCCGCCAACGACGCCATCGTCATCGCCTTGTGCTCCGCCGACGGTATCGCCAAGGACAACGAGGAGCGCATGATGCACTGCCACAACATGCTGGAGCGGGGCCTGAGCCTTGGCATGGAGTCCGACGACCTGTGGTTCGACCCCCTGTTCCTGGTGGTCAAGGGCATGCAGGACAAGCAGATGGACGTGCTGAGCGCCATCAAGGCCTTCTCCGACGAGGGCCTCAAGTCCACCGGCGGCCTCTCCAACAACTCCAACGGTATGCCCAAGCACATCCGTCCCATCATGGACAGCGCCCTGGTGGCCATGTGCATGATGCAGGGCCTGACCTCCGCCATCGTCAACCCCTGCGACCTCAGGCTGATGGAGACCATCAAGAGCTGCGACGTGTTCAAGAACCACACCCTGTACGCCGACTCCTACCTGGAGATCTGATTTTCCCCAACCAAAAAGGCCGGAGGAACCAAATTGGTTCCTCCGGCCTTTTTGTCAGCGGGAAAGGGCGTATCGCCCAGAGCGGTGCTTTGGGACGGGGGCTCCGCCCCCGGAGGGCTGATGTTTGCTATTGGGGCCTTCCCGGCCCCAAACCCCGGGTCACTTTTTCCACGGCGAAAAAGTGACCAAAACGCCGCCGGGGACACCCCGGACCCCGCTTTTGTCCAATCGGACGCTCCCAAACTTGATTCTGCGCTGCCACCGAAGCGGCAAATCCTCCGGGCATCCGATCTGCGGCGGGTTTCTCGTCCGGCTTCGGCTGACGCCCTGTTAAAAGGACAGGCGAATCTGGTTTTCTGTGACGAACTACCTGCGCCTACGGGAGACGCACAGGCTCCCGCCAACAAAAACAGAAACAACCCTCAGCCCGAGGGCCGACAGGCGAAGTTGGAAAACCACCGCACCGATCACGAGGAGGCCGAAGGCCCTGCGGAAATTCAGTGGCAACTGGGTATCACCCCCGATACAAACCGATTAGATAAAAAGAGGGGGTCCGGGGTCTCCCCGGCGGTTTTTCCGCCCACTTTTGGGCGTCCAAAAGTGGGCCCGGGGTCCGGGGGCGGAACCCCCGGCGATAAGCGCCGGGCCGGGAGCGGAGCCCCCGGTTGCGTCCCCGCCCGCCCGGCGGAGGGCACATCAGCCCTGTGGGGGCGGAGCCCCCGGCCAGCCGTCTCAGTCCCCGGGTCCGGTGTAGATCACCTTGCCCAGGTTCCAGGAGAGGGCCACCTTCTCCGCCATCTCCCGGCGCTCCTCCTCCGAGTGGTAGGCCATCTCCACGGTGCGGCAGCCGCAGTCCAGGCACTGGACGTACACCAGCCAGCCGCCCTCCTCCTCCAGGGCGCCCGTCCCCCGGCAGAGGGGGCAGTCCTGCAGGGCAATGTCATGTATAGGTTCCATGGTCCATCCTCCGGTGTGGTAAAATCATCGCCCTCTACTATACCGTCCGGCGGCTGCCTTGTCAATGGCAGGAAATCCGCCGTCCCTGTTCCGGAGCGAAGGCCTCCGGAGAAGCGGAGAACACCGTCCCGGCATTTGAGGCGGCTTTTCCGCCAGCCGGACAGGCCGGGCCCTCTTAGTCCGCCGGGGCCAGCTGCGCCCCGGCAATGGCCATCTGCTCCGCCGTCAGCTCCCAGTCACATTCCAGGGTCACCAGACGACCCGGCCAGCTCAGGAGGTAATCCCCCGTGGGCTCCCCGTCCTCCCCGCCGGCGTACCGCTGCCAGGCGGCCTGGGCCCCGAAGAGGGCCCCGTCTATCTCCCGATACACATAGTAGGGGGTGATGGCCGTACCGTCGGCGGCGGCGCCCTCCCAGTCGTCCCGCTCATGGAGGAGCTCCCGGAGGCAGAAGCCATGGATCCCCGGCAGGTACACATCCACGATCTTACAGCTGAGTTCCGGCAGACGGACGCTCTCCGCCGGGTGGGCCTCCTCTGTGAAATTCCGGACCTTCAGGAACACCGACGCCTCCACGCCGCTGCGGACCACGTACCGGGGGTCCTCCTCCCCGGTGAGATCCGCGATGGTGAGAAGGGGCTCGATATCCGCCGCCAGGGAGAAGCCGCCGTTTCGCGCCAGCGTGATCGCAGCATAGGAGGTGCCCACCATCAGCACCACTGCCAGGAGCACATCCACGGCGATGGTGGCCGCCTGGTTCTTCCGCCGGGAGACCTTCCGCTTTTTGAGGAAGTCCTTGGTACCGTTCACCGCCAGGAACAGCACCACAAATCCAAGGATCATGCCGCCGGTGAGGAGCCGCAGCCCCGGCAGCCGGGCGGTGATAAAGAAGTAGACCACCCCCAGGATCACCAGCGCCATGACCACCTGCATGATACGGTGGCAGCCCCGGGTGGGGACGAACTCCCCCCGCTGCGCCGCCTGCTTGGCCCGCCGCCGCCAGAGGAAATAGGTCAGAATATCCGCCACGGACCACACCATAAGGCCCAGCCAGCACAGGCCGGTAAACAGGTTGGTGGGGCTGGCCAGGAGATCGATGGGGCTGTGGAACAGGCTGTACAGCCAGGAGCCCCCCATGAAAAAGCCGATGAGCAGCAGGAGGATCTCGAAGGGCAGGGCCCGCTTCATCTCCCGGCCCACCATCTGGATCTCCATAGCCGGGTCGGTGTCGATGGGAGTGGGATCCTCCTGGCCGTTGTAAAACACCTGCATGGAACCGAACTCCGCCGCCAGGCGCCAGCCGGTGTGGGCGCAGAAGTCGTAAAAGGTCTGGACCTCCTCGGTAGGCTCCGGGTCGTAAGCCGAGGCCCGGTGGCAATAGGAAACCGTGAAATGGAGCTTTTGCGGCTCTATCCTCCGGTACCGCCACCCCATGGCGGACATTTTGTCCAGGAGCCAGCCCTTCCGGGCCATCTGCTCCAGATGCCGCTCCATCCCCGTCAGGTCATATAAGGAAAAAGGGATCAGCTGACGCTTTGTGTGTTTCATCGGGAAGCCTCCTCTCCCATGATCCGGCGGTAATCCGCCCCCTGGGCGCAGATCCGCCGGTACTCCTCCTCCAGCCGCCGCTTTCCCTCCTCCGTCAGGACATAGCTGCGGCGGCGGCCCTCCGAGCGGGTCTCCCGGATCATCCCCGCCTCCAGGAACTGCTCCAGAAGGTTGTACAGGGTGCCGGAGCCCACCCGCACCCGGCCGCCGGTCATGGCGGGGATCTCATCCATGATGTCCATGCCGCAGCACTCCCGGCTCAGGCACAAAAGGACGTAGTACATCTGCTCCGTGAGGGTCTGGAACTTGGCCCTGGGCATGGCGGCCACCTCCTATTCTCGAATATCGACATATCCTGGCTGTATTATATTCTCGAATATCGACATTGTCAAGGGGACGGAAAATTTTTCATCGGGCCCCGGCGGCGGGGCCCCGGCGGGGCGACGCCCCCGGAAACGGCGGGCCCCGGCGGGGGAGGGATCGGGGGAGGCGGCAGGGGGGATAGCGGCCCTGCCCCGGGGAGAGTGCCCCACAGCCTACCGCCGCCGGCGGCTGCGGGGGCCCCGGCGGGCCGCCGGCCCCATCCCCCCTGGCGGGATGGAAAAATTTTTCCGCCGGGCCCGGAAAAGCCCTATACAAAAAGGCCGGTTTTTGGTATATTGATACCATCGAACTGTATCCCAAGGGATATGAATTTTGAGGAGGTTGTAACCTATGAGTGCATTGACTGACCTGATTTATGCCGGTTCCAACGCCGTGGCGGGGCTCACCGAGGGCGCTGTGAACGACGCCATCGCCAAGTATGGCGCGGATACCCCCGTGGCCTTCCCCGACACCGCCTATTTCTTCCCCACCATCTACGCCGCCACCGGCGTGAAGGTCAAGACCCTGGGCGACCTGCCCGCCTGCGTGGGCGTCCTCAAGAGCCTCATCACCAACCAGGACGACATCGCCCAGGCTCTCAACGCCGGCCTTGCCACCGCCGTGGGCGCTGAGATCATCGAGGGCCTCAAATATGTGGGCGGCGGCGACCCCTACGCCGAGGATTCCGGCATCGGCTTCGTCCCCGACCCCATCATCCGCTCCCTGGGCGTGCCCCTGGTCACCGGCGACATCCCCGGCGTGGCCGTGGTCATCGGCAAGGCCGACAACGCCGCCGACGTGGCCGCCGTGGTGAAGGACTACCAGTCCAAGGGCATCCTCACCTTTATGATCGGCGAGTGTATCGAGCAGGCCGCCGCCGAGGGCGTGAAGATGGGCCTGGAGCTCCGGGTGGTGCCCCTGGGCCACGACGTCACCAGCGTCATCCACGTGGTCACCGTGGCCATCCGGGCCGCTTTGATCTTCGGCAACGTCCAGGCCGGCGACCTGGGGGCCCTCCTCACCTATACCAAGGACCGGGTCCCCGCCTTCGTCAACACCTTTGGCCCCCTCAACGAGGTGGTGGTTTCCGCCGGCGCCGGCGCCATCGCCCTGGGCTTCCCCGTGGTGGTGGATCAGGACATCGGCGAGCTCCAGGTCCCCGGCGCCCTGGAGTATGTAGGCGACCACAGCGAGACCGTCAAGCACTCCCTCAGCCTGCGCAACATTAAGATCAAGGTCAAGGAGCTGCCCATCCCCGTGGCCTTCGCCGCCGCCTTCGAGGGCGAGATCATCCGCAAGAACGACATGCAGGTGGAGTTCTGGTCCAGCAAGAACGTGACCTGCGAGCTGGTGACCATGCGGGAGATGGACCAGGTGGAGGACCACAAGATCACCCTCGTCGGCCCCGACATCGACAGCGGCGAGGTGGAGTACCCCATCGCCACCTACATCGAGGTGGCCGGCGCCAAGATGCAGAAGGACTTCGAGTCCGTCATCGAGCGGAAGATCCACGCCTGGTTCAACTACATGGAGGGCGTGATGCACACCGGCCAGCGCAACCAGATCCGCATCCGCGTCAGCAAGGACGCCTTTGCCAAGGGCCTGCGGATGCACCACTTCGGCGAGGTCCTCTACTATATGATTATGGACGAGTTCGACGCGGTGGTGGACAAGTGCCAGGTCACCCTGGTCACCGACGGCGCCGAGGCCAAGCGGATCCTGGACGAGGAGGCCATGCCCGCCTACAACGCCCGGGACGACCGGCTGGGCTCCCTCACCGACGAGAGCGTGGAGCAGTTCTACACCTGCACCCTCTGCCAGTCCTTCGCCCCCAGCCACTGCTGCGTGGTCACCCCCGAGCGCCTGGGCCTGTGCGGCGCGGTGAGCTGGCTGGACGCCAAGGCCACCAAGGAGCTCAACGACGCCGGCCCCTGCCAGCCCATCAGCAAGGAGGGCTGCACCGATCCCGTCAAGGGCTACTACCCCGACGTGGACCGGATGGTCCACGAGGCCTCCCACGGCGCGCTGGAGCATGTGAGCCTGTACTCCATCATGGAGGACCCCATGACCTCCTGCGGCTGCTTCGAGTGCATCTGCGGCATCGAGCCCTTCTCCAACGGCCTCATCATCGTCAACCGTGAGTACAAGGGCATGACCCCCACCGGCATGACCTTCGGCGAGCTGGCCTCCATGACCGGCGGCGGCGTGCAGACCCCCGGCTTCATGGGCCACGGCCGCCACTTCATCGCCAGCCACAAGTTCGCCGCCGCCGAGGGCGGCGTGGCCCGGATCGTCTGGATGCCCAAGGAGCTCAAGGACGACGTGGCCCCCCGGCTCAACGCCACCGCCAAGGAGATGCTGGGCATCGACAACTTCTGCGACATGATCGGCGACGAGACCGTCACCTGCGACGCCGAGGAGCTGCTCAGCTTCCTCACCGAGAAGGGCCACCCGGTGCTGGGCCTGGATCCTCTGATGTGATATGCACCTTCCCCCCTGCCGCCGGCGGCAGCATCGCATCCGCGGCGGCGATCCCCCTCGCGCTTTGCCCCCGGGAGGCCCCGCCTCCCGGGGGTTTTTCCGTCCCGCAAGGCCCGTCGGGAATTTGTGACCGTATTGACAAAGTTTCGCCCGCTGGATATACTGGTTTTAACTGTGTCCCCCCTTTTTTTACAGAATACAGGCCGGAAAGGAATGTCTGTCTATGTTTACCATCACCTTCGTCATCGAGGGCGGCGAGCCCGTGGTCATCTCCGCCAACGCGGGAGAGAAGCTGCTGGACGTGGCCCGGAAGGCAAACGTCGCCATCGACGCCCCCTGCTCCGGCAACGGCGTGTGCGGCAAGTGCCGGGTCCGCCTGGCTTCCGGCTACCTGGACGCCCCCATCAACCGCCACATCACCTCCGAGGAGTACGCCGCCGGCTGGCGGCTGGCCTGCCTGGCCCAGATCAGCGGCGACGCAGTGATCGAGGTGCCGGACATCGCCTCCGCCTACCGCAGCCGCATGAAGGTGGCGGACCTCAGCTCCCCGGAGGAGGTGGCCATTTTTGAAGAGCTCCATCAAAAGCTGATGGACGCGGGGATCACCTTCGGCAGCGATCTGAGCTTTTTGCCCCTGGAGCTCACCGAGCCCACCCTGGAGGACACCATGCCCGACAACGAGCGGCTCCTCCGGGCGGTGGAGGAGGCCACCGGCTATGCCCGGGAGAACATCATCCTCCCCTACCCCGTCCTCCGGGACCTCAGCTGGGTCCTCCGGGAGAGCGAATTCCATGTCAAGTGCGTCATTTCCCACGACGGCGACGGCAGCCGCCTGATGGTCCGGGACGTGCTGCCCGCGGACAACACCGACCCCATCGTGGGCTTCGCCCTGGACCTGGGCACCACCTCCCTGGCGGGGCTGCTGGTGGACCTGCAGACCGGGAAGATCCTGGCCAAGGCCAGCGGCGGCAACGGCCAGATCCGCTACGGCGCCGACGTCATCAACCGCATCATCGAATCCGACAAGCTGGGGGGCCGCCGCCGGCTCCAGGACGCGGTCATCAAGGAGTCCATCATCCCCATGCTGGTGCAGATGTACCGCAGCGCCAACATCAACCCCCGCCGGATCTACCGCATGGTCCTGGCGGGCAACACCACCATGAACCACCTGCTGCTGGGCCTGTGGGCCGACCCCATCCGCATGGAGCCCTTTGTCCCCAGCTTCTTCCAGACCAGCTACATCTACGTCCGGGACATCGGCCTGAAGATGAACCCCCAGGCGGAGCTCATCGTGGCCCCCAACATCGGCAGCTATGTGGGCGGCGACATCACCGCCGGCACCCTGGTGTCCATGATCTGGAACCAGCCGGAGCTGAGCCTTTTCATCGACCTTGGCACCAACGGAGAGCTGGTGTTCGGCAACAACGAGTTCCTCATGTCCTGCGCCTGCTCCGCCGGCCCCGCCTTTGAGGGCGGCGACATCTCCTGCGGCATGCGGGCCACCGACGGGGCCATCGAGGCCTGCACCATCGACAAGGACACCCTGGAGCCCACCCTCACGGTGGTGGGCGGCGAGGCCCCCGCCGGCATCTGCGGCAGCGGCATCATCGACATCATCGCCGAGCTTTTCCGCACCGGCGCCATCAACGGCAAGGGCAAGTTCATCCGGGAGAACCCCCGGATCCTCCACGACGAGCACGGCATGGGCTCCTATGTCATCGCCTGGCAGAAGGACACCGGCGGCGTCAAGGACGTGACCATCAACGAAGTGGACATCGACAACTTCATCCGGGCCAAGGGCGCCATCTTCTCCGCCACCCAGACCATGCTCCAGTCCCTGGGCTTCGACGCCTCGGTGATCCAGCGGGTGTATGTGGCCGGCGGTATCGGCAGCGGCATCAATATGAGGAACGCCGTCACCATCGGCATGTTCCCCGACATCCCCCTGGAGCACTTCCACTACATCGGCAACTCCTCCCAGGCCGGCGCCTACGCCATGCTGGTCAGCCGGGCGGCCCGGGAGAAGGTGTTCGAGCTGGGCCGGTCCATGACCTACCTGGAGCTGAGCAACGAGCCGGGCTATATGGACGCGTTCGTGGCCGCCTGCTTCCTGCCCCACACCGACGCCAGTCTCTTCCCCAGCGTGGGGCAGGAATAACGGGGCGGGCAGAACAACAACAAGGAGTATCGCCATGGAGCCTATCTACGGAAAGAACAACAAAGAGGAGCTGCCTCTCGAATACTACCTCAAGCGCTACCGGGAGGGGGATCCCGCCGAGATGGCTCCCCGGTGCGCCCTGCCCTGGGACGAGGCCTCCCGCACCTTCACCATTGAATTCCTGGGAGGCACCTACACCGTGTCCCACCCGGATTTCACCATCACCGGGCCCACCCCCCTGACCAACCCCGAGCGGATCTTGTTCCTCCGCTACCTGCTGGACGGGGCCTACGCCCTGCCCGGCGGGGAATACCTGACCTACCGGGAGTTCCCCTGGGGGGAGGTCTACCTCCAGCAATTCACCGGCCGGTGCATCAAGCGCTTCGCCTTCTCCTACGGCTTCAAGCCGGAGCTGCTGCGGCAGGTCATGGATCGGATGGGGGCGCGCCCCATCCCCCAGAGCGACGCGGGCTACGAGCTGACCCTGATGCGGGGCCTCACCATGCGCTTCCTGCTGTGGGTGGGAGACGAGGAGTTTCCCCCCAACGCCCAGATCCTTTTCTCCGACAACTTCCGCAGCGCCTTTACCGCCGAGGACATGGCCAATATCGGCGATATCGTCATCAGCCGGATGAAAAAGGCCCAGAGTTAAAAACTTTTGGAAAAACTTTGTTAAACATCTTGCAATCCTCCCCGGGATAGTGTATGATGGTCACGTTCTGCGGGGATCCACGCAGGGCAGACAACAACATAGGATTGGTAGAGTAAGCATTGCGCGTAAAGTGGCAAGTGGCTGGGAAGTCGCCCTTGCACGAAAGGCCCCCGAGAAATAGGGCCTACGATGTAATGCTGCATCCGCTACCGCACAGTTTACGGATGTTTTGATACCAGTCCATGGCCGGCTGCCCGGCCTGGATTGGTATTTTTATGTCCGGACCCCTTGTGAGGTAGCTTCTATGCGCACTTTATCTCCTAGCAGCGCCCGTTGCCGCGGGCAGAGAAAAAGGAGGAAACGCGTATGAAGCGTAACCAGAACGGCATCTTTTCCACCCGCAATATGATCCTGATGGCGGCCCTGATCGCCATGCAGATCATCCTGGCCCGGTTCCTCAGCATCCAGGCCAGCGACATCCTCCGCATCAGCTTTGAAAGCGTCCCCGTGATCCTGGCCGGCATGTGGCTGGGCCCCCTCAGCGGCGCCATCGTGGCGCTGATCGCCGATGTCCTTGGTACCATCATCCACGGCTACGGCATCTGGTTCCCCCCCATCGCCCTGGGTCCCATCCTGGTGGGCGTCATCTCCGGCCTGAGCACCAAATATGTGTTCCGCAGCGACCTGTCCTCCACCCGTGAGAGCTGGAAGGTGGTGGCTACCGTCCTGGTGGCGGGCATCGTCAACAGCTTCCTGGTGGGCACCGTTACCACTACCATGTACAGCATCATTGTCATGGGCAACACCAACGCCTTTTCCGTGCTGCTGTGGAGCAACTTCCTGGGCCGCCTGACCACCAAGCCGGTCACCATCCTGGTGAACGCCGTCCTGGTCGCCGTGGTCAACCGGGCGGTGTACCGTCCCGTGATCCGGCCCATCGTCCATCGGGCCCAGCAGTGATCCCCATAAAACAGCTCATCCTGCCGCCGGATCCTCCGGCGGCAATTTTAAGGAAAGAAATCAGGTAATCATCCATGACGTACAACGAAGCGCTGAGCTATATCCACAGCATCTGCTGGAAGGGCAGCCGCCTGGGCCTGGACCGGACCCGGGAGCTCCTGGGCAAGCTGGGCGACCCCCAGAAGCGGCTGAAGTTCATCCACATCGCCGGCACCAACGGCAAGGGCTCCACCGCCGCCATGCTCTCCTCCATCCTGGAGGAGGCGGGCTACCATGTGGGCCTCTACACCTCCCCCTTCATCAACCGCTTCAACGAGCGGATGCAGATCGACCACCAGAACATCCCCGATGAGGAGCTGGCGGAGCTCACCGAGTACATCCGCCCCTTCGCCGACAGCATGGCCGACTCCCCCACGGAGTTCGAGCTCATCACCGCCCTGGCCATGGTCTACTTCGCCCGGCACCGGTGCGACATCGTGGTGCTGGAGGTGGGTATGGGCGGCGAGCTGGACTCCACCAACATCATCGACGTGCCCGAGGCGGCGGTGATCGTGGCCATGGGCATGGACCATGTGAAGGAGCTGGGCCCCACCATGGCGGACATCGCCCGGGCCAAGGCCGGCATTATCAAGGAGGGCGGCGACGTGGTGACCTACGGCGGCAACGCCGAGGCGGACCCGGTGTTCGAGCAGACCTGCCGGGAGCGTCACGCCCGGCTCCGCCGGCCCGACTTCTCCGCCATCGTCCCCGGCCCCTTCGGCCTGGACGGCCAGAGCTTCTCCTACGGCCCCTGGAAGGGCCTCACCATCCCCCTGGTGGGGGCCTACCAGCTCAACAACGCCGCCGTGGTGCTGGAGACGGTGGCCGTCCTGCGGGGCAGGGGCTGGGCCCTCCCCGACCAGGCGGTGGCGCGGGGCCTTGCCGCCACCCGCTGGCCCGCCCGGTTCGAGGTGCTGCGCCGGGACCCCGTGTTCATCGTGGACGGCGGCCACAACCCCCACGGCATCCGGGCCACGGCGGAGAGCCTGCAGCGGCTGTTCCCGGGGAAGAAGTTCACCTTCGTCACCGGCGTTATGGCGGACAAGGACGTGGAATCCATCCTGGGCCTCATCGTCCCCCTGGCGGACCAGTTCTTCACCGTCCGCCCCGACAACCCCCGGGCCATGTCCGCCCAGGAGCTGGCGGAGCGGATCCGGGCCATGGGCGCCAAGGCCACCCCCTGCGACAGCGTGGCCGACGGCGTGGCCCGGGCCATCGAGGCCGAGGGGAAGGACGGCGTGGCCTGCGCCCTGGGCTCCCTCTATATGAGCGGCGACGTCCGCGCCTGCTTCGCGTAACCAAAGGCCGCCCCTTGCCCGGGGCGGTCTTTTTACCCCGGCGGCCGGTTCTCCGGCCGCCGCCCGCCCGGGCGGGATATTTCAGATAAAGGAGCACTGCCATGGAGTTTACCTACAAGGGCCTGGAGGCCCCCTACCGCCGCCACCTGGTCACCGACGAGGAGGTGGACCGACAGCTGGAGCGGCTGCGCCAGCAGACCCCGGAGATCACCCCGGTGATGGGCCGGGGCGCCGCCGCCGGCGATACCGTGGAGCTGGACTACGCCGGCTTCTGCCAGGGGGAGCAGTTCCCCGGCGGCACCGCGGAGCACCAGACCCTGGTGCTGGGCAGCGGCGCCTTCATCCCCGGCTTTGAGGAGCAGCTCATGGGCTGCCGGCCCGGGGACCAGGTCACCGTCCGCGTCACCTTCCCCCAGCCCTACCACGCCCCGGAGCTGGCAGGCAAGGCGGCGGAGTTCCGCTGCGTCATCCACCAGGTCAGCCGCCAGCGGCCCTATGAGCTGGGAGACGCCTTTGCCCGGGACCTGGGCCTGGAGAGCCTGGAGCAGCTGCGGCAGGACCTGCGCCGCAGCCTTCAGGAGTACGCCGACCAGCGGGGGGAGCTGGACCTGGAGGACCGCCTGCTCCGCCAGGCCGCCGCCACCCTGGACCTCCAGCCCAGCCGGGAGGAGCTGGAGCAGGCGGCGGAGGAGCAGCTGGAGACCCTGCGCTCCCAGCTGGCCCAGCAGAACCTGACCATGGAGATGTACTGCCGGTTCACCGGCAAGACCGAGGACCAGCTCCGGGAGGAGGCCCGTCCGGAGGCCCTGCAGCTGCTGAAGATCCGCGCCGCCGTGGACGAGATCGCCCGGCGGGAGCAGGTGGCGGTGACGGAGCGGGACGTGGCCGACGCCCTGGCGGACATCTGCCGGCAGAACCACATGACCATGGAGCAGCTCCAGGCGGCCTACGACGAGGCCTTCGCCGCCGCGGTGGCCCGCAGCGTCCGGACCCGGAAGGTGATGGCCCTGGTCCGGGAGGCCGCCCGTATCCGCCGGGAGGACTGATCCCCCGCCCCCCTTTCAGCCGCCGGCGGAAGGGGGGCTCTCCTATCCCCCGCCCCCCATTTCCTCCTCCGGGGAGCCGGGTGGGCGGCAGCGGGCCCTCCGGGGCCTTTCCGGTGAAAAAAGTGCGGCATATCCTGCCAAATTTGATAAATACTGTTGACTTCTCCTGATGCGGGTGATACAATATACCCGTTCCGTTAAATTATTAACGATGCGCCGGGAGTTGCGGACGTTGGATGCACGGCGCTGAACAAAAATACTCTCCGGGGATGGTGAAAGGCCCCGGGGAAAAAGGAGGACTACCATGGCAATCGATTTCATTGATGGCAAGTACGTAGACCAAAATGGCAGAGTGACCCTGGATCCCACTGTGTACAAGGATTGGCAGATCGCCGAGGAAGCGGAGAAGACCCTGCCCCCCGTGGAGTATTTCCGGGAGAAGCTGGGCCTGTTGCCCGACGAGATCATCCCCTACGGCAAGACCCCCAAGCTGGACTTCATCAAGATCATGAACCGGCTGAAGGACAAGCCCGACGGCAAATTCATTGAAGTGACTGCCATTACCCCCACCCCCCTGGGCGAGGGCAAGTCCACCACCTCCCTGGGCCTGATCGAGGGCCTGGGCAAGCTGGGCAAGAACGTGGGCGGCTGCCTGCGCCAGCCCTCCGGCGGCCCCACCATGAACGTCAAGGGCACCGCCGCCGGCGGCGGCAACGCCCTGCTGATGCCCATGACCGAGTTCTCCCTGGGCCTCACCGGCGACATCAACGACATCATGAACGCCCACAACCTGGCCATGGTGGCCCTCAACGCCCGCATGCAGCACGAGCGCAACTATGACGACGAGCAGCTGGCCAAGCGGGGCCTCAAGCGCCTGGACATCGACCCCAAGCGCATCGAGATGGGCTGGGTGCTGGACTTCTGCGCCCAGGGCCTGCGCAACATCATCATCGGCATCGGCGGTCCCAAGGACGGCTACCTGATGGAGTCCAAGTTCGGCATCGCCGTGGGCTCCGAGCTGATGGCCATCCTGTCCGTGGCCCGGGATCTGAAGGACCTGCGGGAGCGTATCGGCAAGATCGTGGTGGCTTACAGCCGCAGCGGCGAGCCCGTCACCACCGAGGACCTGGAGGTGGCCGGCGCCATGACCGCCTGGATGCGCAACACCATCAACCCCACCGTGTGCTACACCGTGGAGCATCAGCCCGTGCTGATCCACGCCGGCCCCTTTGCCAACATCGCCATCGGCCAGTCCTCCATCATCGGCGACCGGCTGGCCCTGAAGCTCTTCGACTACCATGTCACGGAGTCCGGCTTCGCCGCCGACATCGGCTTTGAGAAGTTCTGGAACGTGAAGGCCCGCCTCTCCGGCCTGACCCCCAACGTGTCCGTGCTGGTGGCCACCATCCGCGCCCTGAAGATGCACGGCGGCGGCCCCACCGTGGTGGCCGGCCGTCCCCTCCCCAAGGAGTATGTGGAGGAGAACCTGGAGCTGCTGGAGAAGGGCTGCGAGAACCTGTTCCACCATGTGAACACCATCAAGAAGTCCGGCATCGTCCCCGTGGTGTGCATCAACCAGTTCTACACCGACACCGACAACGAGATCGCCCTGATCCGCCGCCTGTGCAAGGAGAAGGGCGTGCGCTGCGCCCTCAGCAACCACTGGCGCTACGGCGGCGAGGGCGCCATCGAGCTGGCCGAGGTGGTCATGGACGCCTGCGAGGAGAAGAACGAGATCAAGTTCCTCTATCCCCTGGAGATGCCCCTGCGCCAGCGGGTGGAGCTCATCGCCAAGGAGGTCTACGGCGCCGACGGCGTGGATTGGGCGCCTCTGGCGGTGGAGAAGGCCAAGCGCTTCGAGAGCGATCCCAAGTACGCCGACTACTGCACCATGATGGTCAAGACCCACCTGTCCCTGAGCCACGAGCCCTCCTGGAAGGGCGTGCCCAAGGGCTGGCGGCTGCCCATCCGGGACATCCTGGAGTACGGCGGCGCCAAGTTCCTGTGCCCCATGGCCGGCACCATCTCCATGATGCCCGGCACCAGCTCCGATCCGGCCTACCGCCGCATCGACGTGGACACCGAGACCGGCAAGGTCTCCGGCCTGTTCTAAGAGTCTGGGCCGTTTCCTGCGGACCGGTATGAGATCCCGGCGGCGATTCCGCCGCCGGGATCCTCTTTTCACGACAAGGAGGGTTTTGGGATGTTTCCTGTCGCCTATCACGCCCTGATCCCCGCGGAGAACCCCGCCCGGGCGGGCCAGGCCCTCAACGTGCTGCTGGTGACGGAAAACCCCACCGACCGGGCCTTCACCGCCCCTGTGGCCCTCTGGGGCAGCCTGGGGGGCCCCTGGCGGGAGCTGCTGCGGGAGGAGCGGGAATTCCCCGCCCGCAGCCACCCCCACCTCTACTTCACCATCCCCGCCCCGCGGCTGTCCCCGGATTTCTGGGACGGCCAGGCGGTGGAGGAGCTGGCCCTGGCCGCCGGCGAGACCGCCCCGGATCCCCGGGAGCCCGGCGTGCTGGTATTCTTTGCATGACCCTCCCCCCATATCATGATAAGGAGAACGACTATGGATTTCGCCAACGCTTCCTGCACGGAATTTGTCACCGTCCTGGCCTCTAACGCCCCGGTACCCGGCGGCGGCGGGGCCTCCGCCCTGGTGGCCGCCATCGGCACCGCCCTGGGCAACATGGTGGGCTCCCTCACCGTGGGCAAGAAGAAGTACGCCGACGTGGAGGAGGAGATCATCGCCCTCAAGCAGAAGTGCGACAGCCTCCAGAAGGAGCTGCTGGACCAGATCGCCGCCGACGCCAAGGGCTTTGAGCCCCTGGCCAAGGCCTACGGCATCCCCAAGGACGACCCCGACCGGGACCGGATCCTGGAGGAGGCCACCCTGGTGGCCTGCCAGGTGCCGGTGCGGATCATGGAGCTGTGCTGTGAGGCCATCGAGGCCATCGCCGTGTTCGCCGCCAAGGGCAGCCGCCTGGCCGTCAGCGACGCCGGCTGCGGCGCCGTGTGTGTCAAGGGCGCCCTCCAGGCCGCCTCCCTCAACGTGTTCATCAACACCAAGACCCTGAAAAACCGTCAGGCCGCGGAGGAGCTCAACCGCAAGTGCCTTGGCATGCTGGAAAAATACGGCGCCATGGCCGATGAGATCTTCGAGACGGTGAAGGCCGGGTTCTTCGCCTGAGCGCCCCCCACAACAACAACGATACTGCGAGGTACATATCATGGCTAAGCTGCTGTTAGGAAAAGAAGTCAATGAAACCCTCAACGCCCGGATCACGGCCCGGTGCGAGGCCCTGAAGGCCCGGGGCGTACAGCCCACCCTGGGCATCGTCCGCTGCGGCGAGCGGCCCGACGACCTCAGCTACGAGCGGGGCGCCACCAAGCGGGCGGAGGCCCTGGGCGTGGCGGTGGAGAAGTTCCTGCTGCCCGAGGACGTGAGCAAGGAGGAGCTGCTGAAGGTCATCGACGGGATCAACGCCAACGACAAGATCCACGGCGTCCTCATGTTCCGCCCCCTGCCCAAGCACCTGAAGGCGGATCAGGACGAGATCTGCAACCGCCTGGATCCCCGGAAGGACGTGGACGGCATGACCGACGGCTCCAACGCCGGCGTATTCATGGGCAAGGCCCTGGGCTTCGCCCCCTGCACCCCCGCCGCCTGCATGGAGATCCTGGACTACTACGGCATCGACTGCACCGGCAAGAAGGCGGTGGTCATCGGCCGGAGCCTGGTGGTGGGCAAGCCCGCCGCCATGATGCTCATGGGCAGGAACGCCACCGTTACCGTCTGCCACACCCGCACCAAGGATGTGCCCGCCATCACCCGGGAGGCCGACATCCTGGTGTCCGCCGCCGGCGTCCTCAATAGCCTCACCAAGGAGTATGTCCGTCCCGGCCAGATCGTGGTGGACGTGTCCATCAACTGGGATCCGGAGAAGGTCAACGCCAAGGGCGGCAAGGGCGCCATCGCCGGCGACGCCGTGTTCGATGAGGTGGAACCCATCGTGGAGGCCATCACCCCCGTGCCCGGCGGCGTGGGCGCCGTCACCACCAGCGTGCTCATCGGCCATGTGGTGGAGGCCGCGGAGCGCAGCGCCCAGTAACCCTTTCACCCATTTCCCGTGTTCGCAAGGAGGAATTTACCATGAATCTCTTTACCGCGGCGGAGACTACCGCCAACTATGCCAGCGCCGGGGCCGCCAAGGCCAAGCTGCCCATTGCCAAGATGCTGCTCATGGGCGTCCTGGCGGGCTTCCTCATCGGCTTCCCCTCCTGCGTGACCAACATGGCCACCTATGCCCTGGACAACAACAGCACCATCCGCATGGTCTCCGGCCTCCTCTTCGCCTTCGGCCTGGGCATGGTGGTGATCACCGGGGCGGAGCTCTTCACCGGCAACACCCTCATCACCATCAGCGTCCTGGACAAAAAGGCCACCCTGGCGGGGATGCTCCGCAACTGGGTGTTCGTGTACATCGGCAACTTCGTGGGCTCCATGGTCCTCTCCTTCATCTGCGCCCAGTTCGGCTGGCTCAGCGCCGGCGGCAACGCCCTGGCGGCCTACTCCATGAAGGTGGCGGCGGGCAAGATGACCATGCCCTTCCAGAACGCCTTCTTCATGGGCGTGCTGTGCAACATCCTGGTGACCATCGGCGTGCTGCTCTCCCTGGCGGGGAAGGACGGCGTCAGCCGCTTCATCGGCGCCTGGGCCCCGGTGATGTTCTTCGTCACCTGCGGCTTCAACCACTCCATCGCCGACATGACCTACTGCATGCTGGGCCTGTTCGCCAAGGGCAACGCCGCCTATGTGGAGGCCGCCCAGAGCGCCGGCGTGGCCCTGGAGGGCCTCACCTGGGGCAACTACTTCACCGGCAACCTGATCCCCGTCACCCTGGGCAACCTGGTGGGCGGCGTGTGCGTGGGCGCCCTGTTCTGGTTCGCATATCTGAAAGGAGCTTCCCGTGACAAAAAGTGAGCTGCGGGGGACCGTCACCGCGGCGGTGAAAAACCTGTCCCCCACCTACTGCCGGGAGGCGGACGCCTCCATCTGCCGCCTTGTGACCAACTCCCCGGCCTACCAGAAGGCCCGCACCATTTTCTGCTATGTGGGCAGCGACCGGGAGATCGACACCACCGCCCTCCTCCGGGCCGCCTTCCAGGACGGCAAGATCCTGGCCGTCCCCCTGTGCACCGCCCCCGGCGTCATGGAGGCCCGGCAGGTCCAGGGCTTCAGCGACCTGGTCAGCGGCAAGTACGGCATCCTGGCCCCCAAGCTCCACTGCCCCCTGGTGGAGCCCCGGGACCTGGACCTGGCCATCGTCCCCTGCTGCACCGGCAACGCCAAGGGCCAGCGCCTGGGCTACGGCGGCGGCTACTATGACCGCTACCTCCCCTTTGTCCGCTGCCCCACCATGCTGCTGTGCCGCAGCCGCCTGGTGACCGAGGATATCCCCGTGGAGCCCCACGACGTCCTTATGACCTATCTGGTAACGGAAAAGGGCGTGACCCTCTGCGGCGCCCGCGATTGATCCGCCCCTGGGCCGGCAAGCCGCCGGGAAATGAGGCAGCTCATTTCCCGGCGGCTTTTCCCCGGGTCCGGCGGGTCGGAAATGCGGCAAAGCCGCTGTTCTTTTTCTGTGAACTTTTTGTGAAATTCGGAGAATCCATCCGCTGCGGCAGGGGGGACCCGTTGACCTTCCCGCCGGAAAGTGCTATAACCCAGTAGGAGAAAACAATCCGGCGGATGGAGTTATCCGTCGCGGAAGGAGGCGGAGGTCCATGGCGGGGATCCTGATCGGGCTGGTATTCGGCGGCGTGCAGCTGTACCTGCTGCTGCTGGCGGTCAACGCCCTGGCAAAAGGCACACTGAAGGTCTGGCCTCTGGCCGCCCAGTTTTTCTGCCCCCTGGCAGGGCTGATCCTGTGCGCCCTGGCGGCCAGGGCGCACCTGATCGCCTGCGCCGTCACCATGTCCGCCCTGCTCCTTGGCGGCGCGGCGGTCAAATTCATCTCTGTGCGTAAAGGAAAGAAGGGTTGATACATTGCCTGAACTGTTGTTGCGCTACGCGCTGCTGATCCTGGGCGCGGCCATGGCCGCCGGCGGCTTCCTGTGGCGGCGGCACATCTCCACCCAGGCGGCGGCCGCGGGCCGTCCGGCCACCCGCAAGCAGCTGCTCTGGCCCACGGTGCTGCTGGTGGCGGGATTGTGGTGCCTGGTGGAACGGCTGCTGCAGCTGCTGCTGGGCACCAAGCCCTCGGAGGACTTCGCCGTGAGCATCTGGGCCCAGCGGATCAATGTGGGCGGCGTCACCATCAGCTCCACGGTGCTGGTCACCTGGGCCATGATGGCCGTGCTGCTGGTACTGGCGGTGCTGATCCGCCTTTTTGTGATCCCCCGGATGACGGACCGGCCCCACGGCTTCCAGAACGTGCTGGAGATCTGCGTGGAGTATATCTGCAGCTTTACCAAATCCAACACCGGCGACCTGGGAGCCGCCCTGCCCGCCTATATCTTCACCGTGGCGGTATTCATGATCTGCTGCGCGGCGGTGGAGCTGCTGGGCATCCGTGCCCCCACCTCGGACATCACCATGACCTTCTCCATGGCCCTGGTGACCTTCGTCCTCATCAACTACTACGGCATCAGGAAAAAAGGCGTCCTGGGCCGGATCAAGTCCCTGGCCAAGCCCACCCCCGTGGTGTTCCCCATCAAGATCGTCTCCGAGCTGGCGGTGCCGGTGTCCCTGGCCTGCCGTCTCTTCGGCAACATGCTGGGCGGGCTGATCGTGATGGACCTGCTCTATTTTGCCCTGGGCAACGCCGCCATCGGCTTCCCCAGCGTGCTGGGTCTGTATTTCAACGTGTTCCATCCCCTGATCCAGACCTATATCTTCATTACCCTGACCTTGACCTTTATCGGAGAAGCGGTGGAATGACGCCGCTCCCGCTGTAAACATTTGAAACGGAGGAAATCTATATTATGAACACCGGAATGATCGCCATCGCCGCCGCCCTGGCCCTGCTGCCCTGCGCCTTCGCGGGCCTGGGCATGGGTCTTGCCACTGGCAAGGCCGCCGACGCCACCGCCCGCCAGCCCGAGGCCGCCGGCAAGATCAGCGCGTCCCTGATGATGGGCCTGGCCCTGACCGAGTCCTGCGCCATTTACGGCTTCGTCACCGCCCTGATCATTATCTTCACCATGTAAAGGAGGAAAGCGGCCATGGAACTCTATCCCATTGATATTGCCATCCATCTGGTCAACATCCTGGTGCTCTATGTGCTGCTGCGGGTGCTGATCTGGAAGCCGGTGCGCCAGTTCATGGCGGGCCGGGAGGAGCGGGTGGCCGCCCAGATGGAGCAGGCCAAGGCCCTCCAGGCCGAGGCGGAGAAGATCAAGGCCGACTATGACGCCCGGCTGGTGGACGTGCAGGCCACCTGCGAGAAGATGCTCTCCGAGGGCCGCCTGGCGGCCCAGACCACCGGCCAGAAGTATATCGACAAGGCCCGGGTCCAGGCGGACGCCATCCTCTCCGAGGCCAGGGCCCAGGCCGACGAGGAGAAGCGCCGGGCCATGGACGAGGTGAAGGAGGAGCTGGCGGACCTGGCGGTGGATATGGCCAGCCGGGTGCTACGCTTCGACGAGCAGACCCGCCGCAACATCCTGCTGGGCACCGGCACCAAGACCGGCAACCGCAAGGGCGTCCTCAAGCTGGCCGCTCCCTGCGACAGCAAGGAGCTCAGCGCTATTATCGACCGGCTGGAGCGGCTGCTGGGCTGCCATCTGGAGCTCACCACCGAGATCGACTCCTCCCTCATCGGCGGCTTTGCCGCCCTGGTGGACGGGAAGGTCTACGACTTCAGCTATGTCACCCAGCTGACGGCCATGCAGCAGAAGCTGGCGTGACGGGAGGCTGCCCATGCTGAATTTCGATCAAGCCTCCCTGGGGAAATTTTTGCAGGAAAAGCTGAAGGATTTCCACCCGGAAATGGTCAGCTACGAATACGGCACGGTCCAGAGCTGTGCCGACGGCATCGTGCGCATCTCCGGCCTTACCCGGGCGGAGTACGGCGAGCTGCTGGAATTTGAGAATAACGTATACGGCATCGCCCTGGACATGAGCCTGGACGGCGTCAGCGCCGCCCTGTTCAGCCGGGGGGACACTGTCCGCCCCGGCGCGCCGGTGCAGGGCACCGGCCGGGTGGCGGACATCGGCGTGGGCAAGGAGCTGCTGGGCCGGGTCATCGACCCCATCGGCCGCCCCCTGGACGGCCTGCCCCTCCACACCCGGGAATTCCGCCCGGTGGAGTCCCCCGCACCGGCCATCATGGACCGGGCCCCGGTGGACACCCCCCTGGAGACCGGGGTGCTGGCGGTGGACAGCATGATCCCCATCGGCCGGGGACAGCGGGAGCTCATTATCGGCGACCGCCAGACCGGCAAAACCTCCATCGCCCTCTCCGCCATGGCCAACCAGAAGGACACCGGCGTGATCTGCGTCTACTGCGCCATTGGCCAGAAGGCCGCCAGCGTGGCCAACCTGGTCCACACCCTCCAGGAGAGCGGCACCATGGAGCACACCGTGGTGGTGGCCTCCACCGCCGCCGACAGCTCCGCCATGCAGTACCTGGCCCCCTATGCCGCCTGCGCCGTGGCCGAGCACTTCATGTACAACGGCCAGGACGCCCTGGTGGTCTACGACGACCTGAGCAAGCACGCCGTGGCCTACCGGACCATGTCCCTGCTGCTGCGCCGGCCCTCCGGCCGCGAGGCCTACCCCGGCGACGTGTTCTACCTCCACTCCCGGCTCCTGGAGCGGGCGGCCCGGCTGTCCCCGGAGAAGGGCGGCGGCTCCATGACCGCCCTGCCCATCATCGAGACCATGGCCGGGGACATCTCCGCCTACATCCCCACCAACGTCATCTCCATCACCGACGGCCAGATCTACCTGGAGAGCGAGCTGTTCCACGCCGGCGTGCGGCCGGCGGTGAACGTGGGCCTCAGCGTGTCCCGTGTGGGCCGGGCGGCCCAGTACGGCGCCATGAAGGCCGTGTCCGGGAGCCTCCGGCTCCAGGTGGCCCAGTACCGGGACATGGCGGTGTTCGCCCAGTTCGGCGCCGACGTGGACGCCGCCACCAAGAAGCTGCTGGACCAGGGCGAGCGGATGACGGAGCTGCTCAAGCAGGCCCGGGAACGGATCCTCAAGCTCTCCGAGCAGGTGGCCCTGCTGGAGGCCCTGCGGATCGACGCCCTCCAGTCCATCCCCACCGCCCGGGTGATCCGCTTCTCCCGCCAGCTGCTGGAGTGGCTGTGGAGCAACCACAGCCAGATCATGACCGCCATCGACCAGGGCAAGGAGCTGCCGGAGGACCTGTCCAAGCCCCTGGAGCAGGCCATTACGGCCTTTGCCGAGCACTGGGAGGCGTAAGCCATGGAAAGTGTCAGCGAGATCCGGCACCACATCGACGCTGTCAGCCAGACCCGGAAGATCACCAGCGCCATGCAGATGGTGTCGTCTGCCCGCATGAAGAAATTCACCCGCCACATTCCCTACAACAACGCCTACTACCGGAAGCTCCAGACCACCATGAAGGATATCCTGGAGTCCTCCCAGGAGGTGGACCACCCCTACCTGCGGACCCACCGGGGCCACCGCCGGGCCTACATCGTCATCGCCGGCGACAAGGAGATGGCGGGCAGCTACAACCACAACATCCTCAACAAGGCCTACGAGGAGATCCGGAAGCAGAAATCCGACTTCTATGTGGTCACCGTGGGCATGGTGGCCACCCAGTTCTTCCGCAAACGGGGCATCGAGCCGGAGTACGAGGTGGCGGGCACCGCCCAGGACCCCTCCCTCTTCAATGCCACCCAGCTGGCCTACAACGTGATGGAGTCCTTTGACGCCAACCGCACCGACGAGATCTGCATCTTCTTCACCCTCTACTGCGGCGAGGACGGCCGGCCGGTGCTGGAGCCCCGGATGAAGCGGCTGCTGCCTATCCGCCTCACCGACTTCCAGAACATCCAGGCGGAGGAGCGGCTCACCGACGTGATCTACAACCCCTCCCCCCAGGAGCTGTTCGACCAGCTGGTGCCCCAGTTCCTCATCTCCCGCATCTACGACTCCCTGGTCCAGTCCTACGCGTCGGAGCACTACTCCCGGATGAACGCCATGCAGAGCTCCACCCGCAATGCCGACGAGCTGCTCAAGCAGCTGAACCTGAACCTGAACATGGCCCGCCAGACCCAGATCACCAACGAGATCGCCGAGATCAGCGGCGCCAGCCTGGGCCTTTCGGCCCCTGAGAAACCCAACCACAAGGAGGCGAACGCCATGGAGCAGACGCTCCAGGAGGCCATTATCTCCCAAATTTCCGGCCCCGTGCTGACCGTCCTCTATCCCCCCCAGGAGCAGTGGAAGCTCCACGACCTGGTGGTGACGGAGAGCGGCGTCCACATGGAGGTGGCCGCCCACTCCGGCCCCGGCGAGTGCCGCTGCATCGCCCTGGAGGCCACCTACGGCCTCAGCTGCGGCATGAAGGTCACCAACACCCACGGCTGCATCCAGGTCCCCGTGGGGGAGCAGACCCTGGGCCGGGTGGTGGACGTCCTGGGCAACCCCATCGACGGCGGCAAGCCCCTGGAGGGCGAGCGCTGGGGCATCTACCGCCGGGCCCCCATCTACGAGGAGCTGAGCCCCAAGATCGAGTTCTTTGAAACGGGCATCAAGGTCATCGACCTCCTCACCCCCTACGCCAAGGGCGGCAAGATCGGCCTGTTCGGCGGCGCCGGCGTGGGCAAGACCGTCCTTATCATGGAGCTCATTTACAACATCGCCAAGCAGCACGGCGGCTACTCCGTGTTCACCGGCGTGGGCGAGCGCAGCCGGGAGGGCAACGACCTCATCCACGACATGCGCTCCTCCGGCGCCATCACCAAGACCGCCATGGCCTTCGGCCAGATGAACGAGCCCCCGGGATCCCGTATGCGGGTGGCCCTCACCGGCCTTACCATGGCGGAGTACTTCCGGGACAAGATGAACCAGGACGTGCTGCTGTTCATCGACAACATCTTCCGCTATGTCCAGGCGGGCAATGAGGTGTCCGCCATGCTGGGCCGCATGCCCTCCGCCGTGGGCTACCAGCCCACCCTGGCCGAGGAGCTGGGGGAGCTGGAGGAGCGCATCACCTCTACCCGCAGCGGCTCCATCACCTCCGTCCAGGCCATCTACGTCCCCGCCGACGACCTGACGGACCCCGCCCCCGCCACCATCTTCTCCCACCTGGACGCCACCACCGTCCTCTCCCGGCACATCGCCGAGATGGGCATTTACCCGGCGGTGAGCCCCCTGGAGTCCAACTCCCGGATCCTGGACCCCGCCATCGTGGGCAAGGAGCACTACGAGGTGGCCCGCCGGGTCCAGGAGTGCCTCCAGCGCTACAACGAGCTCAAGGACATCATCGCCATCCTGGGCATGGATGAGCTGGGGGACGAGGACCGGAAGGTGGTCTACCGGGCCCGGAAGATCCAGCAGTTTTTGTCCCAGCCCATGAACGTGGCCGAGGCCTTCACCGGCAAACCCGGCCGGTTCGTCCCCCTGAAGGACACCATCCGCAGCTTCAAGGCCATCGTGGACGGCGAGGTGGACGACCTGCCGGAGAGCGCCTTCTCCATGGTGGGCGATATCGACGAGGCCATCGACAAGGCCAGGGAGATGACCAAAAATGGCTGAGAACACCTTTCCCTTTGAGATCCTCACCCCGGAGCACAGCTTCTTCTCCGGCGACATCGAGGCCCTGACCTTTACCGCCAGCGACGGCGAGTGGACCATCCTCAAGGGCCACGCCCCCATGCTGGTGGTGCTGCGTCCCGGCACCGTGAAGATCAAGCAGGACGGGAAGTGGCGGGAGGCCGTCAACTCCGAGGGCTATATGGAGATCACCCCCCACCACACCGTCCTTTTCGCCCAGGCCTGCGAGTGGCCCGAGGACGTGGACCGCAACCGGGCGGAGCGCACCCGCCGCCTGGCGGAGGAGGCCCTGCGCCAGGCCCACAGCCAGGCCCAGTTCCGGGCCAACCAGGCCATGCTGGCCCGGGCCATGGCCCGCCTGCGCAACAGCCGCAAGAACATCAATCTGGACTGAACGAACGAGGCCGGAGACAACTGTCTCCGGCCTCGCTGCCGCTTCGGGGGCTCCCCCAGCTTTGTATGTTGACGTTCCTTCCGCCGGCGGGGCCTCAGCCGCCGAAGCAGAACTTCTCGATGGCTTTGGCCACGCCGTCCTCGTCGTTGGAGGCGGTGACATAGTCCGCCGCCTCCCGCAGCGCCGCCTCGGCGTTGGCCATGGCCACGCCGGTGCCCGCCGCCCGGATCATGCTCAGGTCGTTGCTGCCGTCGCCGAAGGCCATGGCGTCCCGGATGTCCAGGCCCAGGTGGCGGCACAGGAAGGCCAGGGCCTCCCCCTTGGTGGCGTGGCTGTCATTGATCTCGATGTTGTTAGGGATGGAGCTGCTCACCGCCATGTCCGGGAAAAGGCGGCTCAGGCGCTCCAGCTCCTCCCGGCGGCGGTCCATGTCCCGGAAGAACATCTGGATCTTCTGGAGGGGCCGGTTTTCCCGGCGGATGAAGGCCCGGAAGTCCGCCACCGGCCGCCGCAGCTCCTTCACCATCCGGTTCACCCGGGGATCCTGGATGAACTCGTCGATGCGGGCGTAATTCCTTTCATCCATGTAGCCCCAGCCGTCCAGGAAGCAGTCGTAGATCACCGGCAGGGCGTCCAGGGCGTCAAACACCCGCTCCGCCGCCGCCGGCTGGATCTCCGCCCGGTGGAGGACCGTTTTCTCCGCCGCGTCGTAGACCTGGGCGCCGTTCACTGTCACCACATAGCGGACAAAGGGCAGCTCCCGGACCACGGCGGGCATCCCGTCGTAAAACCGGCCGGTGGAGGGCACGATGCGGACCCCCGCCTCCGCCGCCCGTTCCAGGGCGGCGCGGTTGGCGGGGGAGATCCGCTTGTCGCTGGTGAGCAGCGTACCGTCCAGGTCCAGCAGGATGATGGTTACAGGCATTGCGATCTCCTCCTCTCAAACGCCCCCGGCGGCCGGGGGCTCCCTTCCGGGGCGCGCCCCGGGGGCAGACCGAGGGCGGGGCCTGAAGGCCCCGCCCTCCCTGCTATATCACACGGCGCCGGCAAGGCGCCATGAGAGCGATCATTCTTCCTCCACGCCGTCGGTCTCCAGCAGGCCGTAGCCCCCGTTCTTCCGGCGATAGACGATGGACACCACCTGCTCCGGGTTGCGGAACACGAAGAAGTCGTGGCCCAGCAGGTTCATCTGCAGAATGGCCTCCTCCGCCGCCATGGGCTTTGCCGCGATATGCTTGGTGCGCACCACCTCGAACTCCCGCTCCTCGGTGATCTCGAACTCCTCGGGCACGCTGGGGACAAGAGCGTCCTGGCGCAGGCGCTTGCTCAGGCGGGTGCGGTTCTTGCGGATCTGCCGGTCGATGGTGGCGCTGGCCGCGTCGATGATGCTGCGGATATCGCCGTCCCGGGTCTCCTCTTGAGCGCGGAAGATGGTGCCGCCGCCCCGGATGGTCACTTCCACCACACAGCGGTTGTCCTTCTCCACCGCGAAGGTCACAATTGCGTCGGCGTCCTCCCGGAAGTACCGATCCAGCTTGGAGATCTTCTTCTCGGCGTACTCCTTCACGGAGTCGTTGAGGGCGACCTTCTTGCAGGTAAATGTGAACTTCATATAATCGCTCCTTTCTTGCTTCCCCTTTGTTTGGGTACTTCTATTGTACCATCTCCCGGCAGGCTTGTACAGCACTATTTTTCCAAATCCCCCGGGGACGGCGACCGGTTTGTCCAGCCCCGGCGCCCCCCGGGGGGCCTTCGCCCTTTTTCGGCAAAACCTCCCCGGAAGGGACAAAAGCTCCTATTGCCAAGGGGTGGGCCGGGGTTGTACAATAATACCGGAAGCTTTCCAATATCCCACCCGCCTGGGCCGCTGTCTTTGGCAGCGGCTCCTTTTTATGCCCGGAGCCGCCAAAAGAAAAAACGCGGAGGGGCCGGGCCCCTCCGCGCCGGTGTTCAGTTGGAAAAGCGGAAGATCTTCTCCCCCGCGTCGGCCATGCCCAGGTCGTCCCGGGCCACCTTCTCGATGAGCTCCGGGTCCTGGCTGTTGGCGATGTCCTCCGCCAGGCGCTGGTTGGTCTCCTGGAGGTCCGCCAGCTGGGCGGCGTACACCGCCTCCTCCGCCTTGGCCTCCTGGAGCTTGCCGTACATGTTCAGGAACTGGATCCCGATGCCCAGGAACAGCGCCAGCAGGATGATGGCCGTGAGCCTGCCGCTGGGCCGCTTTTTGCTTTTGGCGGGAACCGCCGTCTGTTTCGTCTGGCCGGCCATCTCGTCCTCCCCTTCTTTTGCGGGCGGGGCCTTGGGCCGCCGCCGTGTGGATATTATTGTAAACCACTTCCGCCAAAAAGAAAAGAGTTTTTTGAAATTTTTCCGGCATTTTCCCAAAATTTTTTTCACCCAGCCCAGGGGCGCCAGGAGGAGGGCCGCCCAGAACTCCCAGACCGGGGCCATGGCCTGGCTCAGCAGGCAGAAAAACAGCACCGCGCCCCCGATCGTCCCCATCACCACGAAGATCCGCAGCTCCCCGTCGCCGGCCATGACGAAGAAGAACAGGGCGGACACCGCCGTCACGCCGTAGAGGGCGTCCAGAAGGCCCTCCCCCAGCCGCCCGCACCGGCGGCGGAAGGGGCGCAGCAGGTCGTAGAGCAGGCCCAGCACGCCCCCCAGCAGCACCGAGCGCAGGAACAGCGCCAGCTGCTGGGAAATATTGACCCCCATCAGCCCAGCAGCCGCCGCAGGAAGCCGCCCCGGCGGTCGGCGGGGGCGCTGTCCTCATAGAGCAGGGTGTGGATGGCGCCGTCCACATGGAGCTCCCCGCCGTCCAGGTTCAGCTTGCCGATGTGCAGGTTCATCCCCCCCACCACCAGGGTGCCGGCGGTGGTGGCCATGACGATCTCCTCCTCGTCAAAGCGTTCCACCTCCTCCACCCCGGACACCACCAGCCGCTCCCGGCCCTCCAGCTCCAGCCGGTGCTGCATCCCGGCCGTCATTTCCTCATAGGGCATAGCAAAACCTCCCATATCCATCTTCCCTAGATGTATATGGGAGGTCTGTCCGATTTATGCCCGCTCCCCGGGGGATACCTCCCGGTACATAGCCGCGGCGTCCGCCTTGCCCGCGTTCTCCTGGACGGACACCACCTCCACGGCCAGGGTCCGCTCCCCGAAACGGATGGCGATGACGTCCCCCGCCTTCACCTCGTAGGAGGCCCGGGCCACCCGGCCGTTGACGGTGACCCGCTGGTTGTCACAGGCCTCGTTGGCCACCGTCCGGCGCTTGATGAGCCGGGAAACCTTCAGATATTTGTCCAGCCGCATGGGGCCCTCCTCTCAAAAGGACGGGGCGCGGCCCTCCGCCGCGCCCCGGTCAGTCTGTCTTACTCCGCCACAGCGTCCTTCAGGGCCTTGCCGGCCTTGAACACGGGGACCTTGGAGGCAGGGATCTGGATCTCCTCCTTGGTCTTGGGGTTGCGGCCCACCCGGGCCTCACGCTTCTTCACCTCGAAGGAGCCGAAGCCCACCAGCTGCACCTTCTCGCCCTCGGTCAGGGCGGCGGCAATGGCCTCCAGCGCGGCGTTGACAGCGGCCTCGGAATCCTTCTTGGACAGGGCAGCCTTCTCCGCCACCGCATTGATCAATTCAGCCTTATTCATCGCGAGATGTTCTCCTTTACTTTTCTTTTGTCAAGGGCAGGGCCCCTCTGTTCGATGTGCAAACCTAATCTATCATATTTTTCTCTCACTTGCAAGGATTTTATCCCCAAAAATCCGGTTTCTATGGAAAAATAGCAGACAATACTCAGCGGATGTGCAGGATGGCGGCGATCTTGTCTCCCTTGGGGATCATCTTCAGGTCCTCCCGGGTGATGAGCCGCAGGGCCAGCACCAGGATGAAATACACCACCACCGCCGCGCCGATGGCCACCAGGGTGGCCAGGCTCTCCCTGACGTAGCCGCCGGTGAGGAACCGGCCGCACAGGCCGTGGACCGCCCAGGCCGTGGCCCCCATGATGGCGGAGGCCAGCACGGGACGCGCAAAGACCTTCAGGTAGCGGGGCTTCTCCTCCAGCAGCCGCCACACGATCACCAGGTTCACCAGGGCGATGAGGCCGTAGCACACCAGGGTGCCGATGGGGGCCCCCTTGATGTTGATGTCCGGGTCGCCCACCAGGATATAGTTGATGGCCACCTTCACCGCGCCGCCCAGCAGCATGGTATAGATGGGCAGCTGGACCTTGCCGTGGGCCTGCATGATGGAGTTGGTCAGCAGCATCACGCACACAAAGATGGAGGCGATGCCCAGCAGCTGCAGGTGGTAGGTGGCGGCGGCGGCGGCCTCCGCCTGGGCGGGGTAGAGCAGCTGCAAAATGGGCCCCGCCAGCACCGACAGGCCCACTCCGGCGGGGAGGGCCAGCATGGCGATGAGCCGGAAGCTGGTGGTGACCACCCGGTTGACCTCCCCGTGCTCCTTCCGGGCCACCGCCACGGAGATGGCGGGGATCAGGCTGATGGCCACGGCCGGCAGGAAGGAGGCGGGCAGGTTGAAGAGGGTGCTGGAGAAGGTGTACTGGCCGTAGAGGGCGGCGGCGTCCTTCTCCGTCAGGCCCAGGACCCCCTGGAGCTGGCCCAGGATGATGGTCTGGTCCAGAAGGTTCAGAAGGCTCATGCTCGCCTGGCCGATGGTGATGGGGATGCCCAGCCACAAAAGCCGCTTGAGGATCACGCCGTAGCCCTGGGGGGCGTCCGTCCCCGCCAGGGCCGGCTCCCGGTGGCGGCGGTAGTTGACGATCATGTACAGCATGGCCAGCACCGTACCGGCGCTGACGCCCACGATGGCGCCGGCGGCGCCGATCTCCAGGGACTTGCCCATCCGGATCAGGTACCAGGCCAGGGGCAGGCCGATGAGGAGCTTGAACAGGGCCTCGATGAACTGGGACACGGCGGTGGGCACCATGTTCTGCCGCCCCTGGGCAAAGCCCCGGTAGGCGCACATGATGGACACGCAGATCACCGACACCCCCAGGGCCTTGATGGGCCAGTAGGCCATGGAGTTGTTCATCAGCTCCGCCAGCCGCTCGGTGAAGAGGAGCATGGCCGCCGTGCCCGCCGCCCCCACCGCCAGGAACAGGGCCATGGCGGTGTTGAAGCAGCGGCGCATCTGGTTGCGCCGGCCGGTGGCGTTGGCCTCGCTGATGAGCTTGCTGAGGGCCAGGGGCAGCCCGGCGGTGGAGAGGGTCAGGAGGAAGGCGTAGATGTTGTAGGCGCTCATGAAGTGGGTGACGCCCTCGTCCCCCAGGATGTTGTTGAGCGGGATCTTGTACAGGGCGCCGCAGATCTTGACGAACACGGTGGAGATGGCCAGCACCGTCACGCCGCCCATAAAGGACTGTTTCTTTTCTTTGGACATGGAATAACCTCTTTATCGCGTATTAGGCGGCATGGCCCCCCGGGACAGTATACGGCCCGCCCCGGGCGGCCATGACACCCTGGCTCCCGGAACTCACATCCGGCTCAGGGGCTGGCCGCACTCCTGGCAGTAGACGTTGGTGGCGGCGTTTTCCGCCCCGCAGGCGTCGCAAAACACCATCCCCTTGAGGATCTTCAGCTCCCGCTGGGCGTCGTCCAGGTCCCGGTACAGAGCGTCCAGGCGCTCCAGGATGGCCTGGAGGGCGTCGCTGTCGGAGGGGCTGCCCTTGTGGGTGGCGTACACCAGCTCGCCGGCA
Source organism: uncultured Oscillospiraceae bacterium (assembly GCA_944387785.1). Classification (GTDB taxonomy): domain Bacteria; phylum Bacillota; class Clostridia; order Oscillospirales; family Oscillospiraceae; genus Pelethomonas. The sequence continues at coordinate 11,797 of CALXGG010000003.1, read as the reverse complement.
GAGCGCAGCTGGCTGTCGATCTCCCCCTTCAGCTCCCGGATGGAGGCGCGCAGCTTGGCGCAGGCCAATGTCTCCTCCGCCTTCTGCCCCACGATGGCCGCGCCGGTGCGGGCCGCCTCGGCGGCGCCGGCAGCGGTGACCTTGGTGCGGTGGAGCAGCTTGTTCCAGATCTCTTTGTTGAATCGAATGGCCATAACAGGATTCCTCCCTCGTTTTCCGGCCCTTACCGGGCCTTAATCGTCGTAAATTCCGCCGCCGATAAACTCCCGGATCAGGGAGTCCGGCGCCACATACTTCTCGTCCAGCTCCGCGAACTTGGGATAGGCCTCCAGCAGGTGGCCGATCTCCTCGTAGCGCTCCATCTCCGGGGTCAGCTGCTCGAACAGGGGCAGGGCAAAGGCCCGGACCACGTTGACCTCGTAGGGCAGGGAGCTGTCGAACTGGATATTCGCGTTGTCCTTGAAGGGGGAGATGTAGAGCTTCTCCCCCCGGCGGACGTTGGCCCACATCTTGATGGTGACGGAGGGCTCCCAGGAGCGGAACTTGGCGTCCCGGACGGTGCGCCGGGCCAGGCGCATCCAGGTGCCCTTGAACGCCACCTTGCCGCTCTCATCCACCACGTTGGAGCGGGCGGAGATGTAGACCTTCATGGCGTTGGGGTTCTTGCCGGTGATGATGTCGTTGAGGGCGTGGATGCCCTCGAAGATGGCGATCTCGTCCTTCCCCAGCCGCAGGGGGCTGCTCTTGATGGCCGAGCGCATCTGCCGGGCAAACTCAAACTTGGGGATGTGGATCTTCTCCCCCCGGTCCAGCATCTTGAAGTGGCGGTTGAGAAGGTCCATATCCAGGCAGAAGGGGGACTCATAGTCGATAAGGCCCTCCCGGTTCCGGGGGGCGGTCTCCGGGTCCACGGTCTGGAAGTAGTTGTCCATGGAGATGGCGTGGGACTGGATGCCCATTTCCTCCAGCTTCACCTCGATCTTCTTGGCGGTAGTGGTCTTGCCGCTGCCGGAGGGCCCGGAGAGCAGCACGATCCGGGATTTCACCCGGTTCTCCGCGATCCGCCGGGCGGCCGCTTCTATCTTCCGGTTATAGGCCGCGTCGCATTCCTCCACGAACCCCCTGGGGTCGCTGCGGACGGCTTCGTTGATCTCTTTCAGGGAATAGGCCATAGGCAATGCTCCTTTCTTCCGGGAGGGGGCTCACCCCATCTGCTGATAGAATGCCCGGAAAGCCTGGTGGTTTTCCGCGATTTTTTCCGGGCGCTGGATATATTCCTGGGGGAATTTCAGATTAAAGGCCCGCTGGATCCGCCCGCCGGCACGATCCACCATCTTGGTGGAGCCGCCGGCCCCCAGGCTGAGGATGGTGTGGAGCTCCTCCATGATGTAGATGTTGTACCAGCCCTCCCCGCCTTCCCTGCACCAGCCGGTGTTCTCAAAGCTGCCGGACTGGTATTTCTGCCGGTAGAGGTAGTAGGGGGCAAAGCCCGCCCCGCGGAGGGTGGGGTCGGCGAAGGAGAGCATCTCCCCCACCTCCGCCTCCGTGGGGATGCGGCTGCCCTCCAGGGTGATGCGGCTGCCCTTTTTGAGGCTGAGGGTGTGGACGGTGAGGTTGTCGGTGCCGAAGGCCATGACCTCCGTGAGGCTCCGGCGGAAGCCCTCCGGCGTGTCCTGGGGAAGGCCGGCGATGAGGTCCATGTTCACATGGGGGAAGCCCATGGCGCCCACCAGGCCCATCACCTCCCGGATCTCCCCGGCGGTGTGGCGGCGGCCGATGGCCCGGAGCACATGGTCCTCCATGGTCTGGGGGTTGACGCTGATGCGGCTGACGCCGTGGCGGCGCAGCACCTCCAGCTTCTCCCGGGTGATGGTGTCCGGCCGCCCGGCCTCCACGGTGGTCTCCACCGAGGCGGAGAGGTCAAAGGCCCCTTCCACCTGCCCCATCAGCCGGTCCATCTGCTCTGCGGTAAGGGTGGTAGGGGTGCCGCCGCCCATGTAGAAGGACCGCACCCGCAGCCCCAGCTCCTTCACCACCCGGGCCGCCTCCCCGATCTCCCGGTGGAGGGCCTCCAGATAGGGCTCCACCAGGTGGAAGGACTTTTCCACACTGTTGCTGACGAAGCTGCAATAGGCGCAGCGGGTAGGGCAGAAGGGAATGCCCACATAGAGGGAGATATCCCTCTTTTCCAGCATGGCCTCCGCCCGCCGGGCAGCCAGGGCCGCGTCCATGCACAGCCGGGCGCGCTGGGGGGTGACGAAATAGATCTCCTCCAGGGCCTTTTCCGCCTCCTGGGGGGTACGGCCCTCCTCCAGCAGCTCCTCGGCCACCTTGGCCGGGCGGATGCCGGAAAGGCTTCCCCAGGGAGGCGCGATGCCCGTCGCCGCCCGGGCCGCCCGGAAAAAGCTCATGCCGATGGCCCGGCGGCGCTGGCCCTCCCGGGCGTAGCCGTCCCCGGAGAGGTCAACGGCCAGGGTGAAGGGGGCGGATCTCCCGTCCCAGCCCAGCTCCGTGGTCACCTGGCAGCGGTCCCCCTCCTCCCGGAGGGTGATGACGGCCCAGCGGCTGTCTGAGGCCGGGTCCACCGGCCCATACACCGGCCGCTCCTGGGGGAACAGGGCCAGAAGGCTCTGCTCCACCACATATTTATATTCGTGGTCGCTGCCCCGAATTTCCAGTTTCATCCCGCCACCGCCTGACGCATATAGCCGTTGCTCTGGCGCTCCCGCTCCAGGGTGGAGGCCCCGCCATGGCCGGGACAGACTTTATAGTCCCCCTCCAGGTGGTACAGCCGGGCCAGGGAGGTCTTGATGGCGTCTCCATCGCCGCCGGGCAGATCCCACCGGCCGCAGGAGCCGGCAAAGAGGGTGTCGCCGCAGAGCATCACATCCTCCACCAGCAGCGTCACGGACCCGGCGGAATGACCGGGGGTGTGAAGGATCTGGATGGTGAGGTTTCCCAGGGTAAGGGTATCCCCTTCATCGTAGGTCCGCTGGTTCTTCCCCTTGTGGGGCATATGGTAGCGCTCCTTCAGGTCCTCTGCCGGGCACAGCTCCTTTTCATGGATGTATACCGGCAGGTCCGGATAGACCTCCAGCAGGGCGGGAATGGCCCGCACATGGTCGTAGTGGCCATGGGTCAGGAGAATCATCTCCGGGGTAAGGCCGCTGCGGCTTATCATATCCAGCACCTTCTCCGGGGATCCGCCGGGATCCACCACCGCGCATACCTTGGCATTTTCATCGCCGATGAGGTAGCAATTGGTCATAAGAGGGGCCACTTCTGTTACGTCAAAATACATATCGCTCAGCTCCTTTGCTGGCCCGCCGGTGGGCGGATATTGCCGCGCCGGAAGGGCGCGGTAGGCCAGGGACAGCCCTTACAGCTTTCCCTCGGTATCAAAAAGGATGGTCACCGGGCCCTCGTTCTCCGAGGACACCAGCATATCCGCGCCGAACTCCCCGTGCTCCACGGTAAAGCCCCGCTCCCGGCACCGGGCCATAAAGCCCTCGTACAGGGGAATGGCAAGGTCCGGCTTGGCCGCGCCGGTAAAGCCCGGACGGCGGCTGGAGGTATCGGCGTAAAGAGTAAACTGGGAGATCACCAAAAGGCTTCCTCCCACCTGCTCCAGATTCAGGTTCATCTTGTCGTTCTCGTCCCGGAACACCCGGAGGTTGCAGATCTTGTCCGCCAGCTTCAGGGCGGTGTCCTCCGTATCGCTTTGGCCCACGCCCAGAAGGACCAGGTAGCCCCGGCCGATGGCCCCGTTCACCTTGCCGCCGATGGTGACGGAGGCGGACCGGACCCGTGTTACTACTGCTCTCATAGTTTGTATCCCTTTCCCGGCGTCAGCCTGCCGGCCGGTTGACCTTCATGACGCTGGAGATCTGATGGAGCTTGCGCATGACCTGCTCCAGCTGTCTGGCGTCGGTGACGTTGATGGTGATATAGAAGATGGCGAAGCCGTCGGCGGTGGAGTGGACGTTGAGGCTGGAGACGTTGACCTTGCAGGTGCTCAGCACCGTGGAGATGTCCACCAGCAGGTTGGGCCGGTCCTTGCAGACCACCTCCAGGGAGGTGGCGTAGGACTCGTTGATGTCCTCGCCCCAGGAGACCTTGATCCAGCGGCCCTCCTCGCCGGCGCTGCGGCGGCCAGGGTCGGCGTTGGGGCAGTCCTTGCGGTGGACGCTGACGCCGTAGCCCCGGGTGATGAAGCCCACGATCTCGTCCCCGGGCACCGGGGTGCAGCACTTGGAGAACTTCACCAGGCAGTTGGAGAGGCCCTCCACCACGATGCCCTTCTCGCTCTTGACCCGCTTGGGGGCGGCGGAGCGGGCCTCGCCGGCCTCCTTGGCGGCCCGGGCGGCGGCCGCCGCGGCCTCCGCCGCCGCCTTCTCCACAGCGGCGGCCTTGCTCATGTGGATCAGCTCGTCCCGGATCCGGTTGACGGCCTTCAGGGCGGTGTAGCCGCCGTAGCCGATGGCGGCGTACATCTCGTCCAGGCTCTGGAAGCCCACCCGCTTGAGGATGGCGGGCAGCACGTCCGGCGGGGTGATCTGGTTCATGTTCAGCCCCGCATGCTTGAGCTCCGACTCGAAGGAGGAGCGGCCCTGGGCGATGTTCTCCTCCTTGCGCTCCTTCTTGAACCACTGGCGGATCTTGCTGCGGGCCTCGCTGCTCTTGGCGATCTTCACCCAGTCCCGGCTGGGGCCGTGGGCGGACTTGGAGGTGTTGATCTCCACGATGTCGCCGTTGTGGAGCACATAGTCAAAGCCCACCATCCGGCCGTTGACCTTGGCCCCCACCATGGTGTTGCCCATGGCGGAGTGGATGGAGTAGGCAAAGTCGATGGGAGTGGCGCCGGCAGGCAGGTTGATCACATCGCCCCGGGGGGTGAACACGAACACCTCGTCGGCGAACATGTCGATCTTCAGGCTGTGGATAAAGTCCTCGGCATCAGCGTCCTCCTGGTTCTCCAGCAGACGGCGGATCCACTCGTAGGTCTGCTCACCGCCCTCCTTGTTGATGCCCTGCTTATATTTCCAGTGGGCCGCCACGCCGTACTCCGCGATGGCGTGCATGTCGTAGGTGCGGATCTGCACCTCGAAGGGGATGCCCGCCTCGCCGATGACGGTGGTGTGGAGGCTCTGGTACATATTGGGCTTGGGTGTGGCGATATAGTCCTTGAACCGGCCCAGGATGGGCTTGTAGAGGTCGTGGACCACGCCCAGCACGTTGTAGCAGTCCGCCACCGTGTCCACCAGCACCCGGAAGGCAAACAGGTCGTAGACCTCGTCCATGGTCTTGTCCTGGGTGTACATCTTGCGGTAGATGCTGTACGGATGCTTTACCCGGCCATACACCGTGGTGTTCTGGATGCCCATTTCCGTCAGGCGCTGGGTGATCTGCTCCTGGACCGTGGTCATGAAGGCCCCGTGCTCCCGGCTGGCCTCGTCCAGCTTTTTCACGATGTCGTCATAGCCCACCGGATCCAGGTACTTCAGCGACAGATCCTCCAGCTCCCACTTCACCTTCTGCATGCCCAGGCGGTGGGCGATGGGGGCGTAGATCTCCATGGTCTCAAAGGCCTTTTTCTTCTGCTTCTCCGGCGTCTGATACTCCATGGTCCGCATATTGTGGAGCCGGTCGGCGATCTTGATGAGGATCACCCGGATGTCCTTGCTCATGGCCAGGAGCATCTTCCGGAGGTTCTCCATCTGCTCCTCTTCCATGGTGCTGTACTTCACCCGCGTCAGCTTGGTGACCCCGTCCACGATGTCGGCGATGGTGGGGCTGAAGCGCTTGGCGATGTCGTCATAGGTGCTGTCGGTGTCCTCGATGCAGTCGTGGAGGAGGGCGGCGATAATGGACTCGCTGTCCAGGCGCATCTCCGCCACGATCTGGGCCACCTGGAGGGGATGGGTGATATAGGGGGTCCCGTCCCGCCGCAGCTGGTTCCCATGGTGCTCCCGGGCATACTCATAGGCTGCCCGGATCTGGCTGAGGTCGGCAGAGATGTTGTAGCCGCGGATCGTTTTTTCCAGATGCTCGTAGCGCTCTTCAACCGTGGCCATGTCATCTGTCTCCTTTCTCTTCTTTTCCCAGGACCTGCCGCAGCCGGCCCATGTAGGGGCACTGCTCCAGGTCCGCCCGGCGGCCCGGCCGGAGCCGCAGCACCAGCCGGTCATCCTTGTCCGTCAGGCTGATGAGCTCCCGCTCGGCAAACACCTCCAGGCCGAAAGCGGCCCGCAGGAAGCTCTCGCTGCCGTCCAGGGCGGCCGCCAGCCGCCGCAGCAGGGGCAGGCGGTGGCAGCACACGGGGCCGTCCCGGCCCAGGCGCTCCAGGCAGCGCCACAGGGCGATGAACTGCTCCCGCCCCGGCAGCAGGCGCTGGGCCTCCCTGCCGGAGACCCGGCCGCCCCGGACCAGGCGCGCCACCAGCTCCAGGCACTCCCTCTCCCGGCCGCTGGGCTCCACCGACGGGCGCAGGTCGATCATCTGCAGCTGCACGCTGCTGACGCCCCGGAATTCGTTGATCTGCAGATAGAAGGCCGCGTCCACCCGGCTGCCGGCGGACACGCCGCACTCCTCCGGCGTGACGGAGAAGAAGATGGCGTCAAAATGGCAGGCGCCCTTGCTCAGGCGCAGCTTCATGTGCCGGTTCTGGCCCACGCTCTGTACGCTCTCCACCTTGGCGCCCATAAGGGCGAACACCGGGCGGTTGTTGCCGGCGCCGTAGGGCTCCAGGCGGCCCAGCTCCTCCACCTCCTCCAGGGTCACCGCCTCCGGATGGCGCAGTATCACGTCCACCTCCAGGGAGGACACCGGCGCCTCGCCGTTGCAGTAGTCCCGGACGCAGCGGTTCATCCGCTGCCGGAAGGCGGGGATGTTCTCCTCCCGGATGTTGAAGCCCGCCGCCAGGGCGTGGCCGCCGAAGTCCACCAGCAGGTCGGAGCAGGACTCCAGGGCGGAAAAGAGGTTGAAGCCGCCGTAGCTGCGGCAGGAGCCCTTGCCCATGCCGTTTTGCAGGTGGATCATAAAGCTGGGGCAGGAGTATTTCTCGCTGAGGCGGGAGGCCACGATGCCCACCACCCCCTGGTGCCACACCTCGCTGGAGAGGACCAGGGCGCTGCGCTCCCCGGCGGGCATGGCCTCGATCTGTTCCACCGCCTGGGCGAAGATCTCCTGCTCCACCGCCTGGCGCTCCCGGTTGAGGTCGCACAGCTGCCGGGCCAGCCCCTCGGCCTGGGCGCTGTCGTCGGTGAGGAGCAGGCTGGCCGCCAGCTCCGCCTCCCCCATGCGCCCGGCGGCGTTGATCCGGGGGGCCAGGACGAAGCCGATCTGGATGGAGGTGATCTCCCCCTTGTCCAGAAGGCCCGTCTCCCTGAGGAGGGCCCGCAGGCCCAGGAAATCCGTATTGGAAATGGCCTCCAGCCCCCGGCAGACGATGGTGCGGTTCTCGCCGCTCATCCGCATCACGTCGGCCACGGTGCCGATGGCGGCCAGGGTGCAGTAGCGGGCGAAGATCGCGTCCTCCTTCTGCTCCCCCAGGGCCAGCACCAGCTTCAGGGCCACGCCCACCCCCGCCAGGTGCTTGAAGGGGTAGGGGCAGTCCGGCCGCCGGGGATCCACCACGGCGGCGGCGTCAGGCAGGGTGTCCTTGCACTCGTGGTGGTCGGTGATCACCAGGTCCATGCCCAGCTGCCGGGCAAAGCGGGCCTCCTCCACGCCGGTGATGCCGCAGTCCACGGTGATCACCAGGGTGACCCCCCGGTCGTGGAGGGTCCGCAGGGCGTCGCAGCCCAGGCCGTAGCCCTCCTCGATCCGCCGGGGGATGTAGAACCCGCAGTCCGCCCCCCGGCGGCGCAGGTAGTCCACCAGCAGCACCGTGGCGGTGATGCCGTCCACGTCGTAGTCGCCGAACACCGCCATCTTCTCGCCCCGGCTCAAAGCCAGCTCGATCCGGGAGACCGCCTTGTCCATGTCCCGCATCAGCAGCGGCGAGTGGCTCAGCCGCCGCTCCCGCTCCAGCATGGGGAGCGTCTCCTCCGGCACGGCGGCCCCCCGGGCGGCCAGTACGGCGGACAGCAGGGCGGGATACCCCGCCGCGCGCAGCCGCTCCGCCGCCGCGCTGTCATAGCAGCCGCCGGTCCATCTGTCGTATCGCATGGGTATCCCCTCCCTTCCGGCAGGCCCCGGGCGCCGCGCCCAGGGCATACTGCCCCAAAATAACCATATTATTATAGCAAATAAACCCCCGTCCGTAAAGGAAAAATTCCCGTTTTTCCCCCGCCAGACGGGAATGCCCCGCCGCCGATTTGACGAAAGGGAAGAAATCTGCTACAATACCCCGGTAAAGCTGCCATTCTACGAAAGATGAGGTCAAAACACCATGAAAATAAAAATCCTTTCCCTGGCGCTGGCCCTGGCGCTGTGCCTGGGCCTGGCCGCCCCCGTCCGGGCCGCCGCCGGCTACTCCGACATTCCCAGCGGCCACTGGTCCGAGGAGAGCGTCCGCCGGGCCACGGAGCTGGGCCTGTTCCAGGGCGTGGGCGACGGCAAGTTCGGCCGGGGCCAGCCCATCACCAAGGCCGCCTTTGTCACCGCCCTGGTGCGGCTGTTCGGCTGGGAGGAGGTCTCCCCCACCAAGGCCAGCTTCACCGACGTCACCGCCGGCCGCTGGTTCTACACCGCCGTGGAGACCGCCCGGGCCAACGGCGCCTTCGCCGTGAACAGCGGCGCTTTCCATCCCACCGCCAACATCACCCGGGAGGAGATGGCGGTGATGATCGTGCGGGGCCTGGGCTACGCCTCCCTGGCGGGCACCGCCAGCGGCTACGCCTCCCCCTTCTCCGACGTGACCACCAACAAGGGCTTCATCACCCTGGCCTACGACCTGGGGATCGTGGACGGCGTGGGCGGCGGCAGGTTCGCCCCGGACAGCACCGCCACCCGGGAACAGGCCGCCGCCATGCTGGTGCGGCTCTATGACCGGCTCTACGCCCGCTCCACCCAGCTCACCTCCGCCGGCAGCTACACCAAGATCACCGTGGCCACCCCGGAGGCCGACCCGGACGACGAGCTGCCCACCACCCCCCTGGAGCCCATCGCCGAGCTGTACGCCCAGCTGCGCCGCTGCCAGAACAACGGCGCCAACATGAGCCGGGCGGTCCTCTGCCTGAACGGCGGCGGCGTGCGCACCATCACCGCCGGCGGCCGCATCATCTCCACCGACGCCCTCTCCGCCCAGGAGGTGGAGGAGGTCCTCTCCGGCAGCGGCGTCCACACCTACTACTCCACCCGCTATGAGAGCGCCTACTGCATCTATAAGCCCAACAGCTACCAGTCCGCCACCCTCTGGTACCAGAGCGACGAAAGCCTGGCGGCCAAGCTGCAGCTGGCCCGGCTCTTCGGCGTCACCCGCTACACCCTGAGCTGACGGCCGGGAACGGACAGGCCCGGGGCCTCCCTTTGGGAGGCTCCGGGCCTTGCTCTGCCGCCGCTCAGTTGTTTATCTTCACCGGATCCAGCTGGTAGACGCTGTTCATAGTCTCCACCACGATCCGGCCGGTCTCCTTGTCCTTCTTCCAGGACTGGACCAGGCTGGTGCGGATGTACCGGTCGCAGGGGTCCCCCCGCCGGTCATACCGGCAGTGGAGCAGGACGCAGCCCTCCTCCATCTTGGCCTCGCCGATACAGCCCAGGTTCTCCCGGTCCTCGGGGCTGGCCTTGGCCACCCCCTCCTTGTCGGTGATGCGGACGATCTGATACATACTGCGGCCTCCCTTCTTCCCCGGCGGGCCGCCGCCGGCCCCGCTCCGGTCTCTCTGCTTCCCACATTATAGGCGAGGCGGCCCCGTTTGTCAATCCGGCCCGAAAGTCGGCGGCCCGGCGCGCCAACGCACGCCGGGCCGCTTCCTGTAGGCAGGATAGAATGTTACATGAACCGCCGCATGGTGTCGGTGGCGGTATCCGGATCGGCACTGATGGTGATGGTGTTCTTCAGGCCGATGGGGGAGCTGAAACCATCCAGCCAGGTGAGGAACTGGTCCACTTCCCGCTGGTCGGCGCTCCTGGCAACCTTGCAGAGGTTGTCGATGAAGATATGGGAAATATCGTAATTGCCCGCATACAGACCGCAGATGAAGCCCCGCAGCGTCTCGAAGCTGTCGATGGCAAACTCGGAGGCGTCCACCAGGCGGGTCTGATGCCGCAGATTAAAGCTCATGTTCCGGGTCGGCTCGATGCATACCATGCAGCCGGCCTCCGTCTCGGCGGCGCCGTTCATCAGCTCCAGCAGCTGCTTGGTCTTGCCCTCGCCGGAGCCGCTCATAATCAGTCTAACCATAAGAAATCACTCCTTTACACGATTGGGTGGGAGACTTAATTATTGATAGATACAGCATACCACACCCCGCCGGGAAACACAACGGGAAAAATCACTTTTTGAAAAAAATGCGTTAAAAGCAGCGTTACCGGCCCAGCTTCTCCCGCAGGGCCGCGCCCATCTCCTCGTAGCCGGGCTTGCCCAGGAGAGCGAACATGTTCTTCTTGTAGGCCTCCACGCCGGGCTGGTCGAAGGGGTTCACCCCCAGGAGATAGCCGCTCAGGCCGCAGGCGTACTCGAAGAAGTACACCAGCTCGCCGTAGGTGTAGGCGTTGATGGCCCCGGCCCGGAGGATCAGGTTGGGCACGCCGCCCTCCACATGGGCCAGGAGGGTGCCGTCCATGGCCTGGGTGGCGATAAAGTCCATATCCTTGCCGGCCAGGAAGTTCAACCCGTCGCCGTCGGTCTCGTCCAGGGGCACCCGCAGCTCGCAGGCGCCGGGGGCGAAGCGCACCACCGTCTCAAACATGTGGCGCTCCCCCTGCTGGATGTACTGGCCCATGGAGTGGAGGTCGGCGGTGAACTCCACGCTGGCGGGGAAGAGGCCCTTGTTCTCCTTGCCCTCGCTCTCGCCGTAGAGCTGCTTCCACCACTCGGCAAAGAAGCGGAACCGGGGCTCGTAGCCCGCCAGGATCTCGATCTTCTTGCCCTGGACGTAAAGGTCGCTGCGGGCGGCGGCGTACTGCCAGGCGGGGTTCTCCGCCAGATCCGCCTTCCGGCAGGTCTCCATCATGTCCGCGGCGCCCCGCATCACCTCGTCCAGGTCCACCCCGGCCACGGCGATGGGCAGCAGGCCCACGGCGGTGAGGACGCTGTACCGGCCGCCCACGTCGTCAGGCACTACGAAGGTCTCGTAGCCTTCGGCGTCGGCCAGGGACTTGAGGGCCCCCCGGGCCTTGTCGGTGGTGGCGTAGATCCGCTTGGCGGCCTCCGCCTTGCCGTACTTCTCCTCCAGCAGGGCCTTGAAGAACCGGAAGGCCACCGCGGGCTCCGTGGTGGTACCGGACTTGGAGATGACGTTGACGGAGAAGTCCTCGCCGTCGATGAGGTCCATGATCTCCTGGAGGGCGTCGCCGGAGAGGCCGTTGCCCGCGAAGTAGATGTTGGGGGTGTCCTTCTTCTTCAGGTTGTAGTTGTTGGAGCACAGCAGCTCGATGGCGCTGCGGGCCCCCAGGTAGGACCCGCCGATGCCCACCACCACCAGGGCCTTGCTGTCCGACTGGATCTTCTTGGCGGCGGCCTTGATGCGAGCATACTCCTCCTTGTCATAGTCCCGGGGCAGGTTCACCCAGCCCACAAAGTCGTTGCCCTTACCAGTGGCCTCCTGGAGCCAGGTATTGGCCTGGGCCAGGCCCTGGGCATACTTGCCGACCTGTACGGACGCGTTGCTGTAATCCACCTTCACCATAT
>CALXGG010000002.1 GCA_944387785.1 uncultured Oscillospiraceae bacterium | reverse complement strand
TCGTTGGCGGCTTCCATCTTGAACTTGTCCATCGCCTCGCGGGCCTCGGGGACATTGATGCGGTTAGACTTCTTAGACATATGGTTTCTCCTTCTCCTTTTTCGTTGGGAGAAGCCCCAGCGGATCCCGGCTTTTGCCGCGGTCTCTGGGCCCTCTCCGCTTCGCGGCAAAAGCTCGTTTCCCTTGCCGCACCCATAGCATTTGCATCAGAAGCCCAAATATGCCCCGGAAAACCAGTGAATTTCTGGCTTTTCCTTATAATTTTCCCATCCATTTACGACAACGCCCCGCCGCGCCTCCCCAAAACAGGAGAGGCGCGGCGGGGCGTTCATTATACTTCCCCAGGCAAGTCTATTTCATCAGCTTCTGGAGGGTGGCCACCAGCTCGTCGATGGTGGCGTCGTTCCCGTCCCGGATATCCTGGGCCACGCAGGTGCGGATGTGGCTGGCCAGCAGTTCCTTGTTGAAGGCGTTGATGGCCGCCGTCACCGCCGCAGACTGGGTCAGGATGTCCGGGCAGTAGGCGCTGCGCTCCACCATGCCCCGGATACCCCGGATCTGGCCCTCGATCCGGTTGAGCCGGTGGATCAGGCGGGTATACTCCTCTGGAGGGCGCTCCTTCATCTTGTGGCAGCAGCACATCTGCTTGTTTTCGTCGCTCACGTTATCTCCTCCTCGCTATGCTGATCGCCGGCAGCTCCCGGCGGCAAAGACTTCCGGGCCCTCACTTCTGGTACCGGCGCGCTTTTTCCATTTCTCAAATTTCCGCAGGTATCTGCCGATGGTGGCCTCGCTGGTGGCCGCATCCTGCTCACCCTGGAGGATGTCCGCCAGAAAGCTCGCGCCAACAGGCTCCGTCTGCCTGTCAATGATCCGGAGCAGCATATATTCGACATCCCGTGACTGCAAGCCGCCCATCTGCCCCTCCCCATCCGCTTCGCTTTTTCCTTAATTATACCTGATACCTCGCTATAAGTCCATAGCTTTTCCGCCCCCGGAATGGGCAATAAATATAAAGGACCGGCTGAGGCACGCTCAGCCGGTCCGGATATGCTTGGGCGGCAGATGGATCATTGTCATGTTCCTGGCGTTGAGAAACAGCCCGAAAAACACCGCCAAAATACACCCGATCCGCACCAGCGTGACCTCCTCCCCCAGGAACACCGCCGCCCCGTTATATTGCACAAGCCGCTATTCTTCTGGATGGAAGTTTCTCTGTCAAAGCCGCCGGAGCTTCCCTGCTGATCCCCCCGCCGCCAGTCGTTTTCCCTGTATGACCTGGACAATTTCGCTATTATGCGGTATCTTACTGTTTCGGGCCCCCACCCACGCCCCGCGTCTTTCCGCGCCTCTCCCCCGCGAATCCCCAAAAACGCCGGGCTGTGCGGCCGCACAGCCCGGCGTTTTCCTCTTAGCCGATCTTCATGTACTTCTTCAGGAAGGCCGCCATCTTGGGATAGCAGTCCAGCTGGTTCTTCAGCTTGGTGATCCCATGGCCCTCATCATCATAGCACAGGTACTCCACCGCTTTTCCGCTTTCCCGCAGGGTGCCCACCACCTGCTCGGCCTCCTCCACAGGGACCCGGGGGTCGTTGCGGCCCTGGACCACCATCAGCGGCGCCTGGATATCGTGTACCTTGGCGATGGGAGACACCTCCCGCAGGATCTGGCGGTGATGGGCCAGGGAGCCGTACTCCGTCTCCCGGTGGGCCCGGCGGTACTCCGCCGTGTTCTCCAGGAAGGTTTCCAGGTTGTACATCCCCACGGTATCAATGGCGCAGCACCAGAGATCCGGCAGGCGGGCGGCGCAGGAGAGGGTCATAAAGCCGCCGTAGCTCATGCCGGTCACCGCCATGCGGTCCTTGTCCGCAATGCCGCTGTCCACCAGATACGCCACCAGGCTGCCGATGTCCTTCACGCTGTCCAGCCGCTTCTCCACATCGTCCAGGTGGGTGTAGGTCTTGCCGTAGCCGGTGCTGCCCCGGACGTTGGGGGCCGCCACGGCGATCCCCTCGCTGACCAGGTACTGGATAAAGGGGTTGAAGGTGGCCAGTTCCTGCCCCTCGGGGCCGCCGTGGATCTCCACCACCACAGGCAGATCCTTCCTCTCGGCGCCGTGGGGCACATACAGCCAGAAGGGGACCTCCAGGCCGTCAAAGGAGGTAAAGCGCATCAGCTGAGGCTCACAGAGGACATCCTGAGACAGGCCGTGCATAGTCCCGCTGGTTGATGGCCGTCAGGGTCATGCTGCCGATGCCCGGCCAGGAGAACACGATCTCAATGAGGGAAACGCCAGTGACCAGGAAGGCAATGGAAATGCCCAGCATGGTGACGGTGGGCAGGATGGCGTTGCGGAAAATATACTTATTGAAGATCTTCCGCTCGCTCATGCCGGTGGCCCGCATGGTGGTGATGAAATCCTCATTGGTGACCTGGAGGATGGAGGACTTGGTGATCCGGAAATAACCGGACATGGTGACCAGCACCAGCGTGATGCATGGCAGCGCCAGGTGGTCCAGCACATCCAGGACATACCGGAACCCCGTGTACCCCGCGCGCACATTGTACATGCCCTGGGACGGGAACAGATCCAGCTTGGTGGCAAAAAGGATGATCAGCATCAAACCCAGCCAGAATGACGGCATGGCGTCCGTCGCGTACGAGATCGTCGAGAGCGTGTTGTCCAGTATGGAGCCATCGTGCCTGGCGCAGAATATCCCCAGCAGCGTCCCCAGCACAAACGCAATGATCAGGGAGGTCAGGCCCAACAGGATGGTGGCCATCATCCGCTCGCCGATCATGTCGTTGACCGGACGGTTGTAGATGATCGACGTCCCCAGATCCCCCGTCAGGGCATTTTTCAGGTAATTGAAGTACTGCACGGGAACGGGCTGGTCCAGCCCCCATTTCTCCATCAGCGCTTCCCGAAGGACCGGGTCATCCGTTTCCTTCCCCATAAGGCTTGTGATCGGATCACCCGGAGCGCTTTTCACCAGCGCGAAGTTCAGCGTAAATACGACCAATACGGTCAATATGCCGCTGATGATCCGCCTAACAATAAATCTTTTCATCGGCCCTCTCACTCCTTAATTTTATCTTTATGCACCATATTCGCTGCCTTTGCCAAAACAACAGTTCCGTTTTTTATATTTTACTGCATTTATGCGCATAATAACGGATTTCAGCGGTTGTATACAGGCTTATTTATGCAGTTTGACAGCCTCTTATCTCTCACCTGTCTATAACGGTATTTTAATATTCACCGCATTCAACCGCAATACGACCAGGCAAAACCCACGGTAGTATCTCAGGTAACCGATTTTTTGCGGATTCAACTTACAGTTTAGGTTTCCGCGTCGGCAACCATATTATAATAAGGTGAATTATTCCATTTTTTACCCGTAGTTTTCCGTGATCGTTCCCTACCAACGGTACACTGCTCCATCTGGCAGGTACTATTTCGCAGCACAAAGGAGGCCTTTCTATGCAACACAATTTGATCGGAAATAAAATCAGAGAACTGCGCATGAGCCGAAATCTCACCCAGGCTGAATTAGGTAAACTGGTGGGCGTATCGATGCAGGCAGTCTCCAAATGGGAACGCGGCGGAACTCCGGACATCGAGGTGCTGCTCTCTGTGGCAGAGCTGTTTGGGGTCACCATGGACGAGCTGTTCGGCCGCACCATCGAAAACTCCTGCAAGCTGGAGGATATCCTTTACTCTTCCATGACAAAGGCATCGGACAGCTGCAAGTTTGACCTGGCCTCTCACTATTTCTGGGCAATTTTCAAAGGGTTGTCCGGTATTCCCTGCACGCAGGATACCGAGTTCGGCTCCGGCCCGGAGCGCGAAATCAACGGGACCCGCTGCCGGATCAGCAGCAACGAGGGGATCGCTTATGCCCTCGCCTCCCTGAACGCCCGCTATATCGCCTTTATGCCGGAGCCGGAGGAGGGGTTCAACTCCGTCATGGCCAGTGTGGAGGAATACGCTTCCCTTTTCCGCCTTCTCAGCGACAAGGACGCTCTGAAGATCCTGCTCTTTATCTGTACCCGCCCGCTGTTCCTCTTCTCCCAAAAAATGGCCGCCCAGGAAACCGGCATCCCCGAGGAAAAGATCGCCCATATCCTGTCCGTTTTTAAGGATATCGGCTGGGTCACCCAGGAAATGGCGGACATGGACGACGGCTCTGTCACCCTCTACCGCCCCTTCTACAAAGAGTCCTTCGTATTCTTCTTCCTCTTTGCCAGGGAGATGCTGGTCAACCCCAGATTCTGGTTCCTCAGCAGCTACACCAAGCGCACCAATCCCCTGCTGAAGGAAATGCCGCCCAATAAGCGGGAGCCGGAAAGCTGTCCGCACGGCAAGGACGCGGCCCCCTGACCCCCATCCGGTCCCGGCGGCAGCCGTCCCGCCCTTGCTTTTTCCAGCCCGCCATACTATAATGCCATACAGCCGCCTGCGGCCGGGCCGTCCCTTCTCCGGGAGGGACGGGCCCGGCCTTGGCGCTCCCCGGCCCTTCTCCTCCGGGGCATCTTTCCCAAAACGAGGGACCTGCCGATGAAGCGCAACGCCTTCCGGGCCGCCCTGCCCCACACCCTGCCCATCTGCGTGGGCTTCCTCTTCCTGGGGATGTCCTATGGCTTCCTGATGCGCAGCAAGGGCTTCCCCTTCTACTATCCCCTGCTGATGAGCTTGTTCATTTTCGCCGGCTCCATGGAATTCGTCACCGTCAACCTGCTGCTCTCCGCTTTCCAGCCGGTATACGCCTTCCTGCTGACCCTGATGGTCAACGCCCGGCATATCTTTTACGGCATCTCCATGCTGGAGAAATACCGGGGCACCGGGTGGATAAAGCTCTACCTCATCTATGGCATGTGCGACGAGTCCTTTTCCATCAATTGCAGCGCTTCGCCACCTCCCGGCGTGGACAAGGGGTGGTTCATGTTCTTCGTCACCCTCCTCAACCACGCCTACTGGGTGGCGGGCGCCACCCTGGGGGCCCTGCTGGGCTATGTGATCCGCTTTGACACCACCGGCATCGAATTCGTCATGACCGCCCTGTTCGTGGTCATCTTCCTGAACCAGTGGGAACAGGGCGGCGACCACAAGGCCGCCCTCACCGGGGTGGCCTGCGCCGGGCTGTGCCTGGCCCTATTCGGGAGCCAGAGCTTCATCCTTCCCGCCATGCTGCTGATGGTGATATGCCTTTCCTTCGGGAAAGACAGAAAGGAGGCCGCCGGATGACTGCCGCCCAGAGAGTCATTACCATCCTCCTGGTGGTCCTGGGCACCATGACCACCCGCTTTCTCCCCTTCCTGATCTTCCCGGAGGGAAAAACGCCCCCCGCCTTCATCCTGCGGCTGGGGAAGGTGCTGCCCTATGCCGCCATCGGCCTTCTGGTGGTCTACTGCCTCAAGGATGCCGCGGCGCCCCCGGACTACGGCCTGGCGGAGGGGATCGCCATTGCCGCCGTGGTCCTGATCCACCGCTGGAAGCACAGCACCCTCCTGAGTATCGGGACGGGGACGGCGCTGTACATGCTGCTGGTACAAATCTTTTTCTCCTAGATCTCCCGGGAAAAGCGCAAAAAAACGACCTGCCACGAGGCAGGCCGTTTTTTGTCCCGGCGTCAAAGAGGCGCCTACTGCACTTTTGTCGGTGTGGAGAGAATCGCCCAGCACGCCACCGTGCCGATCACACCGATGATCAGCAGGGCCGCCGTCATGGAATACAGATAGGTCATCACCGCGCCAATGGGAATCAGCGCGTTGAACAGAAACAGCGCGATCAGCATGTACACTCTGCCGGTGCAGAGCCCGTGCTTCTGATCCAGGAAATCGTGAATGTTCATCATGCCGGCCACACTCCCATCTTGCTCATCACGAACGTGACGAACACAATATTCAGAATAGAAATACTAATCAGGATGCCCAGATTGAAAAACCGGCTTCCCACTACCTTCTTGCCCAGATAACGGGGATCGTTGCCCAACAGGTACCAGGAGTTGCCGCTGATCCAGTTGAAGAGGCTCTGCATGGCGGCCACCGTCACAACGATCATCACAGGCTTGCCGAAAAACACGCCCAGGCAGCCGATCTGCGGCGCCAGCACCACCAGCGGGTGATACCAGGCCTTGGAATTGCGGGGCACCTTGGTGGACTGGTAGAAGGAAGTGGCGCAGGTGACGCTCAGGCCCACCATGGAGGACACCACCAGGGCGCACACGCCCAGGTAGAACCCCGCCTGGATCCACGCGCTGGGGATGACGCCCATCAAAGCCGCGCACAGCTCTTCGGAGGTAGTGGGGATCCCCTGCTTGCCCGCGAAGGCCTCCGCGAAGGCCACGGAGACCAGGGACAGCACCAGGGTCACCGGCAACAGTCCGCCGAAGAAGGCGTCAAAGCGGCCCAGCCGCTCATACTCCTTGGAAAAGCCCCGGGCGATCATGCCGTTGTTGAACAGCAGCCAGTCCATAACGCCGATGGTGGCGGTCAAAGACGCGATCAGCATCACGATGCCGTCAAGGCCGGAGGGCAGCTTGGGGATCAGCAGGCCCTTGACCATCGCAGGGATATTGATGCCGGTGACAAAGATCACCGCGCCGAACACCACCAGCATGATGCCGATCATGACCTTCATACTGTTTTCCACGATCTTCACCGCTCTGGGGTTCTCGCCGCTGCCGTAAAGCAGGGACAAGGGAACCGAGATGGCCAGCAGGATGAGGCAGGCCACGATCTTGGGGACTTCGATGCCAAAGGCTGCGAACATGGAGATAATGGCGTCGCCTCCCAGGGCGTATTGGCCAAAGGTAAAGACGATGGAGGCGATGCAGCCGGCCAGAAGGCCGGTGGCAAAGCTGCCGAAGAACCTGCCGTGGTACTTGTTCTGGGCCTCGATGACCGGCATGTTGCCCTGACAGACAAACCGGGCGGCCAGTGCCAGCATAAAGATGCCAAAGGCAAAGGAATACAGGGGGATCCACATCATTTCATACCCGTAGGCCGCGCCCAGAGTGACGGAGCTGGCAAAGGAGCCGGCCCCCAGTGTAAACGCCGCATTCATGAAGCCGGGGCCGGAGAGCTTGATGTACCCCAGCGTCCGGGGCAGCCAGGGTTTCCCATTGAGCTCCTTGAGCATCTCCCGCTCCTTCAGGGCCTGCTCTGAATTGCGGGAATCGACCATCGTTTCATTTTTATCGCTCATGCTGAAAACCTCCCTTTTTATCGTTCTCAATTGCTGCCGCCTTTGGTGACGATCATCTCACAGGGGGCGTCAGGCCCATCGGTAAAAAGCCGGGGGCGCCGGAAGCCAATCGGGCCGAAAAACGCCTCGTTCAGGGCAACATCGATCTCCTGGCAGTAGAGGCTGCCGGCCTTCTCCAGGCCGATCTCCCGGAATCCGGTGGAAAACGGGCAGACGCGGGTGACTTCCCGCAGCGTGTTCCCCGTGATCTCCGTGTCGCAGTCCCACGCACAGTTGGGCGGATAGTCGGAAAACTCCTCCACCGTCTCAAAAGTCACCTCCTTGCCCGCGGCAAGGATCTTCCCCCGGATCCCGGCGGCCCGCAGGTCGGCAAACCGGCGCACGGCCCTCCTGACGATCTTTGATCCCTCCTCCTCCCCGCAGGCCCGCAGCACCTCGTCCGCCATAAGCGCGAACAGCTTCGCCGTGAGCTCCACGGATCGTCCGACCGGATCATTGGGACGATACATATTCTCTCCTCCTTTCCTGATGCGCCGGGACTCCGGGGATCCCGTCCCGGGGCCCGCCGCCTCGCTTTATCAGGAAGCAAGTACCGTGCCAGTCCCGAAAAGGGAAAGCAAATCCCTGTCTGATTGCAGAAAAAAGGGACAGGGCCGGCCTCGTCCGGTCCCGTCCCTTCCGCGCCGCCCCTCCGGGCGGCGTTTTGTTGTCAGTTTTGCCACATTTGCCATATGTCAATCTTTCCCGGTCTCCATCCGGCCCAGCCGCCGGTACAGTGTGCGCAGGCTGATGCCCAGCTCCTCCGCGATCCGCTTTTTCCCCTCCAGGGTCTGCCCGTACCGCTCCAGCAGCTGGCGCAGCGCCTTCTGGTCGTCGGCGGGCATCGCTCTGCGCCCGCCGCGCCGCGGGGCCGGCCCTGTCTCCCCGTTCCGGGCCAGCATTTTCTTCGGCAGGTCCCGCAGCTCCACTGTGGCGTTTTCGCAGAGATTGGCCGCGTACTCCACCGCGTTTTGCAGCTCCCGCACGTTCCCAGGCCAGGGGTACGCCAGGAAGAGCCGCTCCACCTCGGGAGAAAATCGCTCCACCGGCGTACGCAGCGTCAGCTTCAGCTTTTGAAGGTAGTTCATGGCAATGGGCAGGATGTCCTCCCGCCGCTCCCGGAGAGGCGGCAGCTCGATATTGACCACGCTGATGCGGTAAAAAAGGTCCTGTCGGAACTTCCCCTGCCGGATCATCTCCTCCAGGTCGCAGTTGGTGGCGGCAATGATGCGGATGTTCAGCGGGATCTTCTCGGAAGAGCCCACCCGCTCCAGCTCATACTCCTGGAGCACCCGCAGCAGCTTGGGCTGCAGGGACAGCGGCATCTCCCCCAGCTCGTCCAGGAACAGCGTACCGCCCTGGGCCATCTCGATCTTGCCGGGCTTCCCGCCCTTCTTCGCCCCGGTGAAGGCCCCCTCCGCATAGCCGAACAGCTCGCTTTCAAACAGGCTCTCCGGGATGCCGGAGCAGTTCACCGCCACAAAGGGGTAGCAGCGCCGGTACCCCCCCTGCTCATGGATGGCCCGGGCCACCAGCTCCTTCCCTGTCCCGGTCTCCCCGGTAAGCAGCACGGGCGAAGGGCTGTCCGCTACCTTGGCGATCATCCGGTGGAGCTCCCGGGTCTGGGGCGTGGCCCCGATGATGTGCTCCAGGCTGAAAACGCGCCGGTCCTCCCCATAGTAGTCCTGGGTCAGGCGGATGACCACGTCTGTCAGCTCCTCCCCATCATAAATGGGAGTGCTGGAAAAGCTGGCGTGGTAGCCGTCTTTTACAAACCCCTTCTCCCGGATGGTCTTTCCCTGCAGCGCCTGCTTGGCCAGCTCCTCGGGGACGATGTGCCACAGAGAGCTGGCGGACAGGAGGCAAAACTTCAAGGACGCCTTTGCCAGGCTGTTGTACTGGGTGATCACCCCGTTGGCGTCTGCCAGCAGCATGGGGTGAGTGGCCGTCTCCATAATGGCGTGAAGAGTGTCGTCCATCCGCCCTGGCGCGGCCGGAAGCGTCCGGCCCGCGATGAAGCCGCCCAGCATGAGGGAGATCTCGCTGACCGTATCCAGGTAGCTCTCCAGATTGGCGTTGATCCGGGCGTACCCCTCCCTGGTGAAGGAGGTAATGGCCACCACGCCGTACACCGTCCCCCCGCTTTTGATGCAGGCGAGGATCTCGATGGTGGCCGGGCAGTTGTCCCGGAACCGGCAGCCGATGCAGGCCGCCATCTCCCCGGGCCGGTTCACCACGGAGCTGCCATAGTGGAGCACCTCCTGAATGGAGGGCGCGTGGACTATGCGCCCCTTCTTCTTCTGATAGGTGGGCGTACAGCACAGGAGCTGTGCCTCGTTGTCAAACACCGCCACCTCCAGCCGCAGCGAGACCGCCACGCTGTTGATGATCCGCTCGATGGGCTGCGCCAGCTGCTGCAATGTCTCCATGCCCGCTCCCCTCCGCCTCTCTTTTTCGCCACTATACCACACTGGCAACTGTTTGGCAACAATGGCATGACAACTATATCCGGCCGGCCGCCTTCCTTCCTCTCCGGCACACACCCCCGTTAAAGCCCCGTAAACTCTCTCTTTTTTCCCGCCGCAGCCCTTCCGGCCTCTGCTGCGGGATGCTGGCACGGTTTGTGCTTGTAAATTTGCAAACGCGAGATCCGCCTGCATGGATACGGGACCTGTCATCCCCATCAAAGTCGCTGAAAGGAGACGTTTCAGAAATGAGAGGCTTTGCCAACCATCCCTACATCCCCAACTCCGACCCCAGGATCCAGGGGGAAATGCTGCACGAGATCGGCATGACCAGCCTGGATGACCTCCACCGGGACATCCCCGATGAGCTCAAGCTCCACCGGGAAATGGACCTGCCGGAGGCCTTCGACTCAGAATATGCCCTGCAGCGCCATGTGGAGGGCCTGCTGAAGAAAAACCGCACCTGCAAGGAGTACCTCAACTTCCTGGGCGCCGGCTGCTGGCAGCACTATGTGCCTGCTCTGTGCGACGACATCAACTCCCGGGGCGAGTTCCTCACCGGCTACGGCGGCGAGCCCTACAACGAGCTGGGCCGCTTCCAGTCCCTCTTCGAGTACGCCAGCATGGTGGCTGAGCTGGTGGGCATGGACGTGGTCAATGTGCCCACCATGGACTGGGCCCAGGCCGCCGCCACCACCGCTCGTATGGCCCAGCGGTACACCGGCCGCCGGGAGGTGCTGGTGCCCGAGCTGATGGATCCCGATAAACTCAACATCATGCGCAACTACTGCGCCGACGACGTCCACTTCATCAAGGTCCGCTGCACCGGCCAGGGCCTTCTGGACAAGGCCGACCTCCAGAGCAAGCTCAGCGAGAATACCGCCGGCGTGTACTTTGAGATGCCCGGCTATCTGGGGCAGCTGGAGACAGAGCCCCAGGCCATCTCCGACCTGGCCCACGCCGCCGGCGCCCTGAGCCTGGTGGGTGTGGACCCCATTACCCTGGGCGTACTGGAGGCCCCCGCCAACTACGGCGCCGACATCGTCTGCGGCGACCTGCAGCCCCTGGGCATCCACATGAATTACGGCGGCGGCCAGTCCGGCTTCATGGCCACCCGGGATGAGGAGAAGATGGTCATGGAGTTCCCCTCCCGCCTCTTTGGCATCGCCCCCACCAGTCAGAAGGGCGAGTATGGCTTCGGTGACGTGGCCTATGACCGCACCTCCTTCGGCCACCTGCGTGAGAAGGCCAAGGAGTATGTGGGCACCCAAAGCGCCCTGTGGGGCATCACCGCCGGCGTGTACCTGGCCACCATGGGCCCTCGGGGCATGGAGGAGGTGGGCCAGGCCATGATGCAGAACGCCCAGTACGCTGCGGCGAAGATCGACGCCATCCCCGGCCTGAAGGCCAACGCCCTGGGCAGCGTGTTCATGAAGGAATTTCTGGTAGACTTCTCCGGCACTGGCAAAACGGTGGAGGCGGTCAACCGGGCCCTGCTGGACAAGCAGATCTTCGGCGGCAAGGATATCAGTAAGGAGTTCCCCCAGCTGGGCCAGTGCGCCCTCTATTGTGTCACGGAGATCCATACCGGTGAGGATCTCGACCGTCTCGCCGCCGCCCTGGCGGAAGTAACCCGATAAGGAGGAGCAGGCTAATGAATACGATGAAACGGATCGATCGTTCCGCGAAGGTGCGTGTGGGCTTCCATGAGGCGAAATGGGACGAGCCCATCATCTATGAGCTGAGCAAGCCCGGCGAGCGGGGCATCCTGGCCCCCAAGGCGGAAAAGCAGGTGGTCCAGGCCGTCGGCGACGGCGTGTCCGTACTGCCCGCCGCCCTCCGCCGCAGGGAGGCAGTGAACCTGCCGGAGATCTCCCAGAACCGGGTCCTCCGCCACTATATGCGCCTCTCCCAGGAGACCCTGGGCGCCGACGTCAACATTGAGATCGGCCAGGGCACCTGCACCATGAAGTACAGCCCCAAGATCAACGAACAACTGGCCCGGGGCCTTTTCGACCTCCACCCCCTCCAGGACCCCAGCACGGTCCAGGGTATCATGGAGATCTTCTACCAGACCGATAAGTATATGCAGGAGATCTCCGGCATGAGCCGCTTCACCTTCCAGCCCGGCGGCGGCTCCCAGGGCCTGTTCACCATGGCCTCTATCGTGCGGGCCTATATGGACAGCCGGGGCGAAACCAGGGACGAGTTCATCACCACCATCTACTCCCACCCCTCCGATGCCGCCGCCCCCGCCCTCAAGGGCTATAAGATCATCTACCTCCAGCCCAACCCGGAAAACGGCCTGCCGGACTTTGAGGCCTTCAAGGCCGCCTGCACCAGCCGCACCGCTGGCTTCATCCAGGCCAATCCTGAGGACACCGGCCTTTTCAACGGTCAGATCGCCAGATTCGTGGACTACGCCCACCAGATGGGCGCCCTGTGCTGCTACGACCAGGCCAACGGCAACGCCGTGCTGGGCGTGGCCCGTGCCAAGGAGGCCGGCTTCGACATGTGCCACTTCAACCTCCACAAGACCTTCTCCACCCCCCACGGCTGCGGCGGTCCCGCCTGCGGCGCCACCGGCGTCCGGGAAGGTCTGGAGGAGTTCCTTCCCGCGCCTCTCATCGACTTCGACGGAGAGAAGTATGTGTTCAACTACGCCTTTGAAAACAAGGAGTTCGGCGTACACAAGGTCCGCTCCTACTACGGCGTGGCCCCGGTGGTGTTCAAGACCTATTGCTGGATCCGCTCCATGGGCCCCAACGGCCTCTACCAGGTGACTAAGACCGCCGTACTCAACAACAACTACCTTTTCCGTAAGATGCTGGAGATCCCCGGCATCAGCGCCTACTATATGGACGGAAAAAACCAGCGGGTGGAGCAGTGCCGCTACACCATGGAGAAGATCTTCCAGGACACCGGCGTCTCTACCGGCGACGTCCAGCGGCGGATGATGGACTTCGGCATGCACTACTGGACCAGCCACCACCCCTATTTCCTCCCGGAGCCCATTACCCTGGAACCTACGGAGAGCCCCTCCAGGGAGGACATCGACGAATACGTCAACACCCTCCGCTATGTGTTCCAGGAGTGCTATGACAACCCCGAGTACGTCAAATCCGCCCCCCACCGCAGCACCACCCACCAGGTGGACGAGTCCGTTATGGACGATCCTGAAAAGTGGGCCACCACCTGGAAGGTCTACCTCAGGAAGTACAAGTAACGCTCCTCTCAGCGGGATGTGCCGCCTCCGCGCCGGCGGGGACGGCACATCTTCCCGTCCGGAGCTGCAAAGGAGGACCTATGGAACAGAAAATGCTGGGACTCATCGTCAACCCCGTGGCGGGGCTGGGCGGCAGCGTAGGCCTCAAGGGCTCCGACGGCCTGGCAGTGGAGGCGCTCCGCAGGGGCGCCGTCCCTCAGGCGGAAAACCGGGCCGCCAAGGCCCTGGAGGAGCTGCTCCCCCTGCGGGACCGGATCACGGTCTGCACCGGTCCGGGGGCCATGGGAGAAAACGCCGCCCGGGCCATGGGCTTCTCCTGCCAGGTGATGGAGGGAGCCGTCTCCCCGGTCACCACCGCCCGGGACACCCGGGCCCTTGCCCGCTGGCTCCAGGCGCTGGGGGCGGATCTCATCCTCTTTGCCGGCGGCGACGGCACCGCCCGGGACATCTGTTCCGCCGCCCGGGAGGGCAGCGTCTTTCTGGGGATCCCCGCTGGGGTAAAGATCCACTCCCCCGTCTATGCGTGCAGTCCATCCGCCGCGGGCCGCCTGGCCGCCCTCTACCTGGAGGAAAAGGTGTCCCAGGTGCGGGAGGAGGAGGTGCTGGACATCGATGAGGAGGAGTACCGGCGGGAGGTCATCAGCACCCGGCTCTACGGCTACCTGCCCATCCCCCGGGAAAAGCGGCTCACCCAGAACCGCAAATGCGGCACGCCGCCCAGCGAGGCGGCCTGCATTGCCTCCCTGGCTGCAAAAGCAGCCGACCTTATGGAACCGGACGTATATTATCTGATCGGCGCCGGGACCACCACCCGGGCCATTATGACAGAGCTGGGCCTGCCCAACACCCTGATCGGCGTGGACCTGGTATACAACCGAAAGCTGGTGCAAAACGATGTGTATGGACAGCAGATCATCTCTCTCATCGGCGACAAGCCTGTAAAGCTGATGGTCACCGTTACCGGAGGACAGGGCTTCCTCTTCGGGCGGGGCAACCAGCAGCTTACCGCCGACGTGCTCCGCCGGGTGGGCCGGGAGAATCTGCTGATCTTTGCCACCAAGGAAAAGCTCTTCCAGCTGCGAGGCCGGCCCCTCCTGGTGGATACCGGCGACACCGCCCTGGACGAGGCCTTGTCCGGCTACTATCCCGTGATCTGCTCCTATCAGGAGACGGTGATCTGCCGGGTCTGCGCCATATAGACCTCCTGCCGCACCGCTTTTCCTTTGCCAGCCAGCCGCCGATCTGC
Organism: uncultured Oscillospiraceae bacterium; assembly: GCA_944387785.1. Classification (GTDB taxonomy): domain Bacteria; phylum Bacillota; class Clostridia; order Oscillospirales; family Oscillospiraceae; genus Pelethomonas. Next base: position 32,541 of record CALXGG010000002.1, on the reverse strand, counting down.
TATACTGATGCCGGAGCGCCTATCCGCCGGAAGGGGGGAGATACCATGGAACTGAATATGGAGCAGCGCCTTTCCCAGACCCTGTCTCCCCTTCAGCAGCAGTCCCTGGCGCTTCTCGCGCTGCCGCTGCCGGAGCTGCGGGAGTATCTCTCCCAGCAGCTGCATGACTATCCTCTGCTGGAACTGAGCGGGCAGGGCCCCGAGAGCCTGACCGCCCTGGTGGAGGGGCTTGAGGAGGGGGCGGCCCCCGGTGAGGAGAACCCGCCCTGGAGCGAGAGCGGCATCCCTGAGACCGGAGCGGACCCTCTCCTCTTCCTGAAACGCCCCCAGACCTTTACTGACGACCTGTTGCTGCAGCTGGCCGGTCTGGAGCTCCCGCCCCTGCTGCGCAAATGCTGCCTGTATATCATCTACTCTCTCTCCCCACGGGGCTACCTTCTGGACAGTGAGGAGGAGCTCTCCCGCCAGACCGGGGTCCCTTTGGAGGTTATCCGGCAGGCAGTCTATGCCGTACAGAGCCTCACCCCCACCGGCGTGGGGGCCCACGACCTGTCGGAATGCCTGGTGCTCCAGCTGGTGGAATCCAAGCAGTTCAATCCCTACACCATCCGCATCGTAAAGGACCACCTGGACGACCTGGCGGCGGGACGGTATGGCAGGATCGCCGCCGCCCTGGGGATCTCCCGGCAGGAGGCGGAGCACTGGTGCGCCCAGATCCGCCAGCTCAATCCCATCCCCAGCAAGGGCTACGCCTCCGGCGGTTACGTCCAGCCCGTCATCCCCGAGGCGGCGATCACCCGGGCACTGACCGTCACCATGAACCAGACCGCCGTGCCCGTCATCACCATGGCGGAGGAATATCAGGCCATGCTGGCCTGCGCCCAGGACCCCTCCGTCCGGAAATTCCTTCAGAGCAACCAGCAGCAGGCCAAAAGCCTTACCGCCCAGCTGGACCGGCGGCAGAAAACGCTGGGGGACGTCATCGCCTGCGTGGTCCGGCGGCAGCCGGACTACTTCCGGCTGGGGCCCGCCCACCTGCTGCCCATGACCATGGGACAGGTGGCGGAGCAGCTCTCCCTCCACGTCAGTACCGTCAGCCGGGCCGTCAGCGGCAAATACATCGACACCGCCTGGGGCCCCGTGGCCCTGCGCAGCCTGTTCACCAGCGCCCTGGCCGACGCTAGCGCCGGAGGCGTCAAGACCCGCCTGCTGGAACTGGTCCGGCTGGAGGATCCAGCCGCCCCGCTGTCGGACGGCGATCTGTGCGCCCTGCTGGCCGCCCAGCAGATCTCCATCTCCCGCAGGACCGTGGCAAAGTACCGTAATGAGCTCAACATCCTGCCGGCCTCCCTGCGGCGGCGCAGGCCCGGCCCCGGCTGAGGCCGTGCCCTTTTCCCCGCCTCGCCCACCACAGTGAAAAAGCCACCGGCACCGTGCCGGCGGCTTTTTTCTCATGCCCCTTTCCGGGGCAGGCTTCAGATCCGCAGCGCTTCCACGAAGCAGTGGAGATGAAGGGGGCCCAGCACCTTCAGGCCCTCTCCCAGGGCAAAGCCCCGGCCCTCCGCCAGGCGCTGGCCCTGCATGGTGAAGTAGATGCGATACATCCCCAGCAGTTCCTCGTTGAGCTGGGTGCGGTGGAGGGCCATGGCGGCAAATTTCTTGTCAAAGGTGTCCGTCACATCCACCACTGTGTTGGGCTCCTGGGTGAAATAGAAGCCGATGGCGGCGCACTGCCAGGGAGCCGTATCCGTGCCGCGGGGATACCGGGCCAGAGCGGTGGAGATAAATGCCTGGGCCGCCGCCTGGCCGGTGACCACATGGTCCCGGTGGGCCTCGTACCGGGCCCAGGGGTCCGGGCAGAAGATCACATCGGGGCGGACGGTCCGCACCAGCTCCGCGATCCGCCCCGCCAGGGCGGGCACGCTCTCCAGGGAGCCGTCAGGCAGGTCAAAAAAGTGGAATCCCTTCGCTCCCAGGGCCCTGCCGGCGGCCATGGCCTCCTCCCGGCGCAGCGCCGCCAGCCAGGCGGGCTCCGCCGGCCCGCCCTGGGCCCCCAGGTCGCCGTTGGTCACCGTCAGATAGTGGATCTCGCAGCCCCTGGCCGCCAGGGCCGCAATGGTACCGCCCATGCCGATCTCGTTGTCGTCGGCGTGGGGCTGGATGCACAGGGCCCGCCGGGCGGTCATGATGTCAGGCGGAGCAAAAAAAGCGGATACGTCCATGGCTTATGCTTCTCCTTTCCCCGCCCCGCGGCGGGCGTCCAGCTCTGTACGGATGGTCTTGATCTGCGCCGGCCGGAGCCGGTAGAGCAGCATGGGCAAAATGGCCAGCAGGAAGCACAGCGCCGGCGCCACATAAACAATAGCACTGAAGCCCAGGCGCACGGTGTCGTTGGGGGCCATGTTGTCCGTGTAGTGCATCCAGGTCAGGGAGACCCCCAGCAGGCCCTTGGCGATGGTGGCGCTGAGCTTGTTGAGGAAGGTGTTCATGGAGAACACCACCCCCTCCCCCCGGAAGCCCAGCTTGTATTCGGCGTAGTCGATGGCGTCCATGAGCATGGAGGTGCTGGTGATGGTGGTGACGCCGGTGAAGGCGAAGCTGACCCCCAGCAGCACCAGGCTCACCACCACGCCGCTGCCCGTCAGGAACGGCGCCGCGCTGGCCGCCGCCCCCGCCAGGCAGGAGACGATGAAGATGTACTTCTTGTCGAACCGGCGGATCAGGGCCGGGGACGCCGCCATGCCGGAGATCATGCCCACCACCAGGCTCAGCCCGATATAGGTGACATAGCCGGAGTCTCCCCAGACGTACACGGCAAAGTACATCTGGGCCACCTGGCGGACGTTGTTGACCATATTGACGATCAGCAGAGCCGCCATCAGGGCCTTCAGAGGGCCGTTATCCAGGATGGTGTGGATATTGCGGCGGAAGGGCACCCCCTTGGGCGGCGGCTCGACCCGCTCCCGCAGGACAAAGCCGCTGAGCACCATCAGCACCGCCCCCAGGCCCGCCACCACCAGGGCCGCCGCCGTGTAGGCCCCGGCGCTGCGCTCGCCGCCGAAGGCGTTGAGCAGCGCCACGCTGCCCACGGAGATGATCACCGTGCCCACCGTGCCGCCGATCTTCCCCAGGGTCACCATGCCGTTCTTCTCGTCCGGATCCCGGGAGGACACCGACGAGATGGCCCAGATGGGGATGTCATAGACCGTATAGGACATGCCCCAGAGCACATAGCACACCGCCGCCACCGCCACCGTACCGGCGGCGGAACCGCCGAAATGCACGAAGCACAGCACCGTGGCCGCAGCTACCACCACCGGGCCGATCAGCAGATAGGGCCGGAATTTGCCCCAGCGGGTCTTGGTTTTGTCCGCCAGCATCCCCATGAGGATGTCGTTCACCGCGTCCCAGAGGCTGGCCGTCACCATGATGACGGTCACCGTCTCGGACGGGATCCGCAGGAGGTCCGTGAAGAAGAACATGACGTACATGGCCACAAAGCTGTAGATCATGTTCTGCCCCAGAAGGCTCCCGGTATAGGTCAGCTTCTCGCCCAGCGAGATCTTTTGCATAATTCCACTCCTTTTTATGTCCGTTCCCACGCGGGGCCCTCCGCCGCCCGCCGGGCCAGGCGCAGCCCGCCCTCCGCCGGGGTCAGCCGCCCGCTTTCTGGCACGATGGCCTGCCGCAGCAAAGGGGGCAGCTTTTCCGCCACCTGGGCGGCATAGTCCCTGTTTTTCATGCAGCCTCCCGCCAGCACCAGGCGGAAGTCCTCCCCCGGCCGGTGCGCCATCCTGCGGTACACCGCCGTCAGCAGCGCCGAAAGATGGGCGCTGCCCTCATCCAGGATCTGCTCCCGCAGGGGCTCCGGCTCCTCCCAGTCCAGCAGCAGGGCCGCCAGGGCCGCCACCCTGTCGCACTGGGTGATATCCGCCGCCCTCTCCGGCAGGTCCTCCAGGCACTCCGCCCCCAGGGCCTTTGCCGCCGCCGGGAACCAGGGGGCCCAGGGGCCCCAGCCGTCGCAGTACCCCAGGGCCGCCGCCAGGCACCGGCTGCCCAGCCAGTAGCCGCTGCCCAGGTCGCTGAAACCGTAGCCCCAGCCTCCGGCCCGGGTGATCCGCCCCTGGCCGTCCACCCCCAGCGCGATGGAGCCGGTGCCGGCGATGAGCACCATCCCGGGGGGCTCCGCCCCGGCGTAAAAGGCCAGCACCGCGTCGTTGCAGAGGGTATACTGCCCCGGCCGGAAGCCCAGGCCCTCGATCATATCCCGGAGCAGCCTCTCGTCCCGGGAGCTGTCGCAGCCGGAAAGGCCGAACACCCCGTGGGCCACCGCCTCCGGGCCTGTCCCGGCCCGCTCCCACAGCGCCCGGAGCCCGGCCCTCAGGTTCTCCCGGGCGGCGGCCTCCCCCACGGACTTTACGCTGGACGGGCCGCTCCTGGCCCGGAACAGCCGCGCCCCGTCCCCTGCCGCCAGCAGCAGCTCCGTCTTGGTGCCGCCGCCGTCCACGGACAGCCAGCAGTCCTTCATACCGTCTCCCGCCTCCCCTTCCAAGTGTCAATCATTACCATACACAGGCGGGCGGCGCCTGTCAATATCTCCAGGGATTTTCACCGCCGCCGGTGGAAAAATTTCCGGGGTCTCTGTCACGGTCAGGCCGATTTGTCCAGTTTTGCGGCGTGTCCCCCGCCGGGACGCCGGAAACGCGCCATCCCCCGCAGATGCCTCTTGCCTTTTTCCGCGGAACCATGTAGAATTTTCCTGCGGCCCACAGCCGCCCAGTTTCCTGATGGAGGATCTCATATGCGCATACGCATCCCCCGCCAGCGCGGCGATATCACCCAGGGCGTGATTTGGAAGCAGCTGCTGCTCTTCTTCTTCCCCCTGTGGTTCGGCACCTTTTTCCAGCAGCTCTACAACACCGTGGACACCGTGGTAGTGGGCCGCTTCGTGGGCACCACCGCCCTGGCCGCCGTGGGCGCCACCGGCGTGGTCACCAACCTTACGGTGGGCATCTTTACCGGCCTTTCCAGCGGCGCGGTGGTGGCCATCGCCCAGCGCTACGGCGCCCGGCAGGACCGGGAGGTCCGCCGCAGCGTCCAGACCGCCATGCTCCTCTCCCTGTTCGTGGGCGCGTTCTTCACCGTGACCGGCTTTCTCCTCACCCCATGGTCCCTGGAGGCCATGGGCACCCCCGCCGACGCCCTCCCCGGGGCCGTCCTCTACCTGCGGATCTACTTCCTGGGGATGATCCCCAACGTGGTCTACAACATGGGCACCGGCGTACTGCGGGCCGTGGGGGATTCCCGGCGGCCGCTGTACTTCCTTATCGCCGCCTCCCTGTGCAACATCGTGCTGGACCTGCTGCTGGTGGTGGTGTTCCATCTGGGGATCCTGGGCGTGGCCGTGGCCACCGTCTGCTCCCAGCTCCTCTCCGCCGTGCTGGTGGTGCTGTCCCTGATGTCGGCGGAGGGGGAGGCCTTCCGCCTGGTGCCCCGGGAGCTGCGCTTCCACGCCCAGCCCCTGGAGGCGGTGATGCGCATCGGCGTGCCCACCGCCCTCCAGTCCGTGATGTACAGTTTCTCCAACATCGTCATCCAGGCCGCCATCAACTCCTTCGGCACCGACGCCGTGGCCGCCTGGACCGCCTACGGCAAAATGGACATCCTGTTCTGGATGACCCTCACCGCCATGTCCCAGGCCCTCACCACCTTCGCCGGGCAGAACTACGGCGCCGGCAAGTACGACCGGCTGAAAAGGGGCGTCCGCGTCTCCGTGGCCATGACCGCCGGCTTCACCGTATTCATCACCGTCGTCATGTTCCTGCTGGCCCGGCCCATCCTCTCCATCTTCACCCCCGACCCCCAGGTGCTGGAGATCGGCGTGAAAATGGTGCGGTTCCTGACCCCCTGCTACATCACCTATATCCTGGTGGAGCTGCTCCCCGGCGCCATCCGGGGCGCGGGGAAGTCCATGGGCCCCATGCTCATCTCCGTGTTCGGCGTGTGCGGCCTGCGGCTGGTGTGGCTCCTCGCGGTGGTCCCCGCCTACCACACCATCGAGATGGTGGAGGCCAGCTACCCCATCACCTGGATCGTTACCTCAGTATCTATTGTTATCTACTACCGCTTCGGCCATTGGCTGGCGGAAAAGCCGATCCCGGCGGACGCCGGGGGCAGCGCCCCATAAAGGCGCCGCTTCCGCCGGAAAACAGGCAGTGAAACCAGGCAGCGCCCGAAAACAGAAAATTCCCCTGAAAACAGGCAAAAAGATCCCCCGCAGGGCCCGGTGAGTCCGGCCCCGCGGGGGATCCTCATTTATTCCGCTTACTGCTCCGGCAGCACCGCCAGATACTCGATGGAGGTGATGGCGCCGTCCCCAAACAGGATGGACAGCTGGCTGTCCCCCCGGGTGTAGGTGCACATGCCGTACTCCTCGGTGTAGTCCTCGCCGTAGGCGGCGATCATATCCTCCCTGGTGCCGCCGATCTCCAGGCCCTCGGGGGTGGCGACAGCGTCGCTGGTAAAGACCACGGAGGACACATAGTTCACGTCGTTCAGGGGATAGGTGTTCAGCTGGAAGCCGTCATAGGTGTAGATCCAGTCCGTGCCCTGGAAGGCGCAGCTGGGGGCGTCGTAGGAGGAGATGGGCTCCCCCAGAGCCTCCACGATGGGATCCGCCTCGGCGTTCATCTTCACCTCCACACCGTTGCTGACAAAGACAAAGGCGGACGCCTCCTGGGCGCCTTCCCCGTCCGCGCCGCTGTTTTGCCCGTTGGTACTGCCGCCGCCGGCCTGGTCGTTGCCGCCATTGTTCCCGCCGCAGCCCGCCAGAAGGGCAAGGCACAGCAGCAGGGCCAGCAGCAGGGCAGAGAGCTTCTTTCCGTTGTGTTTCATGTGGTTTCTCCTTTACTTGGTTGTGCTTTTTACTCGCCGGCGGGGATCTGGCTGCCCGGGGTGGTGGCCCGGGTCAGATAGCCCTTCTCCGCCAGTTCCGCATATTGTGCTTCCGCCTGGGCGTGGTAGGCTTCGCACTTCTCCGCCCATACGGCGGAGAGGGCCTCGTCCTCCCGGCGGTCGGGGATCCCCGCGTCCCGGAGGATCGCCCCGAAGTAGTCGGACAGCTTCTCCGCGCCGCTGAGGTTCAGGTGGAGCCCCTGGTCGTAGGTATCGGTGGAAAAGTCCAGGCCGACCTCGTCGATACGGTCCAGGAAATTGATGTAGGTGAGGCCGTGCTCCCCGGCGTAGTCCACCATCTGCCGGTCCCACTCCTCATACCAGTGGGGATAGAGGCTGGGTGCCTTGATGAGGATCAGCTCCACCCCCTCCTCCTCACAGAGGAGCCGGATCTTGTCCAGATATTCGTAGCAGACGTCGGCAAACTGGTAGTTGGCCAGCTTCTTGGGCTCCGGGATGGTGGTCACCGGCCGCACGTCCGCCCGCATGAGAAAGCCGTTATGGCTGAGGGCGTCCTGATAAAAGAGATAGCGGAAGTCCGAGGCCGTCAGCTCGCTCCAGCGGCTGTGGTAGCGGAAGAGAGGGAAAATATAGCTGAGGAGGGTCTCGTCCTCCATCTTCGAGGCCAGCACCGCCTGGATCTTGTTCACCGAGAGGGGCAGATCGTCCAGGGCCATCCGGTTATAGGCCTCGCTCTGGGGCTCGCTGTACTGCATGGACAGCACGTTGAACACCACCGCCTGGGGCGTCTCCCGCTCCAGGGTGTCCTTCAGGGTGTAATAGGAGTGCCAGATCAGCTGCTGGGGGCTGCCCCGGACATAGCTGGTGATGCCGTAGTTCTCCCAGAGGGTCACCGGGGAGAAATTCTCGTACACCTCGCAGTCCCCGATAAAGATCACGTCGTGCTCCGTAGTCTCCCGGTAGTACTCCCGCACCAGGGCGCCGTCGGGGATCCCATCCATATACTTGGGCACCAGCAGGGCCTGGAGGAGGAAGAATGCGCCCGCCCAGATGAGGGCGATCCCGCCCCACTTGCAGATACGTTTCATGGATGCTCCTTGTCAGAATTGGTTGTAGATGAACTGGCTGGCGTCATAGCCCACGCCGTAAGCCCCGAATACCAGCACCGCGAAGGTCAAACCGAAGGCCACGGCGTACCGCGCCGCCGCGGGCGAGCGTTCCAGCTGCTCCCGGACGCTGCCCCGGCGCTGCCGGAGGCTCACCCCCAGGATCAGCAGGCACCCCAGGCCCGCCACGATCCAGTCACCGGCCCCCAGCCCCAGCTCCAGCAGGGAGCCGTCAAAGAGGGGCGTGAGGGAGAAGCGGGTAAAGATGGTCCCCACCATGGAGAAGGTGAGGGGCACGTCCCGGTAGCAGTCCAGGCTCCTGAGGGCGCTCATCAGCCAGAAGGTCCGCACCACCTGGAACAGCCGCCAGCCAAAGGTGGCCCCCACCTTGGGGAACCGCTCGTGGAAGCGGCGATACAGCGGGGCGCACTCCTGGGAAATAATGATGACCACGCCGTTGAGAAGGCCCCAGACGATGAAGTTCCAGCTGGCCCCGTGCCAGATGCCGGTGGCGAACCAGGTGATGAGGGTGGCCAGGTACACCGGCACCCGCTTGCCCAGCTCCGGCCCCAGAAGGGAGCGGGATTTCTTGGAAATGGACAGCATGGGCCTGGACACCGAGACGGGGTAGAAGATGTAATCCCGGAACCAGGTGCCCATGGTGATGTGCCAGCGCCGCCAGTACTCCTCGATGTTCTTGGAGAAGTAGGGGCGGATGAAGTTCTCCTTCACCGGCACCCCCAGGGTGTTGGCGATGCCGATGGTGATGTCGATGCCGCCGGTGAAGTCGGCATACAGCTCCAGGGCGTAGAGGAACATGCCCAGGAGGACGAAGATCCCGTCGTAGGTCTCCGGCGCGCCGATGATGGCCGTGACAGCGGTGAGAAGCCGGTCCGCCACCACCATCTTCTTGAAGTAGCCCCAGAGGATCCGCTGGAGGCCGAAGGACACCGTCCGGCGGTCAAAGGGATGCTCTCCCAGCAGGTGGGGGGCCAGGTCGTCATAGCGGCTGATGGGGCCCTGGACCAGCTGGGGGAAGAAGGAGACGAAGAGGGCAAACCGGGGCAGGCTCTCCTGAGGGGGATACTTGCCCCGGTAGACGTCGATCACATAGCCGATGGTCTGGAAGGTATAGAAGGAGATGCCCATGGGCAGCAGCAGGTCCACCAGCTGGAGCTGCCCGCCGCCGAAGAGGGCGGAGACGGCGTTGAGGTTGACGATGGCAAAATTGGTGTACTTGAGCACCGCCAGGATGCCGAAGTTCAGCAGCAGCGCCGCCAGGAACCATCCCAGCTTCTTCCGCTTCACCTGGGCCTTGTACGCCTTCTTCTCCCCGGAGGTCAGCGCCTCCTTCCGGGCCTTCAGATAGAGGCTCTGCCGCTTCTGGAGCCGGTCCATCCGGAGGGAGGCGTACCAGCAGGTCACCGTGGTGACGGCAATAAAGATCAGGCACCCCCAGCCGGCAAAAGCGTAGAACACATAGCTGGCCGCCAGCAGCAGCATCCACTGCAGCCGTTTGGGCACCAGGTAGTACAGCGGGAACAGGATGGCCAGGAACAGGATGAATCCAAATGAGGTAAAAAGCATATCGTGTCAGCCGTCCTTATGAGAATATCCGCCGCCCGGCAGAGGGTCAGTCCTCGTCGGACAGCCGCTCCACCAGCTCAAAGAGGGCCTGGGCGGAGTTGAAATTCTCCGGGACGATCTCGCCGGCAGGGATGGATACGTCAAAATTCGCGCTGATCTCGGTGACGATGCTGACGATGTCGAAGGAATCCAGCACCTTGTTGTCGATCAGGCCCGTCTCCGTGGCAAAATCCACCTCGGGGTGCAGGTCGCTGAGGATCTCCAGCAGTTCATCAAAGGTCATGGTCGTTCTCCTTTCTCTTTCAGCGGGCGCAGGCCTGTTCCTTCAGGCCCTTGCGGTCGATCTTCCCGTTGGGGGTCTGGGGCAGCCGCTCCAGGCGGCGGACACTGTTGGGCACCATGTACCGGGGCAGCTTCTCCTTGGTGTAGGCCACCACCTCCGCCGCCTCGGCCTCCCCCACATAAAAGAGGGTGATCTTCTTTTTCACATCGTCAAACACGCAGCAGGCCTGGCTCACGGCGGGCATCATATTGGCGATGAGCTCGATCTCCCCCAGCTCGATGCGGTGGCCCATGTGCTTGATCTGATAGTCCTTCCGGGAGAGGAACACCAGCTCCCCCTCCTCGTTGTACCGGGCCAGGTCGCCGGTGCGGTAGATGATCTCGGGGTACGCCTTGTTCAGCGGGTTCTGGACGAAGGACTCCGCCGTCCGCTCCGGGTCGTTGTAGTAGCCCAGGGTGACGCCGGTGCCCCGGATGCAGATCTCGCCTGTCTCCCCAGGGCCCGCCGGGCGGTCGTTCTCGTCCAGCAGCAGGATCTCCGTGTTCCGGAAGGGCCGGCCGATGGGGATGGCCTCGTCCAGGGCGAAGTCCCGCTTCACCTCATAGTAGCAGCTCATGCCGGTGGCCTCGGTGGGGCCGTAGAGGTTCACGAACCGGGCGTTGGGCAGCACCTCCCGCCAGAGGCGGAACTGCTTGATGGGGAACACCTCGCTGCCGAAGGCCACCAGGCGCAGGTATTCCGGCCGCACCTGCTGAAAGGCCCCCAGGCCGGAGACGATGGTCATGGCGGACACCACCCAGCAGATGGTGTTGATATGGTGCTCGTTGAGGTACTCCACCAGCTTCACCGGCAGCATAAAGAGCTGCTTGGGCACCAGGTAGGCGGTGGCGCCGAACTTCAGGGTGGGGTAGACCTCCTTGAGGCAGGCGTCAAAATAGAGGGGGGTCTGGTTGCCGAACACCGTGTCCTCGGCAAAGCCCAGCACCTCGGAGAGGTTCTCGATGTAGTCGATCACCGAGCGGTGGCAGGCCGCCACCCCCTTGGGCACCCCGGTGGAGCCGGAGGTAAAGACGATGTAGGCGGGGTCGATGTCCAGGGCCCTGTCCCGGATGGCGGCCAGGGCGGCCTCGTCGATCTCCCCGGCGGCGGCCTCGTCGTAGAGGAGCACCCGCCCCTCCCAGTCAAACTCCTTCAGCAGCTCCGCCGTTTTCCCGTCGCAGACGGCGCAGCGGGGCTTCAGGCTCCGGAAGATCAGCTGGATGCGGTGGCGGGGCATCTCCTCGTCCAGGGGCACATAGTGGCACCCGGCATACAGGACCCCCAGAAAGGCGGTGACCATCTTGGGATGGCGGCCCATAAACACCACCACCGGCTCCCGGTAATACCCCGCCCGGCTGAGGGCGGTGCCCAGGGCGCGGGATTGGCCGTACACCTCGCGGAAGGTCAGGGAATCCGTCCCGTCGGAGTAGGCGACCTTGTCCGGCAGGCGGACGACGGTCTCCTCCAGGTAGGAAAGCAGGTTGGTCATCATAGGCGGCGCGGCCTCCTTTACCGCGGATCCCCTCACGCCTCCGGCGTGGCCGGATAGAGGGAGTGGTCAAATTCGTGGCTGTTGTTGTGGGACTGGGAGTAGGCCTCCAGGAAGGCGTCGGTGACCATGAAGAAGTCGTCCCCCTCCCCCACCCGGGGCGTGGCGTCGAAGTGGTACCAGCCGCTGCCGCAGTTGATGAGGCTCCAGTAGTGCATGGCCCGGCCCTCCACATAGGTCTTTTCCACGTCGATATTGGGGATCCCCGCCGCCTCGAACATGGCCTTGGCGGTGGCAAAGTACACATAGCAGTCCCCGCTGCGCTTGGTGAAGCCCTGGACCGCGGCCTTCTGCCAGTCCCCCTTGTCCGAGTGGGCGGTATAGCCGATGTTGGACCGGCACCAGTCGTAGATGGCCCGGGCCACCTCCACCTGGGTCATGTCGTCGGTGGTGATCTTGTCCAGCACCTCCTGGGCCTCCTCCAGGGCCAGGTCCGCGTAGTCCGAGGGCTGGATGAAGAAGATCCAGGCGGCGGCCTCGGCGGTATTGCCGGAGCGGTCCGTGGCCCGGTAGGTCACCTGGTAGGCCCCGGCCTTGGTGGGATCCACCTGGCTGGAGTCCACCTCCAGCGCCACGTCCTCATCGTAGTCATCGGTGACGGTGACGCCCTTCTTGTAGGTCACCGTCTCCCCCAGCAGCACCGTCTGGTCCGCCACGCCGGAGATCACCGGCGCCGTGGTGTCCTCCACCACGGTGAGGACCGCGGTGACCCGGGTCTGGTTGCCGTCCTCGTCGGTGAGGACCACCGTGACCTCCTGATCGCCGGGCACGGTGAAGTCCGGCGCGGTGTCAAAGGCCACCGTCACCTGGGAGGCCCCCGTCACGTCCGTGACAAAAGCCTCCGGGGGCAGGGTATCCACCGTCAGGCAGGTCTGGTCCACCGCCGTCCCCCCGGGGGGCTCCTGGGGGATCTCCGGCTGGGCGGATTCCCACAGCCGGGGCAGCAGCAGCCCCGCCCCCAGCCCCAGGGCCAGGCACAAAAGGATCAGCAGCGCCGCAGCGCCGCCCCCTTTCTTCCGGCGGCGGCCGGCGGCCGCGTGGCGTCCGCCCCGGCGGGCGGGCTGGCCATCGCGGCCGGAAGGATTATGTATGTCGTCGTGCGGCATGGAAATCACCGCTCCTTCTCTGTTCTGAACGCGGGGAAACCCCCGCGGCCGCAGGAAGGGCCCCGCCGGGGCGGCCTGCCCTCCCGCAGTATTTCAGCAATATATTATAGGCGGAAAACCCGAGAAAGTAAAGGCATATTCCCGTTACAAAGTAAACATTTTGGTAACATAGCTTAGACGTATCCGCCTGAGGGGGAGTTTCTTTTTTTCTGTTTCCTTTTTCTAAATTTTAGGAAGGGCCGCCGCCTGTCCGGGGCGGGGCGGCGGCTTCTCCCCGGCTTGGCCGGTACCGCCCGGGCCCTTCTTTACGAAAAAACACCCGGAAACAGATGCCTGTTCCCGGGTGCTCGTATATAGGGTTCACTGCCCCATCATGGGCCGGATCTCCCGGCGGTACACATGGCGGTGGAAGAAAACGCACAGGGTGAGGGAAAACAGCTCCGCGAAGGGGAAGGCCCACCACACCAGCCCCAGCTGGCCGCTGAGGGACAGCAGCCACGCCACCGGCAGCAGCACCACCAACTGACGCACCAGGGAGACGATGAGGCTCAGCATGCCGTGGCCCAGGGCCTGGAAAGTGGAGGAGGAGATGATGCAGAAGCCCGCCAGCAGGAAGCTGATGCAGATGATCCGCAGGGCGGGCACGCCGATCTCCAGCATATAGTCCGACGCCTCGAAAAAGCCCAGCAGCACCGACGGGACCAGCTGGAAAATGGCGAAGCCCACCGCCATGATCCCCGTGGCGTACAGAATGCCCAGCTTGATGGCCCGGAGCATCCGGTCCGGCTTCCGGGCGCCGAAGTTGTAGGCGATGATGGGCACCAGGCCGTTGTTCAGGCCGAACACCGGCATGAAAATGAAGCTCTGGAGCTTGAAGTACACCCCCAGCACGGCGGTGGCGGTGGTGGTGAAGCCGATAAGGATCTGGTTCATGCCGAAGGTCATCACCGAGCTGATGGCCGCCATGATGATGGAGGGCACGCCCACCGCGTAGATCACGCCGATGATCCGCCCGCTGGGCCGGAAGCCCCGGAAGCTGAGCTGGATCTCGTGGTTCTTCCTGCCGTTGAGGTAGATGGCCAGAATGGCCGCCACGATCTGGCCCAGCACCGTGGCCACCGCCGCGCCGGCCACGCCCATGTCCAGAAGGAAGATGAAGATGGGGTCGAAGATGATGTTGATCACCGCCCCCAGGCCCTGAGTGAACATGGTGTAAATGGTCTTGCCGGTGGACTGGAGCAGCCGCTCATAGGTGATCTGCAGGAACATGCCGAAGGAGCAGATGGTGCAGATGGACACATATTGGGCGCCGCCATCCACGATCTCCGCCACGTCGGTCTGCACCGTGAAAAAGGTGCGGGAGAAAAACAGCCCCAGCAGGGCAAAGACGATGTAGCTGCACACCGCCAGGAACACGCCGTTGGCCGCCGCCAGGTTGGCCCGCTTGAAGTTCTTCTCCCCCAGGCTCTTGGACAGCAGGGCGTTGATACCGACGCCGGTACCGGTGGCCACCGCGATCATCAGGTTCTGCACCGGGAAGGCCAGAGACACCGCGTTGAGGGCGTTCTCGCTGAGCTTGGCCACGAACACGCTGTCCACCACGTTGTACAGCGCCTGCACCAGCATGGAGATCATGATGGGCACCGACATGGAGATCAGCAGCCGGTTCACCGGCAGGATCCCCATTTTATTCTCCTGCACCTGTCCTTCCTGGATCTTGTTTTCGTCCATTGCTTCTCCTCCCCGGGCCCCGGGCCCTGTACACAGCTTCTCCTCCACAAACCGGGACCTGTCCCGGCCGATTTGTCAAAAAACGCCGTTTGCAGGCCGGCACGACGCCGGTCCGCAAACGGACGTTGTTATGATACCATGACGAAAAAATAATGTCAACCGCGAAATCAGGGGTTTTTTAACAAATTTTCCGCCCCGTCCCGGCTGTTTTCATCCACAGGCTCCCAGGGCGCCATGGTCCCCACGCAGCGGTGGATGGGCAGGCCCTGGGCAAAGAACTTCGCCTCGTAATCCGTCATGACCCCCTGGGGCCCCTCCCCGTGGAGGTCGTCGGTGACCTGGCTGAGGACGTAGCCCGCGGCGGGGAACTCCCCCAGGGAGAAGGCGAAGAGAGGGCCGTTGTCTGTCTTGAAATGGATCTCCCCGCCCATTTTCAGCACCTTCCGGTAGGACGTCAGGAACCCCCGGTGGGTCAGGCGGCGCTTGGCCTGGCCCTTGGGCGGCCAGGGGTCGCAGAAGTTGATGTAGATGAGATCCACCTCGCCGCCGGTGAAGTAGTCCGGCAGCAGCGCCGCGTCCCCCACCACGAAAAACACGTTCTTCAGCTCCAGGGCCGCCGCCCGCTCCATGGCGATGACCATGGCGTCGGGCACCTTCTCGATGGCGACGAACAGCACCTCCGGGTGCTGCCGGGCCGTCTCCACCGTGAAGCGGCCCTTGCCGCAGCCCAGCTCTACCCGCAGCTGCGCCGCCTCCGGCATCAGCGTCTCCCGCCAGGCCCCCTTCAGGGCAAAACCGTCCCGCACATGGACGGCGGCGCACTTCTCCATCCGGGGGATCAGGTTCTTCTTCTTCCGCATCCGCATAAACAAGGGTACCTCCCGATTTTTCTCGGCACATCATACCATACCGATGGCAAAAAGGCAAGGGCGCGGCAGGCCGCGCCCTTGCCTCTCCCGATGGGACCCGCGAAACTCAGACCTCCCGGTCGTAGACGGCCTTCACGTCCGCCCGGCCCCGCCACATGACCCACCAGCACACCGCCATCAGCACCAGGTTCAGAATGGTCATCGCCGCCCGGTAATCCATTACCTCCCCCAGAGCGCCCACCCCCAGGGAGAACGCCAGGGAGGTGAGGGACATAAGGGCGTTGAATACCGCGTTCACCTTGGCCCGCATCCTGTCGGGCAGATAATTCTGGACGCTGCTCTCCCGGAGGGTGGCGCTGTTGATGCCCAGAAAGCCGCACAGGGCCCGGTTGGCCAGCATCAGGGGATAGGGCAGCCACAGCAGCAGGGCGTCCATGGCGCTGTACGTCTGATAGACCAGGTAGGCCAGGGAAAACCGCCGCTTGGGCGGGATAGGGAAGCGATAGTGGACCATGCCCCCCAGGGTCCGGCCGATGAACTGCACCGTGGTGAAAAATGCGTACATGGTCATGTCCAGCCCCGGGGTGGTGCGGAAGTAGGCGGTGACCAGATTGGCGGTGCCGGCGGACAGGCCCTGGGTCAGCGGCATATAGGCGTAGATCCGAAGGAGCCCCTTCTCCCGGCGCAGGTACCGGAAGCCCTCCCGGAGGTCCTCCAGATAATCCCGGAAGGAAAACCGGCCGCCCCGGCTCACCGTCTCCTCCACCCGGATCCGGGTCTCCACCGTGGCCGCCAGCACCAGCAGCGCCCCCTCCCCCAGACAGATCACCGGCAGGCCGAAGCGGGTGTACAGCACACTGGCCACCGGGGTCATCACCATGATGACCGTGGGGTAGAGCATACCGGAGACGGTGTACCCCTTCTGGGCAAAGCCCGCAGGGATCAGGTTGGGGTACAGGCTGCTGTATGCCAGCTGATAAATGGCCCCTGTGGTATTGACCACCAGGGAAAAGGCAAGATAAATCCCCATCCGGAAATCGTGGGACAGCAGGTATAGGCCCATCAGTAGGTAGATCCCGCCGTTCAAATAATCCAGTCCCACGATCACCGGCTTACGCCGGAAGTTGTCCAGATAGGGGGCCGCCAGCACCGGGATCAGGGTGTGGGGCAGCAGGGACGCCGCGCTGAACAGCCCCATGAGGAGGGTGCTGCCGGTGTTGTCGAACACCACGAAGCTCAGGGCAAAGCTCATGGCCACGCCGCCGATGGCGCTGATGACCGTGCCAAGGGTAATGATCGTAAAATTCCGTGTCCAGAGTGTACGGGGCATGGCGTTTCCTCCTCCGCTTTCTTCCCCGTCAGTATACCATGAACCGCTGAGCTCCCACAATCCGGTTGTTTTGAGAAAATCTATCCCAATAAACTCGTTTAATCCTATATTATCCTGTCTTTATAGGAAAACTCCTTTATCAGCTGATAGGCCTCCTTGTACCGGCGCTGGGCCTCCAGGGCTTCCAGAAGGAAGGGCAGATGGAACCGGGCATAGCCCTCCCCCAGCTCCTTCTCCGCCTGGGCGCAGACCTCCCGGGCCATGGCGGCGTAGCGCTCCTGCTTCACATAGTCCGGGTGGTCCAGCCGGTAGGCCGCCAGATCCAGGATCTTCCGCACCACCGGGCAGCGCTCAGGCGCCTCCATGCCGTCATAGGCCCTGGCCAGGGCTTCCCGGGCCTCCGGCAGCTGGCCCGCCCGCTCCAGGGCGATGGCCAGCTTGTGCCAGTACCACAGGTCCTCCCAGGGGGCGGCCTCCAGTACGGCCAGGGCCTCTTTATCCATGCTCCACTCCAGGTAGGTGGCGCCGATGTTGTAATCGATGGCGGCCAGCAGCTCCGCCCGCCCCAGCTCCTCTCCCAGCCGCCGGGCGATCCGATAGCTCTCCAGCATCAGCCCCCGGTGGCCCATGGCGCTGTAGCTGTTGCCCAGAAACACCTGGGCCAGCAGCATCAGGGAGGGGCTGCCCTCCCCGGCGGCCTGGTCGTAGCCCCGCTGCAGCAGCGCCGCGGCCTCTGTGTACCGCCCCCGCCGGACATAGACGCTGCCGCCCGCCACGGTGTAGAAGGCCCCCGCCCCCAGCCGCAGGAGAGGCCCCGCGTCCCGGTCCCGGCCGCAGAAGAGCCGGCACAGGAGATAGAGGGGGTACTGCCGCCGGTCCAGCACCGCGGAAAAGGGCTCCACCTGCTCCAGCAGCGCTTCCCGGGCCGCCTCCTCCGTCCCCGCCTTCAGCAGCAGGAGATCCAGCAGCCAAGGGGAGCGCAGGCACCGCGCCTCCTCCCCCTCCAGCTCCGACATGGCCTGCTGGAAGGGCTCTCCCTCCTCCCGGCCCGCCAGCAGCTCCCGATAGAGGGTGTCCACCCGGTCCCCAGCCCAGGCCAGGAACCCCTGGTCCGTCTCAAAGTCGATCCCCAGCCGGGCCAGCAGCGGCACGATCACATCGTATCCCGCCTGGGCCTTCCCCTGCTCGATCTTGCTGAGGTAGCTCACCGCGCAGATCCCCCGGCACAGCCCCTCCTGGGAATAGTTTTTCTCCAGCCGTTCCCGGCGGATCAGCAGGCCCACAAATCGTTCCATCTCCCTGCCTCCTTTCTTCTCTCTATTGTACCCGCCGCCGCCGGCGGACACAAGAGGGAAGCGAGGCTGCCGGACAGGGCGTCGGGCCCCGCCCCGGGCCGCTCCCTCCAAAGCCCCTTTACCTGCCCCGGATCCTGTGGTATAATAGCCGCAAAGCGGCTCTTATACTTTTATTCCATGTCCTTTTTCTCGCCCCTTACGGGGCAACCGAAAAAGCTGACGGATTATACCACGACAGCACAGCTGTCATGGTATAATAGCCGCAATGCGGCTCTTATCCTTTTATTCCATGTCCTTTTTCTCGCCCCTTACGGGGCAACCGAAAAAGCTGACGGATTATACCACGACAGCACAGCTGCCATGGTATAATGCAGCAATAACCGCCATACAGTGGCAAGAAGCCTATTCGCCGGAGACAAGGAGGAGTGGACTATGGCAAACTGCATCATCACCATCGGCCGCCAGTGCGGCAGCGGCGGACACACCATCGGCAAGCTGGTGGCCCAGCGGCTGGAGCTGCCCTTCTATGACAAGGAGATCGTGGAGCTGGCGGCATCCAAAACCAAGCTGTCGCCGGAGTTCATCCGCTCCCACGGCGAATACTTCAGCGGCGGGGCCCTGGGCCACATCATCGGCTACGGCACCCGCTTCGACGGCAGCGCCAAAACCGGCAGTGCCCTGACGGACCATCTGCACAACGTCCAGTCGGAGATCATCCTGGAGGCGGCCGCCAAGGGGCCCTGCGTCATCGTGGGACGGTGCGCCGACCATGTGCTGGCCGGGAAGTTCCCCACCCTCAACGTGTTCATCCACTCGGATATGCCCTATAAGGTGGAGCGCTCCCTCTCGGAGCACGGCCTGGAGCGGGAGAAGGCCGCCGCCATCCTTGCCCGCCGGGACAAGGCCCGGGCCCACCACTACCGGTTCTACACCGACCAGAAGTGGGGCGACGTCCGGAACTACGACCTGTGCCTGGACAGCGGCCGGCTGGGAGTGGAGACCTGCGTGTCCCTCATCGCCGACGCCTACCGCCTGCTCCAGCACAAGGCTTGATCCCTCCCGCTGAAACCAAACTCCCCGCCGGAAGCGCGCAGCGCCCCCGGCGGGGAGTTTTTATGCGGTTTTACGGAGAGCCCGGGGATCCCCCCGGCGGCGTCCCGCCTCAGCGGCCCGCCAGCTCCTCCTCCGCCAGCCGCCGGCCCATGAGCACGCCCATCACGGAGGCCATCATCAGCCCCCGGGTCCAGCCGCTGGAGTCCCCCAGGCAGTGGAGGCCCTTCACGTTGGTGTTGAACTTCTCGTCCATCTTCACCCGGTTGGAGTAGAACTTCAGCTCCGGGGAGTACAGGAGGGTCTCCGTGGCGGCGAAGCCGGGCACCACCTGGTCCATAGCCTGGATGAAGTTGATGATGTTGATCATGGAGCGGTAGGGCATGGCGGCGGTGATGTCCCCCGCCACCGCGTCGGGCAGGGTGGGCCGCAGGTTGGAGAAGGCCAGCTCCTTGGGCCACGTCCGCTTGCCGTCCAGGATGTCCCCGAAGCGCTGGACCAGGATGTGGCCCGCGCCCAGCATGTTGGTCAGCTCCCCCACCTTCTGGGCATAGGCGATGGGCTGGTTGAAGGGGTAGGAGAAGTTGTGGCTGCACAGGATGGCCAGGTTGGTGTTGTCGCTTTTGAGCTCCTTATAGCTGTGGCCGTTGACCACCGCCAGGTCGTTGTCGTAGTTCTCCTGGCTGACAAAGCCGCCGGGGTTCTGGCAGAAGGTGCGGACCTTGTTCTTGAAGGGCTTGGGGTAGCCCACCAGCTTGGACTCGTAGAGCACCCGGTTCACCGTCTCCATCACCTCGTTGCGGACCTCCACACGGACGCCGATGTCCACGGTACCGGGCTGGTGGGCGATGTTGTGCTCGGCGCACAGGCTCTCCAGCCAGTCCGCCCCCCGGCGGCCGGTGGCGATGATGGTATGCTCTGCCAGGATCTCCTGCTCCTCCTTGCCGTTGGTGACGCACACGCCCTTGCACACGTCGCCGTCCAGGATCAGGTTGGTGCACTCGTAGCCGAACATCAGCTCCACGCCGCTGCGGAGCAGGTGCTGCTCAATGGCGTAGTAGAGGTCCTGGGCCTTCTCGGTGCCCAGGTGGCGGATGGGGCAGTCCACCAGCTTCAGCCCCGCCTGGATGGCCCGCTTGCGGATGGCCTTCACCTCCTCGGTGTTGCCCAGGCCCTCGATGTGGGTGTCCGCGCCGAACTCCAGGTAGATCTGGTCGGTGTAGTTGATGGTCTCCTGGGCCACGTCCTCCCCCACCAGGGTGGGCAGGTCGCCGCCCACCTCATAGCTCAGGGACAGCTTCCCGTCGGAAAAGGCGCCAGCGCCGGAAAAGCCGGTGGTGATGTGGCAGTAGGGCTTGCAGTTGACGCACTGCTTGGTCTTGCTCTTGGGGCAGTGGCGGTCCTCCACCGCCTTCCCCTTCTCCACGATCAGGATGCTCTGCCGGCTGCCCTTCTTCAGCATCTCAATGGCGGTAAAAATACCGGCGGGGCCGGCGCCGATGATGACAACGTCCTTCTTCATAACGGGTCCTCCTTCTCTCTGTCCGATAAAGCGGGATGCAGGCCGCAAAAAAACCACCCAGCGCGATCTGCGGCAGGCATTTCCCGGGAAACGCCCCGCCGCGGGGTCAAGCGGTCGGTGGATCCTCTCTCACGCGCCGTATACCGGCGCACTAACACAGGATATAGTTTACTTTATTCCCACCTTTCTGTCAAGGCCCGGCGCAAAAAAAGCTCCCCGCCGTCTCACCGACGGCGGGGAGGCCCGTTTATCGGGAAGCTCAGCCCCACAGGGCCAGCATGGCCAGGATCAGCAGCACCGCCCCCAGGATATACACGCCGCCGATCAGCAGCGCCGCCCGGATGGCGGCCAGGGTATAGACCCGCCGGTCCTCGGCGGACAGCTCGTCCTGCCCCTGCTCCCAGGGACGGGCCGGCGCCTCCTCCTCCGGGGGCTCCGGCGGCGGGGCAGGCGGCTTGCGGACGCTGTCCCAGTGCCGGGGCACGATGAGCCGCGGCGCCTGCAGGCCGCTCATATCGGCGATGGTCCGGCCATCGTCGTCGTCATAGGTCCGTCTGCGCGCCATGGCTTACTTGTCGTAGAGATGGCAGACCACATAGTGGCCCGGCTCGATCTCCTTCTGCTCCGGAGCCTCCACCTTGCAGCGGGCCATGCAGTTGGCGCAGCGGGTGTGGAACTTACAGCCGGAGGGCGGGTTCGCCGGGGAGGGAATGGAGCCCTCCAGCACGATGCGGCTCATCTTGGCGTCGGGATCCGGGATGGGGATAGCGGAGAACAGGGCCTTGGTGTAGGGGTGCAGGGGGTTGCGGAAGATATCCGCCGTGGCGCCGTACTCCACCAGGTTGCCCAGGTACATCACGCCCACGGAGTCGGAGATGTGCTCCACCACGCTCAGGTCGTGGGAGATGAAGAGGTAGGTCAGCTTGTACTTCTCCTGGAGCTCCCGGAGAAGGTTGATGATCTGGGCCTGGATGGACACGTCCAGGGCGGACACCGGCTCATCGCAGACCACGAACTCCGGGTTCAGGGCCAGGGCCCGGGCAATGCAGATACGCTGCCGCTGGCCGCCGGAGAACTCGTGGGGATAGCGGTCCTTATGGAAGGGCTGGAGGCCGCAGTTGTCCATCACCTGGTCGATATAGTCGTCAAACTCCTCCTTGGGCACCAAGTTGTGCTCCCGGACCGCCTCGCCGATGATCTCGCCCACCGGCAGGCGGGGGGAAAGGCTGGAGAAGGGGTCCTGGAAGATGATCTGCATTTTGGTGCGCAGGGCGCGCATCTCCTTGGGGGTCAGGTCGTAGACCTCCTGGCCGTTGAAGAGCACCTGGCCGCCGGTCTTGTCGCCGGAGAGGCGCAGGATGGTCCGCCCAGCGGTGGTCTTGCCGCAGCCGGACTCGCCCACCAGGCCCATGGTGGTGCCCCGCTTGAGGTTGAAGGTGATGCCGTCCACGGCCCGGACGTAGCCCACCGTCTTGGACACCATGCCGCCCTTGATGGGGAAATACTTCTTCAGCTTGTTGACCATCAGGATATACTGGGGATCGTAGGTCACCGGGGTGAAGGTGTTGTCGATCGCCAGATGGTTGACCTTCTTCTCCTGGGCAGCCGCCCTTTCTGTCTTGGCCATCAGCGCTCACCTCCCTTTTCAGCGTTGTCGTAGTAGCGGTAGCAGCTCACCTTGTGGGTAGGACTGAGGCTGACCTCGTGGGGGTACTCCCCCTCGCAGCCTGCCACGCACATCTCACAGCGGTCCTTGAAGTAGCAGTAATTTGGCATGTTGATGGGGTTGGGTACCTTGCCGGGGATGGAATAGAGCTTATCCACCTGCTTGCCCACCACGGGCTTGGAGGCCATGAGGCCGATGGTATAGGGGTGGGAGGGGTGGTGGAAGATCTCCTCCACGGTGCCCTTCTCCACCACCCGGCCGGCGTACATGACCACCACATAGTCCGCCATCTCGGCGATGACGCCCAGGTCGTGGGTGATGAACATGATGGAGGAGTTGATCTTGTCCTTCAGGTTCCGCAGCAGGTCTAGCACCTGGGCCTGGATGGTCACGTCCAGGGCGGTGGTGGGCTCGTCAGCAATGATCAGCCGGGGGCTGCAGGCCAGGGCCATGGCGATCATCACGCGCTGGCGCATGCCGCCGGAGAGCTCATGGGGGTACATCCGGTAAACGCCCTCGCTGTTGGCGATGCCCACCATCTCCAGAAGCTCGATGGTACGCGCCTTGATCTGGTCCTTGGTCTTGCCCTCGCCGTGGTGGAGGGCGATGACCTCGTCCACCTGGTCGCCGATACGGAACACCGGGTTCAGGCTGGTCATGGGCTCCTGGAAGATCATGGACATGAAGTTGCCCCGGAGATGCTGCATCTTCTCGGTGGGCATCTTGGTCAC
This sequence comes from uncultured Oscillospiraceae bacterium, assembly GCA_944387785.1. GTDB lineage: Bacteria > Bacillota > Clostridia > Oscillospirales > Oscillospiraceae > Pelethomonas. The sequence continues at coordinate 9,762 of CALXGG010000002.1, read as the reverse complement.
GTCATAGGCCTTGTCCCCCAGGTTCAGCCGGATGGAGCCCTCCACCACCTGGCCCTGGGGCCGCTGGAGCAGCTGCATCAGGGAGAGGCTGGTGACGGATTTGCCGCAGCCGGACTCGCCCACCACGCCCACGGTCTTGCCGATGGGCACCTCGAAGGATACGCCGTCCACCGCCTTGACCGTGCCGGCGTCGGTAAAGAAGTAGGTGTGGAGGTTGTCGAACTCCACCGTGTTATTGGGGTCCCGCATCTCCGTGAGGTACTCGGATTCGGGCACGTTCTTGCGCTTGTGCTGCTTTTCAAACTCATTGGTGATCCGGCGGTTCTCCTTGGAGATGCGCCGGGCCTCCCGGCCGGAGAGGTAGCCTTCCGCTTTCTTTTTTGCCATACTCTTCTCCTCCCTTACCGCTTCATCTTGGGGTCAAAGGCGTCCCGCAGGCCGTCGCCCACAAAGTTGAATCCCAGCACCGCCACCAGCAGGCAGATACCGGCGGGGATCCACACATACCAGTAGGTGGTCATCACATAGGAGTTGTTGACGTCGCTGATGATATTGCCCCAGGAGGCGAAGGGGAACTTGACGCCCAGGCCCAGGAAGGACAGCGTCGCCTCGGTGATGATGGTGGAGCCAAGGCCCATGGTGCACAGCACGATGAGCTGGGGGATCACGTTGGGGATCAGGTGGCGGAAGATCCGCCGGGGCACGCTGATGCCGCAGGCCTCGGTGGCGGTCATGAACTCCTGCTCCCGGAGGGACAGGATCTGGCCGCGGATCATCCGGGCGAAGCCCGGCCAGCCCAGGAAGCCCAGTATCAGCATCAGGTACATCATTCGCACCTGGGGATCCACCTGCATGCCGTCCATGGCGGAGCCGATGATGATGATGATGGGCATGGAGGGCACGCAGTAGAACACGTCCACGATACGCATGATGAGGTTATCCACCCACTTGCCGAAGTAGCCGGCGATGCCGCCCAGGACGATGCCGATGGCCGCCTCGATGAACACGACCACAAAGCCGATGACCAGGGACACCCGGCCGCCGTACATCAGGCGGGTGAGCATGTCCATGCCGTTGGTATCGCAGCCCAGGGGGTGGGTCAGGGAGGGGCGGGCATAGGAGTCGTAGACGTAGGTCAGGGTCTCCTGCTTGACGGACCAGACGTGGGCGGCGGCGTCGTACACGATCTCATAGGTGTGCTCCTGGCCGTCCTCGCCGGTATAGATGAACTCCGCCGCACTGTCGTCAATGGCGGCCTCCAGCTCCTCCTTGAAGTCACGGGTGATCACTGTGCCGCTGACCTTGGACTGGACCACGAAGCGGCTGATATACCCCTGGATCTCGCCGCCCAGGAGGATGTTGCCGTCCTCGTCCAGGTCGTAGTCCTGGCCGTCGGCGGAAAAGCCGCTCTCCCCGTTGGTGTAGGCCTTCAGGGCGGCGTACTTCACCGCGAAGGAGGGTTCCGCGCCGTTATCGGCGGGGTTGACGATGTCCTTGTAGGCGATGGCCAGCAGGGTACCGCCGGAGGAGATGGAGTAGAAGTCCTCCCCCTCCTCCGTCAGGGTGTAGGACACGTCCTTGTAGGTGAACTCCGTCTTGCCGGTCATCTGGGCCAGCAGGAACTGGGCCTGGGCCGCGGTGCCGAACTCCTGGCCGTCGGCCACCGCGTACCGGAGGTCGTCGTTGCGGGTGACGGCCACATACTCCTTGGCCATATAGGTGTAGGTGTAGAACTGCTCGTCCTGTCCGTAGGGGGAGACCAGGCCGCCGACAAAGGAGAATACGAACATCACGGCCAGCATGATGAGGCCCAGCACCGCCAGGCGGTTGCGGAAGAACCGCTTGGCCACCAGGGCGCCGGGGGACAGGACCTTGACGCGGCGGTCGTCGTTCAGGGAGAGCTGCTCCTGGGAGCCGCCCTCCTGCTGAGGATTCATCTTCTTTTCTTCAGACATGAAAGCACCTCCTCCTATCACGCGATGCGCACGCGGGGATCCACCACCGCGTACAGAATATCAGAGATCAGGTTGCCCAGCAGGGTCAGGATCGCCATAAACGACAGATAGAACATGGAGAACGGGATGTCGCCCGTCGTCATGGCCTGGTAGGAGGTAAAGCCGATGCCGTTGATGGAGAACAGGGTCTCGGTGATGAGGGCGCCGGAGAACAGGCCCGGCAGGGAGCCGCCCACGATGGTCACCAGGGGGATGAGGGTGTTGCGGAAGGCGTGGTGGTAGATGACCTTTTTCTCGCTGAGGCCCTTGGCCCGGGCGGTGCGGATGTAGTCCGCGTTGAGGACCTCCAGCATATTGGTGCGGGTATAGCGCATGAGGGAGCCCACGGACACGATGGTCAGCGTCACGATAGGCAGCACCAGGTGGTGGGCCATGTCCAGGATCTTCCCCAGCTGGTCCAGCTGGGCGTAGTTGCGGCCCATGAGGCCGGACACGTCGAACCACTTGAGCTTCACGGCAAAGATCAGCTTGAGGATGGTGGCGAAGAAGAAGGTAGGCAGGGAGATACCCACCAGAGCGCCGGCGGTGATGGCGTAGTCCGCCCGGGAGTACTGCTTGGTGGCAGCCATGACGCCCAGGGGGATGGCAATGAGCAGCTCCAGTATCAGAGCGATGCCGCCCATGATCACGGAAACCCAGATGACCTCCTTGAACTTCTGGATCACCGGCACGGTGAAGCGCCAGCTGTCGCCGAAGTTGCCCATGAGCATGTTCTTCAGCTGGACGATGTAGCCGGGGATGATCCCCTTGTCCAGGCCGTACTGCACGTTGAGCTGGGCCACCCACTCCTCATAGGGCTTGGAGCCGGGCGCCGTGGACAGCTTCATGGCCATGGTCTCCACGTAGGAGGCCGGCAGGCAGCGCAGCAGCACATAGATAATAAATGTCACGCAGAACAGGATCAGTACCGAGAGCAGCAGGCGCTTGATAATGAAATTTCGCAAGACGATCCCTCCAGTTGTCTAGTTTCTCCATGGTATCAGCACGGGCATGGAAACACCCGCTGTGCATCAAGCAGCCGCCCCTCCCTCCTGGCGGGAGGCTCCTTGACACCCATCGAAAAGGAACGGGGTTCCCCTGCCCCCAAAATGGGGGCAGGGGAACCGATTTTCATCTGTTTTCATGCCGCGCAGCATCCCGCGTGGGATACAGGCATTACTTCAGGGCCAGCTTCTCGATCTCGTTGAGAGCGGTCCAGTAAGGCGTCATGTCCGTGGGCAGGGTGGAGATATCCACATGCTCGGTGGAGAACAGGTAGCACTCGGAGCGCTGGTAGATGGGGATCTCCACGCCCCAGTCCATGATGATCTCCATGGCGGCCTTGTAGATGCTCTTGCGGTAGGTCTGGTCCGTGGACATACGGCCGGCCTCGATGAGCTCATCCAGCTCGGGATCGGAGATCCGGTAATAGTTGGTGGAACCGTTGGAGTGATAGAGCTGATACATGTCGGGGTCGGTAGCGGCGCCCCAGGCGGCGCACCACAGCTCGGAAGCGCCGGTCTGATAGGCGGCGTACAGGTCGTTGGCGTTGGCCAGGTCGTTGACGTACAGCTCCATGCCGATCTCCGCCAGGGCGGCGGCGGCGTTCTTCAGGATCAGGAAGGTGGGGTGGTCGCCCTGGCCGTTACCGCCGATATCCACCTGATACTTCAGCTTGGCGCCCTCGGGAGCCGCGGTGACCTTGCCGTTCTCCACGGTGTAGCCGGCAGCCTCCAGGAAGCCCAGGGCGGCCTCCTTGGCGGCGGCGTACTTGTCCTCGGTGCTCATGCCCTCGGTGTAGATGGGCTCGCCGTTGACGTTCACGGAGTAAGCCACCTGGTAGCCGTCGTCAGTGACCTGAGGAGCGGCCCAGGAGGTGCTGGAGATGGGGTAGTTGATGACGGAAGCGGTCTCGCCGTAGTAGGAGTCGATGCCCTCGTCGCGGTAGACGGCGATGATGGTGCCCAGGGCCTTGCGCAGATCCTTGGAGGCGTCGGAATCGGGATCATCGCCCACCTTCACGTTGTTGGGGTTGATGCCCACATAGCCGTAGCCCAGGAAGTCGTACAGGCGGGTGGTGATGACGGAGCCGTCCAGGCTGTCGTCGCCGCCGTTGATGTCGGCCACCTGGTTGGCCACGTCGGTGGTGTAGCTGGGCTCAGCGATGTCCAGGGTACCGGCCTGGATACCGGTGATCATGTTGGCCTCGGTGGTCTCCATGTAGTTGAAGTACTGGATCTTGGGGGCGCCCAGATAGTAGCCGTCATAGGCCTCGTAGTACACCACGCCGTTGGAGTACTCGATGAACTTGTAGGGGCCGGCGCCCATGGGGGTGCTGGTCTTGGCCTTCACGATGGACAGGTCGCCCTTGGTGAAGCCGAAGGAGTTGTTGTCGTAATCATACAGGGACTCGTCGCCGTAGTAGTGCATGGGAGCGACGGGCAGGGACAGCTGGTAGATCATGGTAGCGTCGATCTTAGTGGTGATGATCCGCATGGAGTAGTCGCCGGTACGCACCACGCCGGAGATGTTGGGCGCGGAATCGCCGGTGGAGACACCCACGGTGTAAGCGGGATCCAGGTAGCTCCACAGGGAGCCGCTGGCCACCTCGGTATCGGAAGCGGTCTGATAGTCGCCATCGTACTTGGCCATGATGTTGGTCCAGTAGTCGGCCGTGGTGGGATAGGTGCCGCCCACCACGTCATAGGTGTTGCCCATGAAATCGGTGAAGCCGGCCAGAGTGCCGTCCTCAGCGACCTCGGTAGAGCCGAAGCCCCACATGGCCATGCCGAATACCACCTGCAGGCCCTCGTCGGCCTTCAGTTCGTCGGCGGTGCAGCCCAGAGTGGATTCAGCATAAGCGTCGGCGTAGCTGTTCACGCAGTAGTCCACGATGGACTGGGCAAAGGCGGCGCCGGCGTTGGCCAGGCCCTCGCCCCAGAAAGCGGTCTGGGTGGCCTCGTCCCAGTAGGTGAAGTCGGTGTTGCCCTCACCGGCGGCCAGCAGCAGCTTGTACAGGGGATCCATGCCGGAGCGGTACTCCTTCAGGCCGCGGATGGGCAGGGAGTACATGGTGGAGTTGCCGTCATAAGTAGGATCCAGGTAGACGTAGATGCCGAAGATCACATCGTCGATGTTGGCAGTCTGGCCGTCGGAGAAGACGATGTCGTCCCGCATGGTCACATCGTAGTAGACGGTGCCCTCGGGCTCGCCCTCGGGGTTCTCGGTGATGACGATGTCGGCGGGACCATAATAGGTGTAGTCCGTGCCGTTGTAGGAGCGGGTCTCGCCCTCGATACCGTTGAGGACAGGGTTGCCCACACGGTCAACGGTCAGCAGGGACACCTGGGTCAGGCTGACGATCTTGTTATCGGCGTTGCTCAGGTAGAAGTAGGGGGAGAACTTGCCCTCCAGGCCCTGCTCAATGGAAACCACCAGCGGGGTGGTGTTGGTCTCCCCACCCTGGGTGTCGTTGGTGTCGTTGGTGCCGTTATTGGCCGTGTTGTTGTTGCCGCCGCAGCCGGCCAGCACGCCAATGCACATCACCAATGCCAGAAACAGTGCAAGTGCTTTTTTGCTTCTCTTCATGGTTTGCATTCCTCCTTTATGTTTTTGAACTATATTGCAGCGGGCCCCGCCCATAGGGCGGGCGTGGCCCATAGTTCACACAGAATATCTCCGCCTTGCCCCGCAAGGCGGAGAAAAAAAGGGGGTACCCCCTTTGGGCGCCCCGCGCCCGGATGACGGCCGTCCCGTTACCGGTCCGGGTTCTCCCGGAGCTCCCAGACCATCTCCCGGCCCAGGGGCCGCCACAGCAGCGCCAGGGCCAGCATGGCCCCCTGGGAGCCAAGGAACAGCAGCATCCCGGGCAGCATGCCCTGGACGCCGTGGAGGGCCACATAGACCAGCTCCCCCGCCACGGCGCAGCCGGCGCCCACGGCGGTGATCATGGTCCGCAGCCGGAACTGGCTGACGGTGGCGTCGTACACATAGCCCCGGAGGGGGTCGCCCCCCTTGGCCAGGCGGGCAAAGGCCCACAGCACCGACCAGGAGGCCAGCAGCCCCGCCACATAGGGGATCATGATATAGGCGCAGTGGGTCGTCCCCGGCGCGTAGATGCAGCCGCCCACGATCCCCAGGGCAGCCATCCCCACGGCCATCAGGCCCCACCGGATCAGGCCCCTTTTCCGGCTCTCCGCCGTTCCCCGAAAGGCGTGGAGGGGGCCGATGTAAATATATTCACCACTCACGTTCCGGCGGAAGTCGTCCAGATACGCTCTGCGCCCCCGCCGCCTGGTTTTTTTCTCTTCGTCCATGGTTTATCTTTCCCTGAATCTTCCGGGCAAACGCCTCAAAAATTTTTTTGTCCCGTTTGTTACAAATCGGGAAATATGCAAGAATTGCACGGAGCTACCTTCATTATTATAGTCTATCCCCGCTTACTTTTCAAGTGAAACCGTCCTATTGTAACAGGGAAAGCCGTTTTTTTAAGGAACTGACAAAGTGCAGGAAGGATACGGGCGAAAAAGTTGTTTTTTCTGGCAAAAATTTTTTTGCATTTGGTAATATTGACTAAAAACAGGCTGCTAAAATCCTCCAATCCGGCAAAAGGACAGGCTTTAAAGGGCAAAAGTCCCCCCTTCCCCCCCGCTCCGGGCCCCGCCAGCTCTCCGGAGGCCCCCAAAACAACCCCCCGGGCCCCTCCCGGCCGCCCGCCATGTCCGCCGCCGCCGGGCGGCGCTGCCCCGAAAATGAATCACGGCCCTCCGTATGCTGCATATTCTAAAAAATATTTTTTATTTTAATAGGCCGGCAGGCGGGAGACCCCGCCTGCCGGCCGTCAAAGCATATGTTACAGGGGGTTGGCGTCGATCCAGCCGGAGATGGCCTCGCCGATCTCCCGGATGCAGCCCGGCGCGTAGGGCACCTTCAGCCCGGCCTCCTCCACCAGCGCCTCGAAGGTCTTGGTCCCGCCGGCGTCGGCAAAGCGCAGATACCGGCCCCAGGCGTCGGCCCGGTCCTTCATGGACGCGATCCAGAACTGGAAGGCCACTGTCTGGGCCATGCAGTAGTCGATATAGTAGAGGGGGTAGAGGTAGATGTGCAGCTGCCGCTGCCAGCCGGCGCCCCGGCCGTAGAAGGGCAGGCCCCCGAAGTCCACCCAGGGGCGGTACTTCTCCTCCAGCTTCAGCCACAGCTCGTTGCGCTGGGCGGGGGTCAGCTCCGGGTTCTCGTACATCCGGTGCTGGAACTCGTCCACCATGCAGCCGTAGGGGATGAAGATGAGGGCGTCCTCGCAGTGGCCGATCTCGTACTTCCGGGTCAGGGGGCCGAAGAACTTCTCATGCCAGGGGGCGGTGAGGAACTCCATGGACATGGAGTGGACCTCGCAGGCCTCGATGGTGGGGCTCACCATGCAGCCCAGGTAGCCCTTGCGCATGGCCCGGAAGCCGGCGAAGGCGTGGCCCGCCTCGTGGGTCAGCACGTCCACGTCGCCGCTGGTGCCGTTGAAGTTGGAGAAGATGAAGGGGGCCTTGTAGGCGGAGAACTCCGTGCAGTAGCCGCCGGGGGCCTTGCCCTCCTTGCTCAGGACGTCCAGCAGCTCGTTGTCCCAGAGGAAGTCGGCAAACTCCGCCGTCTCCGGGCTCAGCTCCCGGTACATCTGCCTGCCGGCGGCCAGGATCTCGTCGGCGGTGCCCTGGGGGTCCGCGTTGCCGTCGGGGAACAGCAGCACATCGTCCCAGTATTTCAGCTGATCCACACCCAGCCGCCGCTCCTGGTCCTTCTTCACCCGGGCCACGATGGGCACCATGTCCCGGGCGATCTGGTCCCGGAAGGCCGCCACCTGGGCGGGGCCGTAGCAGTTGCGGCCCAGGCGGTCATAGCCCAGCTGGAGATAGTTGTCGTAGCCCATGTTCTTCGCCTGGGCGGTGCGGTTCTTCACCAGCTTGTCGTAGAGCTCGTCCAGCTCCGCCTGGTGGGCGTCGAACCACTTTCCCTCCGCCTCGTAGGCCGCCTTGCGGACCGCCCGATCAGGGCTCTGCTTGTAGGGCCCCAGCTTGGGCAGGGGCAGCTTCTCCCCGTCCCACTCCACCATGGCGGAGGCGTAGAGCTTCTGGTACTCGCTCTGCAGCTTGTTCTCCTCCTGCATGAGGGCCATGTTCTTCGGGTCGAAGGTCCTCACCGCGATCTCCAGGTTGGTGAACAGCAGCTTCCCCAGCCGCTCCTCCAGCTGGGCGCGGAGGGGGCTGTCCAGCAGGGCCCGGTTCACCTTCTGGCTGATCTCCTGAAGGGCGGGACCCGCCTCGTCGGCAAAATCGTTTTCCTTGTCATAAAACGCGTCCCGGGTGTCGATGGTGTGGCGGACATAGGCCAGGGACAGGGCGGTGCTGACCTCCTCCTGGGCCTTGTCGAAGGCCCGGTAGGCCTCCACCGCCTCGTCGGCGGAGGCCGCCTGGGCGATCCGCCTGGCGATCTCCTCCCCCTTGGCCTGGATCGCCGCCAGGTCGGGACGGACATAAGGCATTTCACTGAACTTCATGGGCATACTCCTTTTCTGTATTTCCGGGGCGGGCCCGCCCCTTCACGGCCAGCGCCCGGCCCCGGAAGGGGGTCGGGCGCGGCGGTTTGACAACGGTTGGTCGGCGCCGGGGCCTTACAGGGCCGCCAGCACCCCCAGAAGGAAGCGCCAGGTGCGCTCCACGGAGGCGATGCTCATCCGCTCCCGGGTGCTGTGGATCTCCACCAGGTCGGGCCCGAAGGATACCGCGTCCAGCCCGGGCACCTTGTCCGTCAGGATGCCGCACTCCAGGCCGGCGTGGACCGTCTCCACCACCGGGTCCTCCCCGTACTGCTCCTTGAACACCCGGACCATGAGATCCCGCAGCGGGGACTCCCGGCGGTACTCCCAGGGGGGATAGCTGCTCTCCACCGCGAAGGCGGCGCCGAACTCCGTGGCCACGGCCTGGACCTTCTGCTCCAGCTGGGCCAGCTCCGCCGCGGAGGAGCTGCGCAGCAGGAAGGTCATGCGGAACTTGCCCTCCTCCAGCCGGAGGATGCCCAGGTTCAAAGAGGTCTGGACCTGGCCGGGAAGATCCGGGTTCATAGCCTGGACGCCGTCGGGGACGGCGCAGATGAGATCCACCAGGCGGCGGCTGTCCTCCGCGGAGAGGGCGGCGGCGCTGCCCCGTTCCGCGTTGACGGTGAAGGTGAAGCCGGGGTCCTGGGGGCAGGCGGCCTTGGCCTTGTCCGCCCAGGCGGCGGCCGCCTTCACCTTCTCCTTCGCGTCCTCGCCCAGGACCACCACCGCCTTGCACTGGGTGGGGATGGCGTTGTCCTGGAGGCCGCCGAAGAGGGACACCAGCCGGGGATAGCCCAGCTCCCGCAGGCACTGGGCCATCAGGTGGTCGGCGTTGGCAAAGCCCATGTGGATGGCGGTGCCGGAGTGGCCGCCGCTGAGGTGCTCCAGGTTCAGGGTGCACACCATGCCCTCGCAGGGCTCCGCCGCCGCGGCTTCCGTGATATGGCAGGCGGTACCGCCGGCGCAGCCCACGGTCAGCACCTTCTCCACCTCGGAGTCCACGTTCAGCAGGTACCGGCTCTTGAGGTCGGAGCCGTCCAGGGCGATGGCGCCGGGCATACCCACCTCCTCGTCCACGGTGAACACCGCCTCCAGGGGGGGATGGGGGATGGTGTCGTCATCCAGCACCGCCATGGCCATGGCCACGGCGATGCCGTCGTCGCTGCCCAGGGAGGTGCCCCGGGCCTT
>CALXGG010000001.1 GCA_944387785.1 uncultured Oscillospiraceae bacterium | reverse complement strand
ATCGCCGCCCGGGGCGGGGCCTACGGCCCCCGGAAGGAGTTCCTGGAGGCCTACTGCGGCCGGGTGGCCATGCCTCTTTTTTCCGGCGCGTGAGCGTTCCGGTGGAGAAGCCGTGTCCCGCATACCCCCCGGGGGAAGAGGGCGGCGCACCAACAGGTGCGCCGCCCTTTTTGTATCCGGCCGCCCGCCGGGCCGCCCCGGGCCGCTTTCCCGGCGTTCCGCCGGGAAAGCGGGGAAAACCGGTGGCGCGCCTGCCGACATATTTATTTTTTCTATTCTATTTATAGACAAGAACCTTGCTATTGCGGCGAGGATATGGTACCATTGACATGATCAGGGCCGGGGCGCTCCCCGGCGGAAGGAAGCGGGAAAACGATGATGCACTACATTGGGATCGATATTGGCTCCACCTGCGCCAAGACCGCCGTGCTGGATGAGGCGGGGCAGATCGCACTTTCCTTTGTCCAGCCCACCGGCTGGAGCAGCGTGGATACGGCGGAGGAGATCCGCCGGCGGCTGTGCGGGGCGGGCTACGACCAGGCGGACCACTGCTGCGTGTCCAGGGGGTACGGCCGGGTGGCGGTGCCCTACACCCGCAAGGCGGTGACGGAGATCACCTGCCACGCCAGGGGAGCCATGCACCTCCACCACAGCCGGGACCTTACCGTCATCGACATCGGCGGCCAGGACACCAAGATCATCCGGGTGGAGGGCGGCCAGGTCCGGGATTTCATCATGAACGACAAGTGCTCCGCCGGTACGGGGCGGTTCCTGGAGGTCATGGCCAACACCCTGGGCCTGCGGCCGGACGACATGTGTGAGCTGGCCCGGCAGGGGGGCGGCGTGTCCATCAGCTCCCTGTGCACGGTGTTCGCGGAGTCGGAGGTCATCAGCCTCATCGGCCGGGGGGAGAGGAAGGAGAACATCGCCTTCGCCGTGGTGGATTCCATCGTGAAGAAGGTGGCCTCCCAGGCCAAGCGGCTGGAGGAGGGGGGCCTGGTGTGCCTCACCGGCGGCCTGTGCGAGAGCGAGTATATCCGCCTGGCCCTGGGCCGGCAGCTGCGGACCGAGGTGCAGGCGGTGCCCCAGGGGCGCTACGCCGGGGCCGTAGGGGCCGCGCTGTGCGCCGGGGATCTGGCGAAGAAAGGTTGACCTCCCCGCTTGCCCGGGGATCACGAAATACAATTCAGGTAGAAGGAGAGATAGCTATGGCTGATCGCAGAGAGATGTGGAAGGCGCTGGGGATGGACGTGGATACCCACGACGGGCTTTGCGCGGCGCTGCCCGTGGCCTTCGGCGACGTGTACCTGTCCCAGAAAAACCGGCCCGAGGGGATGGCCTTCTGGGATTTCGTGGTGTCGGACATCCACGGCATCCGCCCCGCGGAGCTGCTGGAGGCCCAGAAGGAGGGGCGCAAGGTGTTCGGCACCTTCTGCGTGTTCGTGCCCGACGAGGTGGTGGTGGCGGCCAGCGGCATCGTCACCGGCCTGTGCGGCGGCTCCCAGTTCTGGGTCCCCGACGGGGAGAAGGTCCTGCCCAAGAGCATCTGCCCCCTGGTGAAGGCGTCGGTGGGCGCCCGGCTGGGCCGCACCTGCCCCTTCTTCCGGATTGCCGACATGTATGTGGGGGAGACCACCTGCGACGGCAAAAAGAAGGCCTATGAGATTCTGGGGGAGGACGTGCCCATGTACATCATGGACCTGCCCCAGATGAAGCGGGAGTGCGACCTCCTCAAGTGGAAGGACGAGATCGCCGCCTTCGCCAGGAAGGTGGAGGAGTTCACCGGCAACGCCATTACCCCGGAGAAGCTGGACGAGGCCATCCGGCTTATCAACAACAAGCGCAAGGCCCTGGCCCGTATCTTCGAGGCCCGGAAGGATCCCGATAACATCCCCATCAGCGGCGCCGACGCCCTGCTGGTGACCCAGATCGCCTTCTTTGACGATCCCGCCCGCTGCGCGGAGATGTGCAACAAGCTGGCCGACGAGCTGGAGGAGCGCAACCGCCAGGGCGTCAGCGTCTTTGAGAAGGGCACCAAGCGCATCATGATCACCGGCACCCCCATGGCCATCCCCAACTGGAAGCTCCACCACATCGTGGAAACCAGCGGCGCCGCCGTGGTCTGCGAGGAGATGTGCACCGGCACCCGCTACTTTGAGAACCTGGTGGAGGAGGGCCTGCCCACTCTGGACCAGCAGTACATGGCCCTGTCCAGGCGGTACATGAAGAACAACTGCGCCTGCTTCACCCCCAACCCCGGCCGCGTGGAGGACATCCTGCGCCTGGCCAAGGAGTACCGGGTGGACGGCGTCATCGACGTGAACCTGAAGTTCTGCTGCCTGTACGATACCGAGGGGTACAGCGTGGAGCGGGCCCTGAAGGAGGCGGGCATCCCCGTCCTGGGCATCGAGACCGACTACGACGACGGCGACAGCGAGCAGCTGCGCACCCGGATCGGCGCCTTCGTGGAAATGCTGGGCTGATGGGCGCGCCGGCGATCATCGACTACTATATCCTCTTCCACAACCATACCGAGGGGATGGCCCTCTATCAGTACCTGCGCGCCCACGGGGCCAACGCCCGGATCTGCCCGGTGCCCCGGACGGCCAGCGACTGCTGCGGCATGTCGCTGCTGGTGCTGGCGGAGGACATTGCGGCGGTGCGCCGCTGCGCGGAGGAGAGCGGCATTTCCTTCCTGGATATCGTGGGGCTGCCCCGGGACATCGATCCCCGCCGGGACCGCTACTGCTGAAGGCTCCGACACCCTGCCTTTGGAGCAAAACGGCGCGGCCTTTTGGCCGCGCCGTTTTCAGGAAGAACGCTTGCAGCGGACCATATACCGTAAAGCGGCGATCCCCGACATCTTTCGTCAGATGTCGGGGATCGCCGCTTTTTGTCATTTTGAACAGCCTGGGAAGTGTGGGTAAAAATCCTTAAAATGCGGCATTTTCATACCGTCCAGACCTGCAAAAAAGGCAATGAGCCTGTCCGGACAACTGTATTTTTTCACGGGAATTGTTGCATCTGACAAAATACGGAAAAAGGCGCAGATTTTTTTCAGGAGGTATTGACAAATACCTGAGGGGGGTATACCATGCAGTCATCACATATACCCCGGGCGGGTATATCCTGCGGAAGGGAGGTCGACATGGACAAAACCAATTGCTGTTGCCCCAGGACAAAGGAGCGATCCGAAGAAGAGTACCGGAAGATGAGCAACCGCCTCAGCCGTATCGAGGGCCAGGTCCGGGGGATCCGCGGCATGGTGGAGCGGGGCGCATACTGTCCGGACATCCTGGTGCAGTCCGCGGCGGTAGCGGCGGCGGTCAACGCCTTCAGCAAGGAGCTGCTGGCCGACCACATCCGCACCTGCGTGGTCCACGACATCCGCGGAGGGAATGACGAAACCATTGACGAACTGGTAGCGACTTTGCAGAAACTGATGAAGTGACCTAAGGCGAACAATGACTGTAAGCAGAGGATTTAGGAGGTATTGAGGAATTCATGAAGCAATTCAATGTCACTGGTATGAGTTGTGCGGCTTGCAGTGCCAGGGTAGAGAAAGCCGTGAACAAGGTGCCGGGCGTCACGTCCTGCTCGGTGAGCCTGCTGACCAATTCCATGGGCGTGGAGGGCACCGCCTCTGCCGCCGACATCATCAAGGCGGTGACCGAGGCCGGCTACGGCGCGTCGGAAAAGGGCGCCAATACCGCCAAGGCGTCCACCTCCGCCAGCATGGCGGAAGCGGAGGAGGCCCTCAAGGACAAGGAGACGCCCATCCTCAAGCAGCGGCTGATCTGGTCCGTGGGCTTCCTGGCGGTCCTGATGTATTTCTCCATGGGCGCCATGATGTGGGGCTGGCCCCTGCCGTCCTTCCTGGCGGAAAACTACCTGGCCCAGGCATTGATCCAGCTCTATCTCACGGTCATCGTCATGGTGATCAACAAGAAGTTCTTTATTTCCGGCTACAAGAGCCTGTGGCACCGCTCCCCCAATATGGATACCCTGGTGGCCCTGGGCTCCTCCGCCGCTTTTGTTTGGAGCAGCTACGCCCTCTTTGAGATGACCACCAAGGCCACCCCCATGGAGCAGATGCATGTGATGCACAGCGAGTTCTATTTTGAGGCGGCGGCCATGATCCTGACCCTCATCACGGTGGGCAAGATGCTGGAGGCCCGCTCCAAGGGCCGGACTACCGACGCCCTCAAGAGCCTCATGAAGCTGGCGCCCAAGACCGCCACGGTGGTGCGGGACGGCGTGGAGACCGAGGTCTCCATCGACCAGGTGATGAAGGGCGACATCTTTGTAGTACGTCCCGGCGAGAACATCCCCGTGGACGGCGTGGTGCTGGAAGGCCACAGCGCGGTCAACGAGTCCGCTCTCACCGGCGAGAGCATCCCGGTGGATAAGGCGGAGGGCGACGCGGTTTCCGCCGCCACCCTGAACCAGTCCGGCTTCATCAAGTGCCAGGCCACCCGCGTGGGCGAGGACACCACCCTCTCCCAGATCATCCAGATGGTCAGCGACGCGGCGGCCACCAAGGCCCCCATCGCCAAGGTAGCCGACAAGGTCTCCGGTATTTTCGTACCTACCGTTATTTCCATCGCCGTGGTGACCATCGTGGTATGGCTGCTGCTGGGTCAGACCTTCGGCTACGCCCTGGCCCGCGGCATCTCCGTACTGGTCATCAGCTGCCCCTGCGCCCTGGGCCTGGCCACCCCCGTGGCCATCATGGTGGGCAACGGCATGGGCGCCAAGAACGGCATCCTCTTCAAGACCGCCGCCTCCCTGGAGGAGACTGGTAAAATGGAGATCGTGGCCCTGGACAAGACCGGCACCATCACCAGCGGCGAGCCCAAGGTGACGGATATCCTGCCCAGCCCCGGCGTCAGCGAGGAGGAGCTCCTCCGCCTGGCCCTGGCCCTGGAGCAGAAGAGCGAGCACCCCCTGGCCCGGGCCATCATGCAGAAGGGCGAGGAGCGGAAGATCAAGCCCGACGAGGTCACCGAGTTCCAGGCCCTGCCCGGCAACGGCGTGACCGCTACCCTGGGCGGCGCCAAGCTCTGCACCGGCAACCTGAAGTTCATCTCCACCCAGGCCAAGGTCTCCGACAGCGTCAAGGCCCAGGCCGAGAAGCTGGCGGAGCAGGGCAAGACGCCCCTGTTCTTCAGCCAGGACAAGGAGATGGTGGGCATCATCGCCGTGGCCGACGTCATCAAGGAGGACAGTCCCCAGGCGGTGCGGGAGATGCAGAACATGGGCATCCGGGTGGTCATGCTCACCGGCGACAACGAGCGCACGGCCAAGGCCATCGGCGCCCAGGCCGGCGTGGACGAGGTCATCGCCGGCGTGCTGCCCGACGGTAAGGAGAGCGTCATCCGCAAGCTGAAGAAGCAGGGCAAGGTGGCCATGGTGGGCGACGGCATCAACGACGCCCCGGCTCTGACCCGGGCGGACATCGGCATCGCCATCGGCGCCGGCACCGACGTGGCCATCGACGCGGCGGACGTGGTCCTCATGAAGAGCCGCCTCAGCGACGTGCCCGCCGCCATCCGCATGAGCCGGGCCACCCTGCGGAACATCCATGAAAACCTGTTCTGGGCCTTCTTCTACAATACCATCGGCATCCCCCTGGCGGCCGGCGTGTTCGTGCCCCTGGGCCTGACGCTGAACCCCATGTTCGGCGCGGCGGCCATGAGCCTGAGCAGCTTCTGCGTGGTGTCCAACGCCCTGCGGCTGAACCTGTTCAACATGCGGGACGGCAGCAAGGACAAGAAGATCAAGGTCCATCACGAGGCCAAGGCGGAGGACGCCACCGTGGAAAAGACCATGAAGATCGACGGTATGATGTGCGGCCACTGCGAGAACATGGTCAAGAGCGTCCTGGAGGCGATCCCCGGCGTGGAGGAAGTCACCGCCAGCGCTCCCGCCGGCACCGCGCAGATCGTCATGAAGCCCGATACCGACTATGAGGCCATGAAGAAGGCGGTAGAGGGCGCTGGGTATGTGGTATTGGGCATCGAGTGATCCCGCTCGCTGCCGGCCAGATAAAACAGACAATTATTTTTAAGGAGGACATACAACATGAAAAAGACCCTGAAGGTGGAAGGCATGCACTGCGGCGGCTGCTCCGGCAGACTGAAGAGAGCCCTGGAGGCCCTGCCCGAGGTCGAGGCGGCTGAGGCCAGCCACGAGACCGGCAACGTTGTTGTGACCCTGAAGAGCGAGATGACCGACGAGGCCCTCAAGGGCGCCGTAGAGGGCGCCGGCGGCTTCACCGTCCTGGGCATCGAGTAATTCGGACAGAGGCTTTGCGGAGTTCCGCTCAGCGAAAGTGATGTGAGCGGCGGGGCGATGAGCCCCGTCCGCTCATACCACCGCCTGCGAAAGGGTGGCAAGCAGTGGTATGAGCGGATAAGCGAGCGGTTAAGCGCGCGCTCCGCGCTTCAGACGCGGATGGGCGCTTGATGGATAATGAATTGTGAAGGGAGAGAGTACGATGAAAAACTGGTTAAGAAGACTCACAGCACTTGCCCTTTGCCTGGCCCTGGCGGCTTCCCTGGCTGCCTGCGGCGGCAACAACAATGAAGCCAACAACACCGCGAACAACAATACGAGCAATTCTGCCGGCGACGGGCAGGACGACGGCGACGGCGCCGTTATCCTCTACGATGACGAAGCGATCTATATGTCTGTCCTGGGCGATTTCTATGATATGTACGCCCAGGCCCTGGAGGCCGAGACCTTGTCTGAGCGCCATGCGCTTATGGCTCTGGCCGAGGCCAAGTTCCTGGAGAGCGGCGTAGGCACCCCGATGTATACCGCCGGCGGCTGCTACGCCCTGACCAGGCTGGTCTATCGTTCCGGCGGCTACATCTCCTGGATGGGCGACCGGACCAATTACGACCAGATGATCCTCACCAACGAGATCATCGTCACGGAGGACTACGAGCACCTGCGTGATATGTGGTTCGAGCTGGCGGGCACCGGGACCTATTCCGAGAGCGCCAGAGCTTACCTGGAGGAGGAGGGCTATACCTTTACGGATACCTACACCGGTACCTTTGACCGTGTGGGCACCACCTGGGACTTCCTCTCCTCCGGCGATGTCATGGATGACGAGTCCTTTGTGGACTACCTCTACAAGTACAACAGCGAGAGCCAGCTGGTACCCCACCTGGCCACCGATTATGAGATCTCCGAGGACGGCCTCACCTATACCTTCTATATCCGCGAGGGCGTGATCTGGACGGATTCCCAGGGCCGCAAGGTGGCCGACCTCACTGCGGATGACTGGGTAGCCGGTGCGCAGCATCTGGCGGATACCGGCGCCAGCAGCATTGAGAACCTCAACGGCCGCATTGTGGGCATCGCGGAATACCTCAGCGGCGAGACCACCGATTTCTCCACGGTCGGCATCAAGGCGCTGGATGACCACACCCTCCAGTACACCCTGACGGAGGAGTGCCCCTATTTCATGACCATGGTGGCGGATACAGCGTTCCTGCCCATGAGCCGGTCCTATTACATTTCCCAGGGCGGCGTGTTCGGCATCGCGGAGTATGACGCCGTCACTGCCTCCAGCTCCTACGTCTACGGTATCGATCAGGACCACATCGCTTATTGCGGGCCCTATCTCTGCACCAACGTCACGGATAAGAACTCGGTCAACTATATCGCCAATCCCGACTACTGGAACGCGGAGAACGTCACCATCAAGAATGTGAACCTCAGCTATGATGACGGCAGCGATGTGACCCGTGAGTACAACAACTTCTTCAACGGCGTTGGCTCCACCATGGTGCTGGATACCGCCCAGCTGGAGATGGCCAAGAAGGACGGCAGCTATGACAAATATGTGTACGTTGCCGACAACGTCATGAACATCTTCATGATGTGGTTCAACCTCCATCGCCAGACCTATGCCAACGTGGCCGACGGCGCTGTGGTCTCCCAGAAGACCGAGGAGCAGAAGGAGGTCAGCCTGGCGGCTTTCCAGAACCAGCACTTCCGCATGGCCCTGGCCCGCTCCATCGACCGGGCGACCTACATCTCCCAGAACCTGGGCGAGGATCTCAAGTATGTCTGCCTGCGCAACAGCTTTGTTCCCGGGACCTTCGTCTCCCTGGAGGAGGATGTGACCATCGATATCAACGGTGAGTCCGTGACCTTCCCCGCCGGCACCTTCTACGGTGAGATCGTCCAGGCCCAGATCGACGCCGACGGCCTTGATGTGACGGTATGGAACGCCGAGACTATGTCCAGCGACGGCTATGACGGCTGGTATGATCCCGAGGCGGCGGCGGCGGAAATGGCCATTGCCGTGGAGGAGCTGGCGGCTATGGGCTATGAGATCACCGCGGACAACCCGGTGGTCATCGACTACCCCTACTCCGCCTACCATGAGATCGCCTCCAACCAGGCGTTCGTTCTCAAGACCAGTATTGAGGAGGCTTTGGGCGGCCTGGTAGAGGTGGCTCTGGTGGACTGCAACGACGCTACTGAGAACCTCAACTCCTGGTTCAACACCCAGAGCGGCGCGGAGTACAACTACGACATGGGCGGCCTGGGCGGCATCGGCGGCGATTTCGGTGATCCCGAGACGTATCTGGACAGCCTCCTGCCCTACGGCGACGGCTATGCCACCAGAAGAATGGGCCTTTGGTAATACGATAGGATACACCTGGCAGGCAATCCAGGCAGGGCGGATGGACACGGCTTCATTCGCCCTGCCCCATATAGGGGAACAACGTTATGGTAATCTATTTTTTTAAACGGTTTTTCCGGGGTTGTATCTCCGTGGTGATCGCGGTGGGACTCATCATGATGATGGTGTTCTCCTGGCTGGACGACTCGCTGATCTTCGCGGAGGATGAGCAGTATATCAAGCTCAGCAACAACCAAAAGACCCTCTACATGTACCAGCGGTGGGAGGAGTACGGCTATTTGGACTATGTGCCGTACACCGACTACCTCAACGATCTGGTCACCAACGGCGAGATCACGGAGGAGACCCGCCAGTCGGTCGCTGCCATCGGCCGTACTGCCGAGAAGGACAGCGCGGATGTGGCGGAGTACGTGGAGGCGTTTACCGAATATTATGAGTCCAAAGGATACGCCGTGGTCCGATTGGACGCGGTGATGGCCACCAAGAGCAGGATCGCCACCGGTGGCTCCCAGACCCTTTTTGCCTATCAAAATGAGCCGCTGCTGTCCCGCCTGGCAAAGTTCTTCGGCGGGATATTGGAATTTGACAACATCCACTATGTGGAGGAGGACGTAGGGGAGCGGGGACTGACCTTCACCCTGTACGACCCGGCCTATGGGGGCGATGTGTTCTCGCCGGCCATCATGGGCAACGGGACGCTTCACAAGTACCTTCTGTATTTTGACGATACGTTCCCGTTCCTCCACCAGAATTTCCTGACCATCAAGCTGGGCACCTCTTACAGTGTCAACAAGGGGATCGACGCTTTCGAAACCATGATCCAGCCTCAGGGCAATTACGTCAAATCCACCACCTATTACCCCACGGGCTATGTGGCGGAAAGCGCTGATAATCTCCATACCGCCACCTATATGGCGGGCTCCCGGGATCTGAACATGGTGTACGCCGACCTGTACACGGATGACTACACCAATGTATCCCTGGTAAAGGACAGCGGCTCCCGGATCTCCTACTCCTTCGTGGTCAGTATCATCGCCTCCGGCCTGGCGTACCTCATCGGCCTGCCGCTGGGCATCCTGATGGCCAAGAAGAAGAATACCTGGGTGGACCGGATGGGCAATGCCTACATCGTGGTGATCATGGCGGTGCCCGGCCTGGCCTATATGCTGATGCTCAAGGCCATCGGCACCAAGCTGGGGCTCCCCACCACCTTCTCGCTGGATAACCCCTCCATGGCCATGTACGTCATGCCCATCATCTCCATGGTGGTTTCCTCCATTGCCGGCGAGATGAAATGGATGCGCCGGTATATGGTGGACCAGATGAACTCCGACTATGTGAAGTTCGCCCGGTCCGAGGGACTTACAGAACGGGAGATCTTTACCAAGCATATCTTTAAAAACGCCGCTATTCCCATCGTCCACGGCGTTCCCGGTACGATCATCGGCGCACTCTCCGGCGCCATCATCATGGAGCAGGTCTACACCATCCCCGGCGTCGGCGGTCTGCTGATCCAGGCCATCGGCGCCTACGACAACGCGGTGATCGTGGGCGTGGCCCTTTTCTACGGCATCCTGTTCATCATTTCCGCCATTATGGGCGATATCCTCATGGCGGTCATGGACCCGCGGATCTCCTATACATCCAAGGCGAGGTGACAACAGATGACTGCGACGAAAGAAAATTTCATACCGCTGGACGACACGGGCCTGACGGATGAGGAGCTTTTTGCCCGGATCCCCCAGGATGAAGCGGCTGTGGAAAAGATCACCGCGCCCCGGTATTCCTATTGGCATTCGGTGCTCCGGGTTTTTTTCCGCAAGAAGTCGAACATTGTCGTTATCGTGCTTTTTGCCATTATCATTGTCTTTACCTACATCTATCCTCTGATTAACGGGTATGACCGCTACGGCAACCTGATGGCTGCTGATACCAAGCACCTGACCCCCTCCGCCGCCATTGAGAAGTTCGGCTTCAGCATCCGCTGGATCTTCGGTACCGGCGCCTCGGGGCAGTCCACCTTTGACGCCATGTGGTACGGCGCCCGGATCTCCTTGTCCCTGGCTTTCCTCTGCGCCATCATCAACTTTTCCATCGGGATCGTGGTGGGCGCCGTGTGGGGCTTTTCCAAGAAGGTGGACATGGTGATGAATGAGATCCGCAACGTGGTGGCCAACGTGCCGGGCACGCTGATCATATCGGTGTGGGTACTGATCTTCTCCCCCAACTTCTGGACCCTGGTGTTCGCCATGTGCGTGACAGGGTGGATCGGCGTGGCCTACGGGCTGCGTACCCAGGTCATCATCATCCGGGACCGGGAATACAACCTGGCGTCCCGCTGCCTGGGATCCTCCACCCTGCGCATCGCCGTCAAGAACATCCTGCCCTTCATGATCTCCTTTATCGTCACCGTTCTGGCTACCCAGATCCCGGCCTACATCGCCTCCGAGGCGTTCCTCAGCTATATCGGCCTGGGCATCTCGGACACCACCCTGGGCAAGATCATCTATAACGCCCAGAGCGCCATGGTGACGCCGGGCTGGGGCTGGGAGTTCTGGTGCCCGGTGATGCTCTCCGCCTTTATTTCCATCGTGCTCTTCCTGATCGGGCAGAGCCTGGGCGACGCCGCGGATCCGCGGACGCATATGTAGGGGGAAGCAGCTGTGGAAGAGAAGAAAGCATTGCTGTCAATCAAGAACCTGACGGTAAAGTTCCGGGTCCGGGGCCGCGTCCTGACCGCCATCCGCCGGGTGTCCCTGGACATCTATGAAAACGAGTCCATCGCCATCGTGGGGGAGTCCGGCTGCGGGAAATCCGTGCTCACCAAGACCTTTGCGGGCATGCTGGATAACAACGGCTTCATCGATCAGGGGGATATCTATTTCCACGATACGGAATTTACGGATACGGTGGTAGGGATCAACCCCGTGGCCAACCGGATGATGGCCGGCTTCGAAAAGCGGCTCAATCATTATTCCAAACTGGAGCTGGGCGCCGCTGCCTACAATAAGATCCGTGCCCTGGAAAAGGAGCGCCAGGAGCGGCTGACCCTCAGTGAAGCGGATGCGGAGGCCTTTGAAAAGGAGCGCAGGGAGCTGGCCTTCCAGCGAGCCGAGGCCTACAACTTCAAGCAGACCCTGGACAGCGCCAGGGAAAAGGAGGAGATCCGGGCGGCGGCCCGGGTCATCGCCGACTGCGACGCAAAGCTCAAGGCTCTGGAAGCCCGGAAGAAGGCCACCATCCGCGCCCATACCAAAAAGACCCGGGCCGACGCCGCTTATAACAGCGCCTATGCCGACAAAATGGCAAAGCTCCAGGTCGAGTACAAGCGCCAGTGCGCCGGGGAGATCTCCCAGCACACCCGGCAGAGGAACAAGATCCTGGCCAAGGAGATCTATCTCTCCCTCTGCCGGTATCCCCGGGCCCGGTGGCCCAAGCTTCTGCGGACCCTCTTCAAGGCCCTCCGCAGGGCCATGGAGCTGGGAGTGGATCTGGATGACGAGTCCCAGCGCAACAGCGTGTTCCACCACGCCATGTTCCGCGTCCAGTACCTGGATGAGACGGACTCCACCCTCCACGGCCTGTCGGTGCTGAACCTGGCCAAGCCGGCCTGCGTCAGTGACTGGACTCAGATCCGGGGGCGGAAGATCGCTACGATCTTCCAGGATCCCATGACCTCTCTGAGCCCCATCATGACCATCGGCAAGCAGATCACCTCCGTCATCATGAAGCACCAGCATGTCTCTGAGCTGGAGGCCCGTAAGCGGGCCATCGAGCTGATGAAAAAGGTGGGGATCCCCAACGCGGAAAACCGCTTTGACGACTACCCCTTCCAATACTCCGGCGGCATGCGCCAGCGCATCGTCATCGCCATCGCCCTCTCCTGCCATCCCAAGATCCTCATCTGCGATGAGCCCACCACCGCCCTGGATGTGACCATCCAGGCCCAGATCGTCAAGCTCATCAAGGATCTGCAGAAGGAATTCCACTATACCATCGTGTTCATCACTCACGACCTGGGTATCGTGGCCAACGTGGCAGACCGGGTGGCGGTACTCTATGCCGGGCAGATCGTGGAGCTGGGCAAGGTGGAGGAGATCTTCTATGATCCCCGTCATCCCTACACCTGGGCGCTGCTCTCGTCCCTGCCCCAGCTGATGGAGCGGGGCATGAAGCTCTACTCCATCGCCGGCACGCCGCCATCCCTGTACAATCGGATCATAGGCGATGCCTTCGCGCCCCGCAACCCTTACTGCCTGAAAGTGGACACGCTGAAGGAGCCGCCCATGTTCCAGGTGAGCGACACCCATTTCGCCAAGACGTGGCTGCTGGATCCCCGGGCGCCTGGGGTGGAGAAGCCGGAGATCATCCGGGATATCCACGGGACGCTGATGAAAGTATTCAATATTTGAGGGGGTGGACTGCAATGGGTAAAGAAAAAAACAGCATGGTGCTGGACGCCAGCGCCGCCCACTTCCCTGAGCACGGTCCCATAGATGAAAACGGCCGGGAGGTCCTGCTCTCCCTGAAGCATGTGGACATCAATTTCGGCAAGGGCGACAACATCGTCCGGGCGGTACAGGATGCCAGCTTTGACGTGTATAGGGGAGAGACCTTCTCCCTGGTGGGCGAGTCCGGCTCCGGCAAGACCACCATCGGCCGGGCCGTGATCCGGGCCAACCCCTGTTCCAGCGGAGAGATCCTTTACAAGGGGATCCGCATCTCCGGAAAGATCCCTCACAGCCTGGACCGGGAAGTGATCCGGAACATCCAGATGGTGTTCCAGGACCCCGCCGCGTCCCTGAATGAGCGGGCCACGGTGGATTACATCATCTCCGAGGGCCTGTACAACTTCCACCTCTACAAGGATGAGGCCGACCGGGTGCGGAAGGTGGAGAAGATCGTGGAGGACGTGGGCCTTCTGCCGGAGCACCTCACCCGCTATCCCCACGAGTTCTCCGGCGGCCAGCGCCAGCGGGTGGGACTGGCCCGGGCCATGGTCATGGAGCCGGAGCTGGTGGTGGCCGACGAGCCCATCTCCGCCCTGGATGTATCCATCCGGGCCCAGATCCTCAACCTGATGAACAAGTTCAAGGCGGAGCGCAACACCACCCACCTCTTTATCGCCCATGACCTGTCCATCGTCCGCTACATTTCCGACCGCATCGGGGTGATCTATAAGGGGCGTATCGTGGAGATCGCCACCTCCGAGGAGCTCTTCAACTACCCCCTCCACCCCTATACCCGCTCCCTGATCTCCGCCATCCCGCTGCCGGATCCCCAGCTGGAGAAGAACAAGGTCCTCTTCACCTACGACCCTTCGGTCCACGATTACAGCGACGGGGAGGTGCCCGTTCTTACGGACATCGGCCATGACCATTTTGTCTATGGAAACAGCAAAGAGATCGCGGAATACAAGGCCCTTCGGGAGCGGAATGAGCCCCTCAAGACCCTCTCTATCGTAGGCATCAACGCAGATACTCCGCAGAATACGGAAGGGGAAGAGGAGCCGCCGGTGACCCACGAGGTGATTCTGGATCGGCCCATCCACGACACCGGTAACGCTTTGTATGCGATTATGTCCTTTTTCCTGCCGATTTTGGGCATTATTGCAGCCTGTATCTTCCGAAGGAAAAACTATATCCGCAACTTCAAGGCGTGCCGGAAGGGTGTGCTGGCCGCCGTGGCTTGCCTGGGCGTGGGACTGCTGCTGTTTGCTTTCCTGATGATCATGGCAGTCATATAGCGGAGAGGTCCTTTGCCTTTAATACGAGTGTGAAAGAAAGATCCATTCAAGTGAGGGAGAAATTTTTGCGCCGGGCGCGGCGCGCCGGGGGCGTCCACAGGACGCCCCCGGTTTTTTGACAGGAAAGCAACCCCCGGCCACAGGCCGGGGGTTGCCGCGCGATCCAATAGGGGAGGGGGTCAGAGCATCTCCAGCAGGGCGGCCACCCGGGTGTTGATCTGGCCCGCGTCGGAGGAGGAGTAGTCCGTCTCCACCTTGAGGTAGGGCAGGTGGTAGTTGTCCTGGACGAAGCGCTTGACCTTCAGGCTCTCCACGGCGTAGGTGTGGCAGGCCTGGAGCACGATCTCCACCACGGCGTCGGGGCGGTACTCCTCGATGAGCCGGCCCATGAGCGCGAAGCGGTTGGGGTTGGGGGTCATGCAGGAGCAGCCGATGTTCAGGTAGCGCCTGGCCAGGGCGGCGTACACGTCCGGGTCCGACTCGTCCACCAGCTCGTCGAAGGACTTGGAGCCGCCGCAGTTCTCATAGGCCACCACCACGCCGCCGTTTTCCTCGATAGCCCGCACCACCTTCATAGCCCCGCCGGAGGAGGGGGAGCCGGTAATGAGGATCCGGGGGGCCTTTTCACAATGCTTCCCCTGGTCGTACTCCGCCCGGATCCTGGCGGTCAGATCCTGGAGCTCCCGAATCACCTGCTCTTTGTCAAAGCGGAAGGTGGAGCCGTAGAGGACGCTGTAAAGCTGTTCCCCTTTCATGGGAACGGGATCCAGGCGCATGAGCTCATAGAGGGCCTTCAGGGCCTGGCGCTCCTGGTTGCGGACGCGGATGGCCTGGCGGATCCGCTCCTCGGTGATGATTACGCCGAAGCGGGCCTCCAGGGCCTCCCGGAAGCGGATGATCTCCCGGCGGTAGAGGGCCAGGCCGTCGGGGCTCTGGCGGTTGGGCAGCTCCATGATGTGGACGGGCTTGAATTCCCCCAGGAACTCGTACATCTTCTTCTTCCCGTCGCAGGTGGTCTCGCCCACGATCAGGTCGGAGAAGTAGAAGTAGGGGCATTTGTCCGTCAGGGCAAAGCCGTAGCTGGATTTGATGAGAGGGCAGAGGTTGCTGGGGAGGTCCCGCTCCGCGTCCTTGATGGTCTCGTCGGAGGTGGAGCACAGGCCCACCACGCAGGCCCCCATGGCGGCGGCGATCTCCTGGGGGAAGTAGGTGCAGAACACCCCCACCACCGGCACGCCCTGCTCCTTGAGGGCCTTGACCTGGAGGAAGGAGGCCTTCCGCTGCTCAGCGAATTCCTCGAAAATGACGGGAAGCTCAGTTCTCAGTTCCATAGCCTGCTCCTTTTCCCGGCGGTACCACGGAAGAAGCGCCGCCGCAGCCGTTTTTATCAGGGTATCACAGATTTTTGCCCTGCGTCAATAAGTGGGGCGGGCTATGCCGGAAATTTATCGTAATTCTCTATAAATGTGGCGGCGGACGGGCTTTTGAACCCCTTTGCCGCTGGACAGAGACGGACGGCCCTCAGCGCAAGGGGCTGGAATTGACATTGATTGGCCCGGGGGCTATAATACATCTGATTGGTTGTGCGGGAAACGATTACAGGGCCCGGTCCCTGTCCGGGGGATTTGTACCGGGGGCGGGGCGGGAGAAGGAGAAGGCATGTTAGCGTACAGATATGAGGCGGAGGGGTGCTTCGCTCTGGTGGAGAAGCCCCGCCCGGTGCTGCTGGACCCCAGGGACGCCATTGTCCGGGTGACCCTGGGCAGCATCTGCACCAGCGACCTCCACATCAAGCACGGCTCGGTGCCCCGGGCGGTGCCGGGGGTCACGGTGGGACACGAGATGGTGGGCGTGGTAGAGGAAGTGGGGGCCGCAGTGACGAAGGTGCGCCCCGGGGACCGGGTCACGGTGAATGTGGAGACCTTCTGCGGGGCGTGCTTTTTCTGCCGCCACGGCTGGGTAAACAACTGTACCGACCCCGACGGCGGCTGGGCTTTGGGCTGCCGGATCGACGGGGGACAGGCGGAGTATGTCCGGGTGCCCCATGCCGACCAGGGGCTCTGCCCCATCCCGGATACCGTCAGCGACCGGCAAGCGCTGTTCGTGGGGGACATCCTGGCCACCGGCTTCTGGGCCGCCAGGATCTCGGAGATCGGCAGGGAGGACACGGTGCTGCTTCTGGGGGCGGGGCCCACGGGGCTTTGCACCCTGCAGTGCGTCCTCCTGCGGGAGCCCCGGCGGGTGATCGTCTGCGAGAAGGATCCCCAGCGGCTGTCTTTCGTCCGGGAGTACTACCCAAATGTTTATACCACAACGCCTGAAAAGGTAGTAGACTTTACACGGGAAAACAGTGACCACGGCGGGGCGGACCGGGTGCTGGAGGTGGCGGGCGGCCCGGATACCTTCCGCCTGGCCTGGCAGTGCGCCCGGCCCAACGCCATCGTCACGGTGGTGGCTCTCTACGACGGGCCCCAGACGCTGCCGCTGCCGGAGATGTACGGGAAGAACCTGACCTTCAAGACCGGCGGGGTGGACGGCTGCGACTGCCAGGAGATCCTCCGCCTCATCGGGGAAGGGAAGCTGGATACCACCGCCCTCATCACCCACACCTTCCCCCTGCGGGACATCGCGGCGGCCTACGACCTCTTTGAGAACCGGCGGGACGGGGTCATCAAGGTGGCCATTTCCGGGGAAATGGCCGCCGGCGGGGAGAAAGGACGGTAAGGGCCATGGAAGACAGGAAAAAGACGCAGCTCTTTGAGGAGACGCCCGTCCCCCGGGCGGTGATGACCCTGGCGGTGCCCACCATTCTCAGCTCCCTGGTGATGGTGCTCTACAACCTGGCGGACACCTACTTTGTGGGGATGCTCAACGACCCCATCCAGAACGCCGGCGTCACCCTGGCGGCGCCCATCCTCCTGGCCTTCAACGCGGTGAACAACCTCTTCGGCGTGGGGACCTCCAGCATGATGAGCCGGGCCCTGGGACGGAAGGATTTTGACACCGTCAGCCGCAGCTCCGCCTTCGGCTTTTACGGCTGCGTCATCAGCGGATTCCTGTTCTCCCTGGGCTGCACGGTGTTCCAGGGGCCCCTGCTGGCCCTGCTGGGGGCCAAGGCAGACACCCTGGCCGCCACCGCCGGGTATATGAAGTGGACGGTGACCTTCGGGGCCATGCCCGCCATCCTCAACGTGGTGATGGCCTACATGGTGCGCTCGGAGGGGGCCTCCCTCCACGCCAGCGTGGGCACCATGACGGGGTGCCTGCTGAACATCGTGCTGGATCCCATCTTCATTCTGCCCTGGGGCCTTGATATGGGGGCCACCGGCGCTGGCTGCGCCACCTTCCTCTCCAACTGCGTGGCCTGCGGGTACTTCTTCGTGCTGCTGTACGTCAAGCGGAGCAGTACCTATGTCTGCATCCGGCCCTCCATGTTCCGGCCGGACCGGTCCATCGTGCTGGGGGTATGCGGCGTGGGGATCCCGGCGGCCATCCAGAACCTGCTGAACGTCACCGGCATGACGGTGCTCAACAACTTCACCTCCGTCTACGGCGCCGACGCCGTGGCGGCCATGGGCATCGCCCAGAAGGTGAACATGGTGCCCATGTATATCTCCCAGGGCCTCTCCCAGGGCTTCATGCCCCTCATCAGCTACAACTTTGCCAGCGGCAACACCAAGCGGATGAAGGAGGGGCTGCTCTTTGTGGTCAAGCTGGCCATGCCCTTCATGCTGCTGGTGTCCCTGGGATACTACCTGTTCGCGGGGCCGTTGGTGGGCCTGTTCATGGACAACCAGGCCATCATCGACTACGGCGCCAAATTCCTCCACGGCTTCTGCCTGGGGCTGCCCTTCCTGTGCATGGACTTTGTGGCGGTGGGCGTGTTCCAGGCCTGCGGCATGGGGAGCCGGGCCCTGGTGTTCGCCATTTTGCGGAAGGTGGTGCTGGAGATCCCGGCCCTGTACCTGCTCAACCGGCTCTTCCCCCTCTACGGCCTGTCCTACGCCCAGTTCGTCACGGAGCTGATCCTGGCCGTCGCCGCGGTGGTCACCCTGGCGCGGATCTTCCGCGGCCTTTCAAACCGCCGCGGTATGCCGGGCGCAGGCCAGCCAGGCTGAGGAACGGCCGCGCTCATATGCCCGGTAAAAGCTCCGGCTTTCCAGATGGAAAGCCGGAGCTTTTATGCGTTTAGCGCTTTACTGCGGCAGCATACCGCTATGCTGATGTACCGGTGTGACAGGGTATCAAAAGAGGAAAGAGATTGTTAACTTTGCCGGAAGGGTGTTGAACAGCAGGGGATCTCTCTGTAAAATAGTGCTGAAATCAATCCGAAAAAGGAGCCTGCCTGTTATGAGAAGCCCAAGATCCATTCATACGGTCGTCCTGGACGGGCACAGCCTGGTCCTGGAGGAATTGGTCGCAGTTGCCCGCCATGGGGCCCAGGTGGAGCTGGCGCCGGCGGCCAGGGAGGCCATGGAGCGCTCCCGGGCCCTGGCGGAAAAGATCGCCGGGGAAAGGCGGGTGGCCTACGGCATCACCACGGGATTCGGCGACTTTGCCACGGTGGCCGTCTCCGATGAGATGAGCAGCCAGCTGTCCACCAACCTGATCCTCAGCCACTGCACCGCCACCGGGGAGCCCTACCGGGAGGACCAGGTCCGGGGGATGATGCTCCTGCGGGCCAACGCCCTGTGCGTGGGCATCAGCGGCGTGCGGCCGGTGCTGGTGGAGATGCTCATTGCGATGCTGAATAAAGGCGTCACCCCGGTGATCCCCCAGAAGGGTTCCCTGGGCGCTTCCGGCGACCTGGCGCCGCTGTCCCACATGGGCCTGGTGCTGCTGGGCCGGGGCGAGGCCGTGTACCAGGGCCGGCGGATGAGCGGCGGCGAGGCCATGGCCCAGGCGGGGATCCCGGCGCTGGACACCCTGGTGTGCAAGGAGGGCCTGGGCATCACCAATGGTACCTGCGCCATGACCAGCGTAGGGGCTCTGAATCTGTACGACACGATGGAGGCGGCCCGTCTAGCGGACCTGGTCAGCTCCCTGACCCTGACGGCCCTCACCGGCCAGCTGGACGCTTTCCAGGAGCGCATGCACACCGTCCGGGGCCATATCGGCCAGATCCAGGTGGCGAAAAACCTCCGCCTGCTCACCGACGGCTGCGAGATCCTGGAGCGGTGCCAGGGGGCCCGGGTCCAGGACGCCTACGCTTTGCGGTGCATCCCCCAGGTCCACGGCGCGGTGCGGGACGCCCTGGCCTTCGTCAAGAGCAAGGTGGACATCGAGCTCAACGCCGTGACGGACAACCCGCTGCTCTTCCGCGAGGATGAGGCGGTGATCTCCGGCGGCAACTTCCACGGGGAGCCCATGGCGCTGCCCTTCGATTTCCTGGGCATCGCCTGCTCCGAGATCGCCAGTATCTCCGAGCGGCGCATCGAGCGCATGGTCAACGCGGCTTTGTCCAACGGCCTGACCCGGTTCCTCACCATCGAGGGCGGCGTCAACAGCGGCTTTATGATCGTGCAGTATTCCGCGGCCTCCATGGCCTCGGAGAACAAGGTGCTGGCCCACCCCGCCTGTGTGGACTCCATCCCCTCCTCCGCCAACCAGGAGGACTTCGTCTCCATGGGCACCACCGCCGCCCGGAAGGCAGGGACCATCCTGGAGAACACCCGCTCGGTGCTGGCCTTTGAGCTGCTGACGGCCTGCCAGGCCATCGACATCCGCCGGATGATCGGTAGCTACGGCAAGGGCCTCTCCCCAGTGGGGGAGGCGGTGTTCCGCCGTGTCCGGGAGAAGGTGGCGTTTATGGAGGAGGACCGGGAGCTGTGGCCGGACATCCAGGCGGTGGAGGCCATGGTCCGCAGCGGGGAGCTGCTGGAGCTGGCGGAGGAGCTGGTGCCTGATTTCGCGTAAAAAAACGCCCCGGAGCGGTGCTCCGGGGACGGGGGAGGATCAGTCCTGGGATGGCGCCGGGTCCTGTCCGCCGCTCAGGCGGCCCAGCACGGCCCGGTAGCCGCCGGAGCCGTACTGCAGCTCCGTGCTGATGCGGGTGATGGTGGAGCTGCTGACAGAGGCCTGGCTGCGGATCTTCTCATAGGTCTCGCCGTTCATCAGAAGCTTGGCCACCTGCACCCGCTGGGCCATCAAAACCAGTTCCTGCATGGTGCAAAGGTCGCTGAAAAAGGCGCGGCACTCCTCCAGGTCCCTCAGGGAGAGGATCACCTGGAACAGCTGCTCGATGCTTTCATTGGGATTTTGCGCGATATGGTTCATGGCCGATGTCCTCCGTTTGTTCTGAGACTATTTTATCATTGAGAGCGGATACCGTCAACGAGGTTTCACGGAAAACCTGAATTCTGGATCGTAAAGGAGAGTGCCTTATGGAAGAGTACACGACTGCCGCAATGACCATCAAGCTGGATGACGAGCTGCCGGAGTACCCGGCCTTTGACCCCCAGTACCGGCGGGCGCCCCGCCGGGAATCCACCCTGTCCCAGGCGGACAAGGAGCTGGCCATCATGAACGCCCTGCGGTACATCCCGCCCCGGCACCATGAGCAGATGGCAAAGGAATTCGCCCAGGAGCTGGAGGAGCACGGCCGGATCTACGGCTACCGCTTCCGTCCCCAGGGGCGGCTGTACGGCAAGCCCATCGACGAATATAAGGGTAACTGCGTAGAGGCCAGGGCCTTCCAGGTGATGATCGACAACAACCTGGACTTTGACGTGGCGCTGTACCCCTATGAGCTGGTGACCTACGGCGAGACCGGCCAGGTGTGCCAGAACTGGATGCAGTACCGGCTCATCAAGAAGTACCTGGAGGTCATGACCGACGAGCAGACCCTGGTGGTCATGTCCGGCCATCCCCTGGGCCTGTTCCACAGCCACAAGCTGGCCCCCCGGTGCATCATCTCCAACGGCCTCATGGTGGGGGCCTTCGACGATCAGAAGAACTTCAACCGTGCGGCGGCCCTGGGCGTGGCCAACTATGGCCAGATGACCGCCGGCGGCTGGATGTACATCGGCCCCCAGGGCATCGTCCACGGTACCTTCAATACCCTCCTCAACGCCGGGCGGCTGAAGCTGGGGATCCCCGAGGACGGGAACCTGGCGGGGCGGCTGTTCGTCTCCGCCGGCCTGGGCGGCATGAGCGGCGCTCAGGGCAAGGCGGCGGAGATCGCGGGAGCGGTGTCCATCATCGCCGAGGTGGACGACTCCCGCATCGATACCCGCTACACCCAGGGCTGGGTCAGTGAGCGCACCGACAGCCTTCAGGAGGCCCTGGCCATGGCCAAGGCCAAGCTGGCGGCCAGGGAGCCCTGCGCCATCGCCTACCACGGCAACGTGGTGGACCTGCTGGAGTACCTCTACGACAATAACGTCCACATCGACCTCCTCAGCGACCAGACCAGCTGCCACGTGCCCTACGACGGAGGCTACTGCCCCCAGGGCCTGACCTTTGCCCAGCGTACCGAGATGCTGGACAAGGATCCCGAGGGCTTCCGGGTGCTGGTGGATAAGAGCCTGCGGCACCACTACGAGATGATCTGCAAGCTCCACGACCGGGGCACCTACTTCTTCGACTACGGCAATAGCTTCCTCAAGGCGGTCTACGACGCCGGGGTCACCTCCATCTGCAAAAACGGGGAGAACGACCTGGACGGTTTTGTGTTCCCCTCCTATGTGGAGGACATCCTGGGGCCCTGCCTCTTTGACTTTGGCTACGGCCCCTTCCGCTGGTGCTGCCTGAGCCGGGATCCGGAGGACCTGGACAAGACCGACGCGGCGGCGGCGGAGTATATCCTCGCCCACAACCGCCGCTACCAGGACTATGACAACTACGTCTGGGTCCGGGACGCCAAGCGCAACAAGCTGGTGGTGGGCACCCAGTGCCGCATCCTGTACCAGGATGCCATGGGCCGTATGAACATCGCCCTGAAGTTCAACGAGATGGTCCGCAAGGGGGAGATCGGCCCCGTCATGCTGGGACGCGACCACCACGATACCGGCGGCACCGATTCCCCCTTCCGGGAGACCAGCAACATCAAGGACGGCTCCAACATCATGGCCGACATGGCCACCCAGTGCTACGCCGGCAACGCCGCCCGGGGCATGAGCCTCATCGCCCTCCACAACGGCGGCGGCACCGGCGTCGGCAAGGCCATCAACGGCGGCTTCGGCATGGTGCTGGACGGCTCTGAGCGGGTGGATACCATCCTCCGCATGGCCATGCCCTGGGATACCATGGTGGGCGTCTCCCGCCGGGCCTGGGCCAGGAACGAGAACGCCCTCACCACCGCCGCGGAGTACAACAAGCTCTACGCCGGTCAGGACCATATCACTTTGCCCTATCTGGCCGACCCCGCCGTGGTGGCCCAGGCGCTGAAGGGCTGAGGTGTCCATCCTTTTTCTTGAAAGAAAAAGGATCAAAAAGAACTTTTGCGCGAAACTTCGTTTCGCGAAGGGCATGACTTGTTTGTGGTAGAAAGAAAAACATAAGCAAAACGCAGTTTTGTGCCAAAAGTTTTCTTTTGCTGCTTTTCTTTTTCAAAAGAAAAGCAGGTAGACAAGAAAGGAGCAATGCATGAGCGATCTGTTGGTGGTGAACATCGGCCTTCTGGCCACCCCTGTGGGCAGCGCCGCCAGGGGCGGGGAGGCCCAGGGGGAGATCCGGCTCCTCCATGACGCCTGGCTGCGGATCGAGGACGGCGTCATCGCCGCCCTGGGTACCGGCGCGCCGGAGGGGACCGGCTGCCCCGTTCTGGATGCCGGCGGCCGTCTGGTGACGCCGGGGCTGGTGGACGCCCACACCCATCTGGTGTTTGGGGGCTGGCGGCAGAACGAGCTGGCGCTGAAGCTCCACGGGGTGCCCTATCTGGACATTCTGGCCCAGGGAGGCGGCATCCTTTCCACGGTGACGGCCACCCGGGCCGCCACGGAGGAGGAGCTGGCGGACAAGGCGGCGGCAGCCCTGGACGAGATGCTCCGCTTTGGCACCACTACCTGCGAGGCGAAAAGCGGCTACGGTCTTACCACGGAGGAGGAGTGCAAGCAGCTGCGGGCCATCCGCTCCCTGGACCGGCGCCATCCCATCGACCTTGTAGCCACCTTCATGGGGGCCCACGCCCTGCCCCAGGCGTATAAAGAGAACCGGGAGGCCTACGTCTCCCTGGTCTGCGAGGAGATGATCCCCCGGGCAGCGGAGGAACAGCTGGCGGAATTCTGCGATGTGTTCTGCGAGACGGGGGTATTTACGGCGGAGGAGTCCCGGCGGATCCTGGAGGCCGGGAAGCGGTACGGCCTGCGGCCCAAGATTCACGCCGACGAGATCGACCCCATCGGCGGCTCCCAGTTGGCGGGGGAGATCGGCGCCGTTTCGGCGGAGCATCTGATCGTCTGCCCGGAGGAGGGCATCGCCAGCATGGCCCGGGGCGGCACGGTGGCCTGCCTGCTGCCCGCCACCAGCTTCTACCTGGGGGCGGAGTACGCTCCTGCCCGGAGGATGGTGGAGGCCGGGGTGCCGGTGGCCATGGCCACGGACTTCAACCCAGGCTCCTGCCCCTGCCTGAATATGCAGCTGGTGATGAACCTGGGGTGCCTGCGCTACCGGCTGACCCCGGAGGAGGTGCTCACCGCCGTTACCCTCAACGGCGCCGCCGCCATCGGCCGGGCGGAATCCGTGGGCTCCCTGGAGCCGGGGAAACGGGGGGACCTCCTGCTCTGGGAGGCCCGGAACCTCAACTATGTCTGTTACCGCATGGGCAGCAACCTGGTCCATACCGTCGTCAAGGGCGGCAGGACCTATCCAAATACAACAGGGGCCAACTGAGCCCGGAGAGGAAACGATATGGCAAAACTGGTAGAGTGCATCCCCAATTTCAGCGTCAGCAGGCAGTCGGATCCGGCGGTGTTCCAGGAGCTGGTGGATACCGCGGGCAGCGTCCCCGGCTGCGCGGTGCTGGATGTCCAGTCCGACGGGGACCATAACCGCTGCGTATTTACGATGGTGGGGTCTCCCCAGGCCATCGAGGAGGCGGCCTTCCGCCTGACGGCGAAGGCCACCGAGCGCATCGACATGACCAAGCACAAGGGCCAGCACCCCCGGATGGGGGCCACCGATGTGATCCCCTTCGTCCCCACCATGGACATGACCGTGACGGAGTGCGTGGCGCTGAGCAAGCGGGTGGCCCAGCGGATCTGGGAGGAGCTGAAGGTGCCCTCCTTCCTCTATGAGGACTCCGCCACCTCTCCGGATCGGGTCAATCTGGCCAAGGTCCGCAAGGGGCAGTTCGAGGGGATGCCGGAGAAGCTGCTCCAGCCGGAGTGGGCGCCGGATTACGGGGAGCGGAAGATCCACCCCACCGCCGGCATCATCGCCATCGGCGCCCGGATGCCCCTCATCGCCTATAACGTCAACCTGGATACCAGCGACCTGGAGATCGCCAACAAGATCGCCCGGGCTATCCGGGGCTCCAACGGCGGCTTCCAGTACTGCAAGGCCATCGGCGTCATGCTGGAGGAGCGCAACATCGCCCAGGTGTCCATGAACCTGGTGAACTACGAGGGCACGCCCATCTACTACGCCTTTGAGATGATCCGGGCCCTGGCGGACCGCTACGGCGTGCGGATCATCGGCAGCGAGCTGGTGGGCCTGACACCGGCCAAGGCTCTGCTGGACTGCGCGGAGTACTACCTGAAGATGGAGGGCTTTGACTGCCGCAAGCAGGTGATGGAATACCGCCTGCTGGACCGGGAGTAAGGGGGGGAGCAGAAAGATGGAGTATCAGCAGACGAGATCCCCGCTGCTGGCAGAGCAGCCGGTAGAGGCGTTTACCGCCCTTTTGGCCTCCGATGCGCCCGCCCCAGGCGGAGGCTCCGCCGCCGCCCTGGAGGGGGCCGTGGGAGCGGCCCTCACCGCCATGGTCTGCGAGCTGACCCTGGGGAAGGCGCGGTACGACGCCCACCGGGAGGAGATCGCCGCCGTCCGGGACAGGGCGGAGGCCCTGCGGAAGGCGCTCCTGGAAGCCATGGACCAGGATACGGAGGCATTCCTCCAGGTGAGCCGGGCCTTTGCCATGCCCAAAGCCACGGAGGAGGAGAAGGCGGCCCGGTCGGCGGCCATCCAGCGGGGCCTGGCCCTGTGTACGCAGACGCCCCTGCGCGTCATGGAGCTGGCGGCGGAGGCCCTGGCGCTGACCGCCTCCCTGCCCGGCCGCTTCAACGAGAGCGCCGCCAGCGACCTGGGGGTGGCGGCGCTGTCCCTGGGCGCCTGCGCCCGGGGGGCCTGGCTGAACGTGCTCATCAACGTGGGCAGCCTGAAGGATAAAGATCTTGCCGCCCGGTACCGGCGGCAGGGGGAGGCGCTGCTGGAGCGGGCGCTGGGCCTTTCGGAGGAGACGGTCCGCTCCCTGGCCGCGTCCCTGGAGGGTTAGGGGCGGAAAAGAGAAAACAGCCGCGGCAGCGTGTGCGCTGCCGCGGCTTTGCGCTGTGGGGCAGGTCATACCCGCTTTTTGTAGAGCAGGGCGGCGGCGATGGCCGCCAGCAGTACGGCGGCGCTGACGCCCAGGAGCAGGGCCGACTCCGTGCTTTGGCCGGAGAGGCCGCCGTCCGGGGCGGAGAAACTGCCGTCCGGGACAGTAAAGCCGCCCTGGCCGGAGAAACCGTCCTCCTGCCGGGAGAAACCGCCGTCCTGGCCAGGCCGGATCGCCTCGCTGCCGCTGTCCGCCGGGGCTCCGGCGCCCGGGGCCTCAGCGGCGTCATCCGGGAGGGTCTCCGGGGCTTCCTCGCCCTCGGGGAGGGCGTCCCGGGCTACTCCATCTTCAGGAAAGCCGCCGGAAGAAGGTGCCGCCGGGGACCCATCCTCCGCCGTGCCGGGGAAGTCCCCGCGCCCGCCGGGCAGGCCCATCCCGCCGCCGTTCATGGAGCCCATGTCGGAGATGGTGAGCCCGGAGGCGTCGATGAGGGCGCTGCTGTCCTGGCTCTGGCCGTCGGAGGTGGCGGGGATGGTCCCCTCCAGCTGCCCCTGGACGCTCTCCGCCCGCAGGAGGCAGAACTGCTCCAGGGCGGCGAAGCCCGCCTCGAACTCCTCGTAGGTGCAGAACTTGGTGGGATCCCGCTCCACATAGGGGGCGATGAGGTCGTACACCTGGTCCATCAGCTGGCTGAAATAGCCGCTCCCGAAATAGCCTGAGATGAATTCGTCGAAATACTGGTGGTAGAGCTCGGTATACTCCTCGCTGGCGAAGATCCAGGCCAGCATGGGCCGGGAATCCACGCTGCCGCCGGACACCGGCGTGTCGATGGGGTAGTTCACCAGGGCGGTGGCATCCTCGGAACCCTGGAAGCCGCCGAAGGCCAGGTTGTAGTCCCAGGGGATCATGGACAGCTGCCCGTCCTCCTCGTAGAGGTAGTAGTTGTGGATCATGGAGCCGGTGTAGCTGTCAAAGTTGCAGACGAAGTTGTGGACCACGAAGTAGCGGATCACCTGCTCCACATCCACCACGCTCTCGATGTCCTCCCCTTCGTTCAGCAGCCGGAGGGACTGGATGAGCCGGTCCTTGTCGGCGTCGGTGATGTCGGTCTTGGCGTTCTCGAAGATGTTGGAATAACTGTCATAGTCGTCGTCGGTGTAGAGGAGGGAGACGTCGTCGCTGCCCAGGGAGCCGCCCATGCCGCCGCCCCGTCCGCCGAAGGCGGAGCCGCCGTCACCGGAGCCTTCCGCCGCCTCTCCGGGCGCGCCGACAAAGGGAGATTCTCCCTCCGGGGCCGCGCCGAAGGCCCCGCCCTGGGGCGGCTCCGGCATATCCCCGGCCTCCGCGCCCTCGCCCCGCTCCGGGAGGAAAGCGTCCCGGTCGAAGGCGTCCTCCGCGCCATCCGCCTCCCGGCCGGCCATCCACTCCTCCATGTCGAAGGCGCCGCCGTTGCTGCGGCCGCCGCCCATGTCCATGGTGTCGGGCTTATAGAGTTCCCCGCTGTTGCTGCCGTAATTGCGCTGGAGGAAGGCGTCCTCCACGCCTTCCACCGCCAGGTACAGCCCCCAGTCCTCGCCGTTGACGGTGAGGTAGACGAAGCTGCACAGGGGGGCGTTCACGCCGAAGGCGGCCATCATCTGGTAGGTGAGGTAGTCCTTCATATAGGTGTTGTCCTGGATGATATTGTTGAGGCACAGCTTATCCAGGCCGTGGTAGGTGTTGCCGCTGTCGTAGTGGTCGAATTCGATCTTGAAGCTGTACCGGTCGTTGCCGTAGCTGGCCACCTGGGTGAGGGAGGTGTTCCCCTTGGCCCGGATGGCCACGTTGGCGCAGGTCTCGCCGTCGATGACCAGGTCGCAGAGGACGTATTCCTCGTCGGTGCAGCCCTCCAGGAAGCCCTCCCAGTCGTCCATGACGATGTCGATGGTGTGGACGGTCCCGGTGTCGAAGAGGCGGTCCTCGTAGCCCAGGACGGAGGAGGCCGCCTGTATGCCCAGGCTCTCCCCGTTCATAAAGACGAGGGCCAGGAGCACGGCCAGCACGATACCGGCGCAGCAGATCCTGTCAATGGCTTTGTGGGTGGACATGGCCGCTCCCTCCGCTCAGCCCAGGTAGTCGCCGTTGTAGCTGACCAGCACGGCGCTGGTCACGCCGCTCATCTCCGAGAGGATGTTGATGAAGTCGGTGTTGTCGTCCCCCATGCGGATCTCGGCGTTGATCTCCACGGAGCCCCGCTGGACGGTCTTACTTTTGATGACCATGCGGCGGACCTGCTTTTTGAGGAACTCGGTGGCCATCACCTCGCTGTCGTGGCCCTCGCAGCGCAGGACCACGATGTAGGGGTTCACATGGGACTTTCGGTTGGCGAAGAGCAGCAGCACCACGCCGATGATGACGCTGCCGAACACGGCCAGGGGGATCATCCCCGCCGCCAGGACGATGCCCACGGCGATGGCCCAGAAGAGGAAGGCGATGTCCAGGGGCTCCTTGATGGCGGTGCGGAAGCGGACGATGGACAGGGCGCCCACCATGCCCAGGGACAGCACCACGTTGGAGGTAACCGCCAGGATCACCAGGGTGGAGATCATGGTCAGGGCCACCAGGGTCACGCCGAAGCTGGAGGAGTACATGACCCCGGCAAAGGTCTTTTTGTAGATGAGGAAGATGAAAAGGCCAAGGCCGAAGGCCAGGGCCATGGCGATGGCCATGTCCAGCAGGGAGACGCTGCTGATGTTTTCAAGGAAGCTGGATTTGAAGATGTCCTGAAAGGTCATGGTGGATACGCTCCTGTTCATAGAATGGGGCCGCTCAGCCAAAGACGCGGCAGGCGGCGTATTTGGAGTAGGCGGAGGTGTGGGTGCCGGGGACCTGGACGATGTCCCGGATCACGGCAGGGAGGAAGGCGTCCCACTTCACCTCCAGGATGATGGGGTCCCCCCGGACCGGGATGGTGACGCACTCCGGGTCCAGAAGGTCGGTGCCCGCGAGGCCCGTGCGGATGTGGTGGTCCAGGGTGACCCGGACGTTCCCCGGCCCAAAGACGAAGGGTTCCCGGGTGTAGTCCACGATGGTCCGGGGGCGGAGCCCCTGGAGGGCCATTTTCCGGCAGAGCTCCGTCAGGAGGGGCCTGCCCGCCGGGGGCGGGGCCATGTCCCCCCGGAGGATCCGGCGGACCTCCTCCCGGGACAGGGACTCCTGCTCCTTGCGGCAAAGACCGTTGATTTTGCCCTTTTTTTCCAGCAGGAGCAGGGCGGCGCTGCCGTTGTAGCAGCGGATGCGGAACTTTTCCCGGCCGTTGACGCCGTCCAGCTTTTCCCGCAGGGCCCTGTCCGCCAGGTTGTCGAAATACAGGCTCCGGATGTCATATTTGCCGTTTGCGGCGTGGGGGTCCGGGTCCATCACCGCCGCCAGCCGGCGGCGGAGGGCCAGCAGGTCCGGGTAGCCGATCTCGTGCTTCCACTCATGGCGATAGTCCATGGGGCGCCTCCTTTCTGTTCGCTGTGGAAAGGATAGGGCGGCAACCTTAGAAGGAGTTTAGAAGCAAAAAAGGGGACGCCGCGCGTCTGCGCGGCGTCCCGGAAGGGGGAAAGGATCAGAATCTCGCGGTGAAGCGGATGCGGCGGGGAGGCACATAGTCAGCGCGGAGGGAGCCGCGGTTGGCCTGGGCCAGGGAGCGGGCGGCGGAAAGGCCGATGCCGTAGCCGCCGCTCTTCTGGGTCCGGGCGCCGTCCCCCCGGTAGAAGCGGTCGAAGAGCTTTTCCGGCGGCACGGCGGGGAGGGAGGGGCAGGTGTTCTCCAGCTCCAGCACCACCTGCCGGTCGGTTTCGGCCAGGCGGAGGCACACCGTGCCCCCCTCGTCGGCGTATTTCACCGCGTTGTCCAGCAGGAGGGAGATCATCTGCTCGATCTGGCGGGGGTCGGCGTGGAGATGGACGCCGGGGGCGATCTCAGACTCCAGGGAGAGCCGCCGGGCCTCCATGGGCTGGGCGAAGCGGGCGGCCGCCTCGGCGAGGAGGTCGCTCAGGCAGAAGTCCGCCGCCCGGGGCTGGACGGCCCCCTCGTCCATGCGGGCCAGGGCCAGCAGGTTCTCCATCAGCCCGCTGAGGCGGAGGATCTGCTCCTTGATGTTCCGGCTCCATTTGCTCTCCCCGTTGTAGAGCTCCAGGGCCTCCGTGTTGGACTGGATGATGGCCAGGGGGGTCTTGAGCTCGTGGCCGGCGTTGGTCACGAACTGCTTTTGCTTCTCCAGACTCTCGGCGATGGGACGGATGGCCCGCCGGGAGAGGAGGATCACCAGGGCCAGCATGCAGCCCCAGCAGACCAGCCCGGCGGCGCCGGAGAGGAGCAGCACCCGGAGATAGGAGAACCGCTCCGCCGAGGTGTCCAGGAACACGGCGGTCTTTCCCCTGCCGCCGGGGACGTCCTGGATGAGGTAGCGGAAGCGGCCGGAGCGGCCGCTGTCGCTGTCCCCGTCCAGGGCCTGGGCGGCCAGCGCCCGGGCCTCCTCCTCCGTCACGGCGGAGGTGCGGCTCACGTCGGTGTAGACGGCGGCGTCGCTGGGGTCGAAGCGCACCACGAAAAAGTTGGCGGACAAAAAGGTGTCGTAGTCATTTTTCGGCGCCATCCCGCCGGGGCGGGGGGCGAGAGCGTCCGCCGCCGGGGCAAAACCTCCGGCGCTGAGGTCCCCCTGGGCCACCACATGGAGGGTCCGGTCGATCTCGCCGCCCACGATGACGATGTTGGCGATGTTGATGCCTCCCAGCAGCAGGAGGAGCAGGACGGTGATGGCGGTCATGGCGGTGGTGACCAACCGCCGCTGGAGGGAGCGGATCATGCCGTCACCTCCAGGGTGTAGCCCACGCCCCGCTTGGCGGTGATGGCCACGTTGGCGTCCAGGGCGGACAGGCGCTTGCGCAGGTAGGAGATATACACCCACACCGTCCCCAGCTCCGCCTCGGTGTCATAGCCCCATACCTTCACCAGCAGGTCCTCGGTGGAGAGGTAGATCCCCTTGTTGAGGAGCAGCAGCTCCATGAGCTGGTACTCCAGCCTGGGCAGCACGAAGGAGCGGCCGTTGGCCGAGAGCTCACAGCTCTGCTGGTTGAGGGACAGGTTGCCGCAGGTGAGGGCGGTGGGGGTAAAGGCCTCCCGCCGCCGGAGCATGGCACGGACCCGGGCCAGCAGCAGGTCCATGGGGAAGGGCTTGGGGAGGTAGTCGTCCGCCCCCAGGTCCAGGCCCTGGATCTGGTCCTCCACCTCCGCCTTGGCCGTGAGCAGCAGGATAGGGGTCCGGCAGCCGCCGGAGCGCAGCTGCCGGAGGACCTCCAGGCCGCTGAGCTTGGGCATCATGATGTCCAGGATGATGCCGTCGTAGGTCTCCGCCTGGGCGTAGGCCAGGGCCTCCGCGCCGTCGTACACGGCGTCGACAATATATTTGTGATAGGTCAGGATGTCCACCACCGCTTCGGACATGCTCACCTCATCCTCTGCGTACAGGAGCTTCATAAAGCGCTCACCTCCATGGGAAAAGGGTATCACCCGGGGCTTAGCTGTGGCTTAAGGGGCCCCGCTGTTTTCTCAGTATACCACAAATGGCCGCGCTCCGGGAGAGGGAAAATGCCCGGCGGCGGGAAAACCGGCCGGGGGGACGGCGCGCCATCGGGGCGGCAGCCGGCCCTGCCGGCAGGGAGCGTAGGAAAAACAAAAGCCCCGCCCCGGCAATATGCCGGCGGCGGGGCGGGATAGGCGGGAGTCAGGGGGTCTGGAGATGGAAGGTATAGGCGTCCTCCCCGTAGTGCTCGTTGCCTACCCAGAGGGCGGTGCAGTCGGTGAGGTTGTAGACCACGCTGTGGACGGTGGTGCCCTGGGTGTGGTCGCCGTCCACCACCCAGGTCCGCCGGCCCACCAAGGACAGCACGTCCATGGCGGCCTGGTCGTCGGCCACGGTGCCGCCCGTCTCCGCCAGGGTGGCGGTGAGCAGGTCGTAGCGGTCCTTGCCGCCCATCTCATCTCCCTCCTCGTAGTAGCCGGGGGTGAGGATGAAGTTGGTCACGCACTGGAAGTTCTCCGCGGGGTCGTTGCGGATCACGTTGAGCTGCCGGGCGGAGCCGTCGTTGTCGGTGCTGTCGGTGCCGGCCACCCACTCCAGGACGGCGCTGTTGCCCTGGGCGTCGGCCACCATGTAGTGGTAGGAGGTGTTGGCGGAGTCGTGGAGGTCGTACTGCTCCACCAGGGCGATGGCCTCGTCCACGGTGGAGGCGTAGTCCAGGATCATCCGCAGCATGGTGGTGGAGGTGATGTCCGGCTTGTCGGTCTGCTGGTCGGTGGCCACGGTTTCCTCCCCCTGATAGGTCATATAGATACCGCAGCTGACCCCGGCGTCGTTGACGCCGTCCAGGGGGGCGTAGGGGGCGGCCAGGCACAGGAACTTGTCCATAAGGCCGGTGACGCCGGCGTCGGGATCCACGCCCAGGAACTGGAGGTCCACGGTGGACACCGAGGCATGGCGGCCGTTGCCGGGGTTGGTGTAGACGATGGCGGTGTTGGTCTTGTCAAAGTCATAGTTGCGGCCGAACACCCGGTCGCCCTCCTCCGTCACGGCGGTGAAGGAGGAGCAGGAGATGCTGGACTCCTGGATCTCCAGGGGGATGATCCCCTTGCCGATGCAGCCGGTGATAAAGGAGATGAGCTGGGTGTCGCTGGAAGCGCCGCCCTCCTCCAGGAAGCGGTCGAAGTAGTAGTCCCCGGCCACGGTGATCTCATACACCGCGCCGTCCCGGTGTTCGTCGTTGGAGGGCGCCAGCTCCTTGATAGAGGCGAGGGTGCGGATCTCGTTGCCCCACAGGCAGGCCACGGCGATGGCGGCGGCTGCTACAAGGCCGGCCAGCACGCCGGCCGCGATTTTGAGCCCTTTTTTCATGCTTCAGATTCCTTCTTTCCTGATATGGGGGCGCCTTCTGGGGAGGGGAGGCCCTCCTCCTTCTGGGCCACATACCGCTCCAGGTTTTCCAGGATCACCTGGAGGGAGCGGTAGAGATCGTCCCGCTTTTCGTCGGGGATCCCCCGGCTGCTGCAGGAGAGGACCCCTTCGATCTTCCGGTTGATGCGGCTGACCAGGTCCTTCCCCTGGCCGGTGAGGCACAGGGCGGCCCGGTAGGCGCTGCCGGCCCCGGAGGGGACCCGGCAGACCAGCCCCCGCTCCGCCAGCTGGCTGACGGTGCGGGAGACGGCGGCCTTGTCCTCCTTGCACAGGGCGGTGAGCTGGGCCGCGGTGAGGCCCTCCTCGTACCGGCCCAGGTAGTACAGGCACATGACGTGGCTGCCCCGCAGCCCCCATTCCGCCATCTCGGCCTCCTTGATCCTGTTGATGCACCGGTGCAGCTCCAAAACCGCGCCGGTGAACTGCGCAAAGCGATCGACCATACGGCACCCCTCTTGTTGTTGAGAAATCAACGAGCCGGATTGTAGCAAGAAAATGTTGATTTGTCAACAATAAAAATCGGTCACCGGCTGGACCGGCAGGGCGTCCCGCCGGGAAAGGGGGCTGACGGAGCGGGGGCGGAGGGGCCCCGGGGCGCTTTCACCAGAGACGGAGAGGTGGCTATTGCCAAAGGGCCGGTCCCTCCGGTATAATAAAAAGGCGCCGCTCCCCCGGGGGGAATGGACGCGTCCCGGGACGGCGCATACGACACAGATCCCCCGGCGCGGCTGGGAATACGGAAGAGGAGAAGGGGAGCGTATGTTGAACCATTCCGGAACGCGGGTGGGGAAGGTCCTGTGGACCTGTGCCAGCATCCTGCTGGGCAACACCATCCTGGCTTTTACCATCGCGGCCTTTGTGGTGCCCCACGACATCATTATGGGCGGCGCCACCGGCATCGGCATCCTGGTCGGCCATTTCCTGGATACGGATGTGGCGCTGAACGTGCTGGTGCTGAACCTGCTGGCGCTGCTGCTGGGCTATATCGTATTGGGAAAGGGGTTTTTCTTCGCCACCGTGGGCAGCTCCCTGCTCTACCCGCTGCTGCTGGGGGTGGTGCAGCGGATCCCGGGGATCGACTCCCTGACGGACAACCCGCTGCTCTCAGCCCTCTTCGCCGGAGGGCTCATCGGCATCGCCGTGGGCATGGTGATCCGGGTGGGCGCCTCCACCGGCGGCACCGATGTGGTGAACCTGGTGCTCCACAAGTGGTTCCACCTGCCGGTCTCCGTGT
This sequence comes from uncultured Oscillospiraceae bacterium, assembly GCA_944387785.1. Classification (GTDB taxonomy): domain Bacteria; phylum Bacillota; class Clostridia; order Oscillospirales; family Oscillospiraceae; genus Pelethomonas. The sequence continues at coordinate 62,090 of CALXGG010000001.1, read as the reverse complement.
TCGTGTATATCGTGGATTTCCTGATCCTGGGGGGGCAGGCCCTCTTCTCCCAGCCGGAGCAGATCCTCTATGGCCTGGTCCTCCTGGTGGTGGAGTCGGTGGCCCTCAACCAGGTCATACTCCTGGGCCAGTCCCAGATCCAGATCTTTGCCGTGTCCGACCGCTTTGAGGAGATCCGGCGCAGGCTCCTGGGAGAGCTCCGGGCGGGGGTCACCATGGTGCTCATCGAGACGGGCATCGCCGAGCGGCAGCGCAAGGGCGTGCTGTGCGTGATCCCGCCCCGGAAGCTGTATGCCGCCAAGGAGCTGATCCACTCTGTGGATCCCGGGGCCTTCATCACCGTTACCCAGATCAAGGAGGTCCGGGGCCAGGGCTTCACCCTGGAGCGCAAGGACTACCTGTTTGAGGAAAAAGAGAAATAGTGCCAGCAAAGGAGCGCCCCCCGGACCCGACTGGGTCCGGGGGGCGCTCCTTTGAAACAGGGATCATTTGGCGGCCAGCAGCTCCTTGAGCTTGAGGGCCTTGTCGATGTTCCCCTCCACCTTCAGCTTCCCCAGCAGCACCGCCGCCACCGGGTCGGTCTTTCCGCCGGCGATTTTGAAGAGGGTTTCGGCAGAGCAGGTGAACATGGCGTCCCGGTCGTGGTACTCGTAGGGCTCCACATAAACCGCGCCGTCCTTCACTTCGATGTAAAAGACGCCCTGGGCCGCGCCGGTGACGTTGAACTGGTAGGCCAGGTGCTCATGGATCCCGCTGGCGTCGGCCGATGCCAGCAGCGCTTTCGCCTGAGCGAACATTTCCGCAAATGTCATGGCAGTCTCCCTTCCTATCGTTGCCGAGGTAGTAAGGCCAGGGTATCATGTTTCGCCCCGGCGGTCAAGAGGGAGAGGGGCCCGGCCGGCGCGGGCTCCGGGGAGAAGCGCTTTTCCTGTAAAAACCAGGGGAAAGCGGTGAAAAAGGGCGGGTTGGACTTGACAAACAGCAGTGGAAATGATATCCTGACAAAAGGTTAGCATCCGCTAACCGCAGTTTTTCCTCATAAGTTAGTTAATTCTAACATCTTGGCGGGCATCCGGTCCGCGGAAGGGGGAGGAAGGATGATCAACAAGCGGCTGATCGCGGCGGTAAGCGAGAGCAGGAAATATGTGGCGGGCAGCGTACTGTTCCAGTGGGCGTCCCTGCTGGCCAATATCTTCCTGATGGCGCTGGTATGCCGGCTGCTGGAGAGCCTGTATGGGAGGGGGCCGGAGGCGGCCGGGCTGCTGCGTACCGCCGGCCTTGCCGCCGTGGCCCTGGCCTGCCGCTTTGCCTGCGGCCTGGGGGCGGCGCGGATGAGCTACCTTGCCGGCCGCGCGGTGAAGGGGAAGCTGCGGGACATGCTGTATCGGAAGCTCCTGAAGCTGGGCGCCGCCTATCAGGAGAAGGTCTCCACCAGCGAGGCGGTGCAGGTGGCCGTAGAGGGGGTGGAGCAGCTGGAGGTGTATTTCGGCCAGTATCTCCCCCAGTTTTTTTACGCCCTGCTGGCGCCGGCGACGCTTTTCGCGGTGCTCTGGCCCGTCAATGTGCCGGCGGCGGCGGTGCTGCTGGCGTGCGTGCCGCTGATCCCCGTCTCCATCGCGGCGGTGCAGACCTGGGCGAAGAAGCTGCTGGGCAGGTACTGGGACCGCTATACGGCCCTGGGGGACACCTTCCTGGAGAACCTGCAGGGGCTGACCACCCTGAAGATCTATCAGGCAGACGGTTATAAAAACGAGGAGATGAACCGGGCGTCGGAGGAGTTCCGCAGGATCACCATGAGGGTACTGACCATGCAGCTCAACTCCATCACCGTCATGGACCTGGTGGCCTACGGCGGCGCGGCGGCGGGGCTGATCCTGGCGGCGGCGCAGCTGCGCTCCGGCGGCACGGATCTTTTCGGCGCGCTGCTCATCCTCCTGCTGGCCGCTGATTTTTTCCTTCCCATGCGGCTTTTGGGCAGCTATTTCCATGTGGCCATGAACGGCATGGCGGCGGCGGAGAAGATCTTCCGGATCCTGGACGCGGAGGAGCCGCCCCGGCGGACGGAGCCGGTGCCCGGGGACAGGACCATCCGCCTCTCCGGCGTCTCCTTTGCCTATGAGCCGGACCGGGCCGTCCTGCGGGATGTGACCATGACGTTCCCGGAGGGCAGCTTCACTGCCATCGTGGGGGAGTCCGGCTGCGGCAAGTCCACGGTGGCGGCCATCCTCATGGGCCGGGTCCGGGGCTACGGCGGGACGGTGACCGTGGGCGGGACGGACCTGGCGGCCATCAGGGAGGAGAGCCTGATGGAGAACCTCACCTATATCTCCCACAACAGCTATCTCTTCAAGGGGACGGTCCGGGAGAACCTGCTGCCGGCCGCGCCCGGGGCTGGGGAGGAGACGCTGTGGCAGGTGCTGGAGCAGGTGCGGCTGGCGGATTTTCTCCGGGGGGAGCGGGGGCTGGATACTCCGCTGGAGGAGAAGGGGGGCAACCTCTCCGGCGGCCAGCGCCAGCGCCTGGCCCTGGCCCGGGCCCTGCTCCACGACAGCCCGGTGTATATCTTTGACGAGGCCACCTCCAACATCGACGTGGAGAGTGAAACGGACATCATGGAGCAGATCCTGGCCCTGGCTGGGAAAAAGACCATCATCCTGATCTCCCATCGCCTGGCCAACGTGGTGGGGGCGGACCGGCTCTATGTGCTGGAGGGCGGACGGGTAGCGGAAAGCGGCCGCCATGGGGAGCTTTTGGCGGCGGGCGGACGGTATGCCGGGCTGTGGAAGGTCCAGCAGGCCCTGGAGCAGTATGGGAAGGAGGCGGCAGGAGCATGAAGAAGCGCAGCGGCCTTGCGGTCATGGCCAGGCTGGTCGTCCTGGTGCGGCCCTTGGCGGGCTATATGGTCCTGGCGGTGGCCATGGGCCTTGCGGGGCATCTGTGCGCCGCGTTCATCACGATCTTCGGCGCCTTCGGCGTACTGGGGGCGGCCGGGCTGCCCGCGCCGCTGCCCCTGGCGGCGCTGTTTGCCGGCGCCGCCGCCATGGCGGTGCTCCGGGCCCTGCTGCGGTATGGGGAGCAGTCCTGCAACCACTACATCGCCTTCAAGCTGCTGGCCCTTATCCGGGACCGTGTGTTCCGTGCCCTGCGGCGGCTGGCCCCCGCCAAGCTGGAGGGAAGGGACAAAGGGGATCTGATCGCCGTGATCACCTCGGATATCGAGCTGCTGGAGGTGTTCTATGCCCACACCGTGTCCCCGGTGGCCATCGCCGCCCTTTTCTCCGGGATCATGGCGCTGTTTATCGGCCGCCGCCACGTCCTTCTGGGGCTGCTGGCCCTGGCGGCCTATGGGACGGTGGGGATCCTTGTCCCGCTGCTCACCGCCCGGGCCGGCGGCGGCGACGCGCTGCGCTTCCGGCGGCAGGCGGGAGCCCTGTCCGCCTTTATGCTGGACAGCCTGCGGGGCCTCCCGGAGACCCTGCAATATGGCGGCGGCGCCCGGCGCCTGGCGGAGCTGGCGGAGCGCACCCGGGGCCTGGCCGCAGATGAGGAGCGGATAAAGCGCACCGCCGGGAGGAACGCGGCCGGCACCCAGCTCCTGCTCCTGACGTTCGACCTGCTGATGCTCTTTTCCGCCGCCCTCCTCTGCCGGGAGGGGCGGCTGGGGTTTGAGGGAGCGGTGGTCGCCGTCGTGGCCCTGATGAGCTCCTTCGGCCCGGTGGTGGCCCTGGCCAACCTGGGATCCACGCTCCAGCACACCCTTGCCGCCGGCAACCGTGTGCTGGACATCCTGGAGGAGGCCCCGCTGGTGGAGGAGGTGAGCGGGCGGCCGGAGACGGCCTTCACCCGGGCGGAGGTCCGGCGCGTCACCTTCTCCTACGGCGGCGAGGCCGTACTGGAGGACGTGTCCCTCCGGATCCCCCGGGGAGCGGTGGTAGGCGTGTCCGGCCGCAGCGGCAGCGGCAAATCCACCCTTCTCAAGCTCCTCATGCGCTTCTGGGAGGCGGAGCAGGGGCGGGTGGAGATCTCCGGCCGGGAGGTGGGGGAGATCAATACCGCTGATCTGCGGGCTATGGAGAGCTATGTCACCCAGGAGACCCATCTTTTCCACGATTCCATCCGCAACAACATCCGCGTGGCCCGGCTGGACGCCTCCGACGCCGAGATCGAGGAGGCCTGCCGGAAGGCGTCCCTTCATGGGTTCATCGCCTCCCTGCCCAGGGGCTATGACACCCCGGTAGGGGAGCTGGGGGACACCTTGTCCGGCGGCGAACGGCAGCGGATCGGGCTGGCCCGGGCCTTTCTCCACGGCGGGCCCCTGCTGCTGCTGGACGAACCCACCAGCAACCTGGACAGCCTCAACGAGGCGGTGATCCTGCGGTCCCTGGGGGAGGAGCGGGGGGACAGGACGGTGGTGCTGGTGTCCCACCGGGCGTCTACCATGCGCATTGCGGACCAGGTCTGGTCGGTGGAGCACGGGAGGGTGAGCTGATGGATATACAGACCAAACGGGAGCGGGAGAAGGCGGTGGTCTCCGCCATGATCGCCCTCTATTGCCGGCGGCGCCACCGCACCCGCCGGGGGCTCTGCCCCGCCTGCGCGGAGCTGGAGGCCTACGCCCGGCTGCGCAGCGACAAGTGCCCCTTCATGGAAAGCAAGACCTTCTGCTCCAACTGCCGGGTCCACTGCTATAAGCCGGAGATGCGGGAGCGGATCCGGGAAGTGATGCGCTTTTCCGGGCCCCGGATGCTGCTGCTCCACCCGGTGATGGCGGTGCGCCACGGGATCGAGACGCTGAAAGAGAGAAAGCAAGGAGGAAACCGAAAATGAAGATCAAAAAGCTCCTCTACCTGTGCCTGGGGTTCCTGGGCCTGGCCCTGGGGGCGGTGGGGGCGGCGCTGCCCATGCTCCCGGCCTTCCCCTTCCTGCTGCTGGCGGCCTTCGGGTTCGGGCGCAGCAGCGAGAAGCTGGACGCCTGGTTCAAGGGGACCAGGCTGTATCGGGAGAACCTGGCGGACTTTGTGGCCGGGCGCGGCATGACCCGCAGGGCAAAGATCCGGGTCATGGTCACGGTGACGGCGCTCATGAGCATCGGGTTTCTGATGATGCACGCCGTGGCGGTGGGGCGGATCATCCTGGGCTGCGTGTGGGCGTTCCATATCCTATACTTCCTCTTCGCGGTCAAGACCCTGCCGGAGGCCGCCAAGGCGGAGCCTTGACGGGAAACGGAGCCAGGGGAAGGGAAGCCCGACAAAGAAAGGCGGCCCCTCGATCTAAGATCGAGGGGCCGCCCCGTATTTTTCAGAGAGACGCCGGCTGCCGCTGTCAGGAGCCGCCGTACTGCCGCAGGACGGTGCGGACGAAGAAGTTGGCCAGCAGGCAGGGCAGGGAGAAGCCGATGAGCAGCAGGTAGATCAGGCTCAGGGGAAAGGCCAGCACCGCCGCCGCGGCCAGCCCGTAGCCGAAGAGGACGGCCAGCACGGCCCGCAGGGGCCTGGCTACCCCCAGGGCCAGGGACAGGCGGGCCGCCGCGGGCAGCGCCGCCCCGGAGGAGAGGATGCCGTAGAAATAGGGGGACGCCAAAAGGGTCGCCAGAAAAACTGTGGAGCAGAGCATAAAGGGCAGGAAGGCAAGAAGGTTGGCTGCCGCATAGCGCAGGTAGAACAGGGCCCCGTAGCCGGAAAGGGCCAAAGGCGCCGCCACCAGGAAGAAGGCGGCGTAGGAACGCCCGGGCCGCTGGCAGAAGGCGGAGCGGAAGTGGGCGAAGGAGCCGGCGGGCTGGTCCAGGACCATGCCCCGAACCGCCTGGTTCATGGCCCAGAGGGACAGGGGGATGGTGACCACCGGCAGGCAGCCCAGCAGAAATAGGAGGTTTACCTTGATAAGCCTGCCGCACTCCGCCTGGAGGATCTCAAAGAAGCGGGAAGGCCCGGTTTTCTCCGGGGGCTCCTGGTCGGTGCCGGGCCCCGGCTCCTCAAAATTGCTGCGGAAAAACACGACTGGCCTCCTTCCGCGCCCCGCCCCGGAGGCGGCGCGCCCTTGATGCCACCAGTCTACCATGGCGCTGCGGCGGTTTCAATAGGGAAAAGCGGCCCGCGCCGGGAAGGGCGGGTGGGGGCCCGTGCCGCCGCCTTTCGCCGCTCCCTTGGCGGGGAGATTGCACATTAGGATATATAAATGCGGATATCGCCCGGTTGAGAAAGGGGGCGGTCCGGAATGACAGACCGGAGTTGCGGCGTTCCTGACAGCTTGAATTTAGATATTCCTACAAAAAATAGCTAGTTGCTATGTGAGACTTTAACGAAAATACTAAAAATATACCAAAATGTGAGGCAATATGCATAGATGGGGGATTATATGACATTCTGGTATATTTCAGGTGTGCCAGTCCATTTACAAAGCCTCCGGCCAGGAGGTATATTTTTTTTATCAAGATTCCGACTTTTACCGGGAAAAGACGGAAAAACGCAGCAGAGGAGTGGAGTTATGAGAAGGAAACCTGGTATCCTGGCAGCAGTGCTGGCGCTGGCGCTGCTGCTGTCCCTGAGCGGGTGCGGGGCCTCGGACGGCAAGACCCACCTCACCTTTCAGATCTGGGACGTGGCCCAGCGTGACGGTATGCAGGCCATGTGCGACGCCTACACCGCCCAGAACCCCGACGTGGTCATCGAGGTGCAGGTGACCAGCTGGAGCGAGTACTGGACCAAGCTGGAGGCCGCCGCCGAGAGCAACACCATGCCGGACCTGTTCTGGATGCATACCGACCAGATCCTGTACTATTCTGAGTTCGGCATGCTGGCCGATGTCACGGACCTCTTCCCCTATGAGGAGCATTACAGCGACATCTCCATCAGCAACGCCACCGGCTCCGACGGGCGGATGTATGGCGTGCCCAAGGACAAGGACAACATCTGCCTGGTGTACAACCGGGAGATGTTCGACGCCGCCGGGGTGGCCTACCCCGACGAGAGCTGGACCTGGGATGACCTGGAGGCCGCCTCTCAGGCCATCTACGACGCCACCGGCAACTACGGCTACATGGCCTATAACGACGAGCAGCTGGGCTACCACAATTTCGTCTATCAAAACGGCGGCTGCATCCTCACCGAGGACAAGACCCGGGGCGGCTTCGATCAGGAGGCCACCCGCGCGGCGGTGAAGTACTATGTGGGCCTCCAGGGCAACGACTGGTGCCCCAACCAGGCTTATTTTGCCGAGACCAGCCCCGGCACCGCCTTCTTCTCGGAGAAGGGGGCCATGTTCCTGGAGGGCAGCTGGAACCTGCTCTCCGAGATGAACAACTACCCCGACATGGTGGGCAAGTGGGACATCGCGGTGCTGCCCGCCGCGCCTGATCCGGTCAGCGGCGACGGCCGGGCCACCATCTCCAACGGCCTGACCTACGCCACCGGCGCCCATGGGAAAAACCTGGAGGTGGCCCTGGACGTGCTCACCTATTTTGCCGGCGAGGAGGCCCAGCGGATCCAGGGCGAGTCCGGCGCCGCCATCCCTGCCTATGAGGGGCTGGAGGAGACGTGGATCAGCGCCTTCTCCAAGTTCGATTACCAGCTGGACCTGGAGGCTATTATGAGCCAGTTCGACTACTGCGTGCAGTACGTCAACAACGCGGCCCGGCCCAAGTGGAAGAGCGGCGTGGTAGACATCATGACCAGCATCTACAACGGCTCGGTGGATATCGATACCGGGCTGGATCAGATCCAGGAGCTCATCAATACCGAGACGGCCAAAAAGCTGGCCGATTCCTGAGAGGAGGGGTAAGACATGCGCAAAAAGGCGATCCGGCTCTCCGCCGCCGCCCGGCGGGAGCAGAACTGGGGCTGGTTCATGGTGGGACCCACCATCGCGGGCCTGCTGATCCTCAACGTGTGGCCCTTTATCCAGACGCTGTACGCCAGCTTCTGCGAGCACCTGGGCTTTGGCCACTACAAGTTCATCGGCTTTGAAAACTACGTCAACATGTTCCAGGACCCGGACTTCTGGAAGGCCACCTGGAATACCGCCTATTTCTGCATCCTGACGGTGCCCGTGGGGCTGTTCCTGTCCCTGCTGGTGGCCATCCTTCTCAACGCCAAGATCAAGGGCAAGGGCTTCTTCCGCTCGGTGTTCTTCCTGCCCATGATCTGCGCCCCCGCCGCGGTGACCATGGTCTGGCGGTGGATCTTCAACAGCGAGTACGGCATCCTCAACCAGATCTTCGGCACCCACATCAGCTGGATCACCGACTCCAAGGTGGTGATGATCGCCTGCGCCATCGTGGCCATCTGGAGCGCCATCGGCTACGACGCGGTGCTGCTGCTGGCGGGCCTGCAGAACATCTCCAAGTCCTACTACGAGGCCGCCTCCATCGACGGGGCCGGCAAGGTGACCCAGTTCTTCCGCATCACGCTGCCCATGGTCTCGCCCACGCTGTTCGTGGTGCTCATCATGCGCCTGATGGCCTCCATGAAGGTCTACGACCTCATCTATATGATGGTGGAGGACACCAACCCCGCCCTCACCAGCGTGCAGAGCCTGATGTACCTCTTCTACCGGGAGTCCTTCGTGGCGGGCAGCCGGGGCTACGGCTCCGCCATCGTCATCTGGACCGTGCTGCTGATCGGCATTGTGACCATCATCCAGTTCGTCGGCCAGAAGAAGTGGGTCAACTACGAGATTTAAGGAGGACGCCATATGAAAGCCACATCCCTGGGACAGTCCAAGCGGACGTCCACCTTCCTGACGTATTTCTTCCTGATCCTGGGCTCTGTGGTGATGATCTTCCCCTTTGTGTGGATGGTCCTCACCAGCTCCAAGACCGTGTCCGAGAGCATGCAGATCCCGCCCAGCATCTTTCCCGCCCAGCTGATACTGGACAACTTTGTGGAGGCGGTCAAGAGCCTGCCCTTCCTGAACATGTACATCAACACCGGCCTTATGATCCTCTTCCGGGTGGTGTGCGCCGTGGCGTTCAGCTCCATGGCGGGCTATGCCTTTGCCAAGCTCAAGTTCAAGGGCAAGAACCTCCTTTTCTCCATCGTCCTCGTTCAGATGATGCTCCCCAGCCAGATCTTCATTATCCCCCAGTACCAGATGGTGGCCAAGCTGGGGATGGCCAACACCATTTTCGCCCTGGTGTTCCCGGGCATCGTCAGCGCCTTCGGCACCTTCTTCCTGCGCCAGGCCTACATGGGTATCCCCAATGAGATCGGGGAGGCCGCCTATCTGGACGGCTGCAACCAGTGGCAGACCTTCACCAAGATCATGTTCCCCCTGACCTCCTCGTCGGTGGCGGCCCTGTGCGTGTTCACGGCGGTGTTCGCTTACAGCGACCTGATGTGGCCGTTGGTGGTGAACTCCGACCTGAACATGATGACCCTTTCTTCCGGCCTTGCCACCCTGCGGGGCCAGTTCTCCACCAACTTCCCGGTGCTGATGGCCGGGAGCCTCCTGGCCATGCTGCCCATGGTGGTGCTCTATATGTTCTTCCAGCGGCAGTTCATCGAGGGCGTGGCCATGACCGGCGGCAAATAACAGACGATTTCCCCATTCTCCTGCAGCCCCGGCGCCGCCCGGCGACGCTGGGGCTGCTCCCTTTTGCGGGGCGGCTGCCTGCCGGCGGCCGGACGCGCGGCGCAGCACGGCCGGCGCGGTCCTTTATCGCCGGAGGGTATTGCATCCCGGGGAAAAATCCAGTAAAATTGCCGCAGCTACATTATTGTGTAAGGGGACTTCTCCATGATCGTACTTGACAGACAGCGGGGGCTGTTCACCCTCCATACCCGCTCCACCACCTACCAGATGAAGGTGGATGACCGGGGGGTGCTGCTCCACACCTATTACGGCGGCCGGGTGGACGGGGCCGACCTGTCCTACCTCATCCGGGAGGCGGACCGGGGCTTTTCCCCCAATCCGGGGGAGGCGGGCCACTGCCGGACCTACTCCCTGGACACCCTGCCCCAGGAGTACTCCACCTGCGGCGTAGGTGATTTCCGCCTGCCCTCCCTGGAGCTGGTGCATGCCGACGGCAGCCGCGTGGCGGATCTGCGCTGCGTCGGCTGTGAGCTGCGGGAGGGAAAGTATGCCCTGGAGGGCCTGCCGGCCTTCCATGGGGCGGGGGGAGAGACGCTGGCGGTTTTCCTCCGGGACGAGACGGCCCGGGTGGAGGTGGAGCTCCTCTACGGGGTGTTCGAGGAGTACGACCTCATTACCCGGGCGGCCAGGATCGTCAACCGGGGGGAGTCCGCGGTACGCCTGTGCCGTGCGGCCTCCCTGTGTCTGGACCTGCCCCGGGGGGATCTGGACCTGATCACCTTTGACGGACGCCATGTGATGGAGCGCTGCCCCGCCCGGGCGGCTCTGCGTCCCGGCGTCCAGAGCGTGGGCAGCGTCCGGGGCACCTCCAGCCACCAGCACAACCCCTTCGTGGTCCTCTGCGAGAGCGACGCCGGAGAGGATCACGGCCTGTGCTGGGGGGCCATGCTGCTGTACAGCGGGAACTTTGAGGCGGCGGCGGAGCGCAGCCAGTTTGAGCGCAGCCGCCTGGTCATGGGGATCCATCCCTACCACTTCTGCTACACCCTGGCGCCGGGGGAGGGGTTCACCACCCCCGAGGCGGCCATGGTCTGTTCCGCCAGCGGCTTTGCCCGGATGAGCCAGCTGTTCCACCGGGCCATCCGGGAGCGGCTGCTCCGGGACAACCGCCCCGGAAGGAAGCCGGTGCTGGTCAACAGCTGGGAGGCCACCTACTTTGACTTCGACGAGGAGAAGCTGCTGGCGCTGGCCCGAGCCTCCGCGCCGCTGGGCGTGGAGCTGTTCGTGCTGGATGACGGCTGGTTCGGCACCCGCAATAACGACAGGGGGGGCCTTGGCGACTGGTGGGTGAACCGGGAGAAGCTGCCCGGGGGACTGGGGTCCCTGGCCCGGGCGGTCAACGCTCTGGGGATGGAATTCGGCCTGTGGATCGAGCCGGAAATGGTCAGCGAGGACAGCCGGCTCTACCGGGAGCATCCGGATTGGGTGCTCTGCGCCCCGGGCCGTGCCTACACCCGGGGCCGCAGCCAGCTGGTGCTGGACTTCACCCGCCGGGAGGTCCGGGACGATATCTACGGCGCCCTGGGGCAGGTCCTCTCCGGCGCCAACATCACCTATCTCAAATGGGATATGAACCGCAGCCTCTCTGAGGTGTGGTCCGCCGCCCTGCCTCCGGAGCGGCAGGGGGAGGTATTCCACCGCTATGTCCTGGGGGTCTACGACATGCTGGAGCGCTTCCGCCGGGACTATCCCCACATCCTGATCGAGGGCTGCAGCGGCGGCGGCGGCCGGTTTGACGGGGGGATGCTCTACTACACCCCCCAGATCTGGTGCAGCGACAATACCGACGCCGTTGACCGCCTGCGGATCCAGTACGGCACCTCCTTCTGCTATCCGGCCTGCACGATGGGGGCCCATGTGTCCGCCGTACCCAACGAGACCAACCGCCGGGTCACGCCTCTGGAGACCCGGGGGGTGGTGGCCATGTCGGGGGTGCTGGGCTATGAGATGGACCTCACCCGGATCACCGGGGAGGAGGGCCGGGCCATCGCCGGCCAGATCCGCCGGTACAAGGCATGCTGGGACCTGGTGGCGGAGGGGGATTACTACCGCCTGAGCAGCCCCTTCGACGGCGGCCCCTATACGGCCTGGGCCCATGTGGCCCGGGACCGGCGGCGGGCCCTGGTGTCCGTGGTCACCGGAGCCACCTTCGCCGCCCCGCCCTTCATGGCCCTGCGCCTGAAGGGCCTGGACCCGGCGCTGCGCTACCGGGTCAACGGGGAGGCGGCATACTCCGGCGCCGCGCTGATGGCGGCGGGATACCCGCTGCCCATGCCGCAGGGGGACTACCAGTCCCTGCAGCTGCTGCTGGAGGCGGAGTGAGGGGCAGGAAAAAGGCTGGCTGCCCTGGGGCAGTCAGCCTTTCGTATGCGCTTGATTTTCGGTGCGCCATTCCCGGGGGGAGACGCCGTAACGCTTTTTGAAGGCCCGGGAGAAGTGGAGCTGGTTGGGGTAGCCGCACAGCTGGGCGATATCGCCGATGGAGGCGCGGCTGGTCCGCATCAGCTCCGTGGCCTTGGACAGCCGCATGCGGATCAGGAACTCCTGGGGCGGGCAGCCCATGCTCTCCCGGAAGAGCTTGCTGAAGTAGCTGCGGTTGAGCTTGCACACATCTGCCAGCTCCTCCACCGTCAGGTCCCGCTGGAAGTTCTGCTCCATATAGGTGATGGCCTCCTGGATGTAAAAATCCCGCAGCTGCCCGCCGGAGGCGGTGCGCCGTGTGGAAGAGGACTGGATCAGCGCGTCCAGGAACAGGAACAGGTGGCCGATGAGGTGAAGGGTGGAGGCTTTGGAGTGGTCGGCGATGTAGAGCATGATGTCCCGCATGGCCTGGCCCTGGGCGGGGCTCTGGGGGAGATAGATGGGGTGGGCGGCATCCAGGCCCGCGTAGGTCAGATACTCCGTCACCCGCAGGCCGTCGAACTCCAGCCACACATACTTCCAGGGGCGCTCCTGGTCCGCGCAGTAGGTGTTCACCTGCCCGGGACAAATGAGGAAGGCCTGGTCCGCCTCCAGGTCGTACTGCCGGGTGACGCCGTCCGGGGCGGTGGAATCCAGAAAGCCCCGGCCGGAGATCACATAGTGGAGCAGGAAGTGGTTGCGGACAAAGGGGCCGAAGGAGTGGAGGGGGGCGCACTGCTCCCAGCCGTATTGGTAAAGCCGCAGGTCCAGGAAATTCTCATTGGGAAAAATGGAGAAGGAAAGCTCGTCCACAGGATCACCTCCGCTTTTCCGGCCCGGGGACCGGCGTGAGTCGCTGGGATTACATCCGCATTATAGCACAGATTTTCTCAGAAACCAACAGGAAAGAGCGGGGCTTTCCGGAAAGGGACGCCCCGGCGCCGGAACGCCGGCGATCTTACGGACCATCAGGAGGGTAACGAGATGACCAGTGGATATGAGCGCCGCCTTCAGGAGAGGCGGGATGAGCTGGCTTGGCTGTACATGGAGCTGTACGACCGGCGGGACATGCTGGAGCAGCTTCTGGAGCGGATGGAGGGAGCCTACCGCCGCCGGGAGCAGAGCCTGCGGCGGCTGGACGCCAAACGGGAGAAGGATCCGGGCTGGTTCCGGGGGGGAAAGATGCTGGGGATGACCATGTATACCGACCTCTTTGCCGGGGACCTCCCCGGGCTGGAGGGGCGGCTGGACTACCTGCGGGAGCAGGGGATCACCTACCTCCATCTGATGCCCCTTCTGAAAATGCCCCACCCCGACAACGACGGCGGCTACGCCGTGGAGGATTTCGACCAGGTGGACCCCTCCCTTGGGACCAACGAGGATCTCAGCCGCCTCACCGCCGCCATGCGCCGCCGGGGCATGAGCCTGTGCCTGGACTTTGTCATCAACCATACGGCGGATACCCACCCCTGGGCCATGCGGGCCAAGGCGGGGGAGCAGGAGTATATCGACCGCTATATCTGCTTTGATACCCCGGATATCCCGCGGGAGATGGAAAAGACCATCCCCGACGTGTTCCCTGAGACCGCCCCGGGCAGCTTCCTCTACCAGAAGGAGATGGGGAAGTATGTCTGCTCCTCCTTCCATCTCTACCAGTGGGATCTCAATTACCGCAACCCGGCGGTATTCAACGATATGGTGTGCAGCATGCTCCACCTGGCCAACCTGGGGGTGGAGATCCTCCGTATCGACGCGGTGCCCTACCTGTGGAAGGAGATGGGCACCACCTGCCGCAATCTCCCCCAGGTCCACACCATCATGCGCATGATCCGCCTTATCGTGGAGGCGGTGTGCCCCGCGGTGATTCTGAAGGGGGAGGTGGTGATGGCCCCCAAGGAGCTGGCCCCCTATTTCGGGACGGCGGAAAAGCCGGAGTGCCATCTCCTGTACAATGCCTCCACCATGGCCACCCAGTGGAGCGCCCTGGCCAGCGCCGACGTCCGGCAGCTCAAGCGGCAGCTGGACGATCTCCACAGCCTGCCCCCCCACTGCTGCTTCGTCAACTACCTTCGCTGCCACGACGACATTGGCTGGGGCCTCAATGAGACGTTTGGAAAGACCATCGGCATGGACCCTGTGATCCACAAGAAGTATCTTTATGAGTTCTTCGAGGGCAGCTTCCCCGGCAGCTTTGCCCGGGGGGAGCGATACAACTACAACCCGGCCACCCAGGACGCCCGGACCTGCGGCACCACCGCCAGCCTCTGCGGCATCGAGAAGGGCCTTTACGAGGGGGACGCGGTGCAGGTGTCCCTGGGGATCCAGCGGGATCTCATGATGCATGCCGCCATGATGTGCATGGCGGGGTTCCCCATGCTCTCCAGCGGCGATGAGATCGGACAGCTCAACGGCTATGAGTATCACGACGACCCCGACCGCCGGGAGGACAGTCGGAATCTCCACCGCACCCGCTTCAACTGGGACAACGCCGCCCGGCGCAGGGAGGCCGGCACGGTCCAGCAGCGGCTCTGGGATGGCCTGCGCCAGCTGGAGAAGCTCCGGGCCGGAGAGAGATGCTTTGGGCCCGACGCCTGGGTCACCACCTGGGACACCGCCAACCGTCAGGTCCTGGCCCTGGTGCGCAGGGCGGAGGGGGAGACCCTGGCATGCCTGTTCAATTTCTCCGGCCAGCCTCAGGACGTCCATATGGAGGCCATGGAGGGGGAGTTCGAGGATCTGATCACCGGGGAGAAGGGCCTGTGCAGCAGCCGGCAGCTGGGGCCTTACCAGTACTGCCTGTGCCGGCGGAGGGACTGAACCGGCTCCCGGAGAGGAGGGCCGCGCCGCTTATAACGGCGCGGCCCTCCTTTGCTTTTCCGTCCGGCGGGAGAAAGGCCCTCCGGTCCCCGGCGGGATTTCGGCGGGAACGGGGGTTGCCATGGGCGGGGGAGATTGGGTATAATGGGTGACAGAAAACGACAGGGCCGGGCCGCGCCCGGGCGAACGATACAGCAGGGAGGACAGGGCATGACTGTCAACGATCACATCCATCATTTCACGATCCGCTCCGTAACAGAGCTGGAGGAGCTGGGGGGCCGCCTGTACGAGATGGAGCACCAGACCTCCGGGGCCCGGCTGGTGTGGCTGGACCGGGATTGCGACAATAAGACCTTCGGCATCTGCTTTCGTACCACCCCCGGGGACGACACCGGGGTATTCCATATCCTGGAGCACTCGGTGCTCTGCGGCTCGGAGCGCTATCCGGTGAAGGAGCCCTTCGTGGAGCTGATGAAAAGCTCCATGAACACCTTCCTCAACGCCATCACCTTCCCGGACAAGACCTTTTACCCTGTGTCCAGCCGCAACCGCCAGGACTTCCTCAACCTCATCCGGGTATACATGGACGCGGTGCTCCATCCGCTGCTTTACCGCAGGCCGGAGATCTTCCGCCAGGAGGGCTGGCACTATGAGGTCCGGGAGGGGGCGGTGCCCTGCTACAAGGGCGTGGTGTTCAACGAGATGAAGGGGGCCATGGCCTCGCCGGACACCCTCATGCAGGCGGAGCTGAACCGGCGGCTGTTTCCGGACACCTGTTACCGCTTCGTCTCCGGCGGCGACCCCGCCCACATCCCGGAGCTGACCTACGAGGGGTTCTGTGAGAGCCACCGCCGCTTTTATCACCCCTCCAACGCCTATATCTTCCTGGACGGCGGCATGGACGTGGGGGAGGTGCTCTCCCTGCTGGACGGGACGTACCTGGGGGCATACCGCCGCCAGGCCTGCGCCACGGAGATCCCGGCCCAGCGGCCGGTGGACGGCGGGGAGGGGCGGATCTTCTATGAGGTCTCCTCCTCGGAGCCCACCGCGGGGAAGGCCCGCTTTGCCTGGGGGTTCGGCCTGGGGGACTACGCCTGCCGGGAGGAGCGGGCGGCCTTCCAGGTCCTGGGGGACGTGCTCTGCGGCAGCAACCAGGCGCCCCTCAAGCGCCGCATCCTCTCCGCCGGCCTGGGGGAGGACGTGAGTATGTGGGTCATGGACGGCATCCGCCAGCCCTACGGGGTGCTGTCGGTGCGGAACCTGGAGGAGGGCCGGACGGAGGAGCTGAAGGCCCTGGTCCGGGAGACCCTGACGAAGCTGGCGGATACGGGGCTGGATCGGGAACAGGTCCGGGCGAGCCTTGCCAACCTGGCCTTCCACATGCGGGAGCGGGACTTCGGCTATTTTCCCCAGGGCCTGGGCCTTGGGCTGCAGGTGCTGGAGAGCTGGCTGTACGGCGGCCATCCGGCGGAGGAGCTCACGGTGGGCCCCCTGCTGGAGACGCTGGGCCGGCGGGTGGACCAGGGCTGGTTCGAGGAGCTGCTGCGCCGGGTGATGCTGGACAACCCCCACACCTGCCGGGCAGCGCTGCTGCCCTCCCACACGGTGGGGGAGGAGCAGCGCCGTCGGGAGCGGGAAGCCCTTGCCCGGGCCCAGGCGGGCTGGGATCAGGAGCGGCGGGCTGCCCTGCTGGAGCAGCAGCGGCGCCTGGACGACTGGCAGAGCGCCCCGGACAGGCCGGAGGACCTGGCGGCGCTGCCCCGGCTGCGCCTGTCGGACATCCCCGAGGAGCCGGAGACCGTCCCCACGGAGGAGACGGCCCTGGCGGGGGTGACGGTGCTCCGGCACATACTGCCCACCGGCGGCATCGGCTATTGGAACCTGTATTTCGACCTGGGGGATCTGACCGGCCCGGAGCTGTCCGTCGCCTCTTTTCTCTGCGCCCTCCTGGGCCGGCTGGACGCCGGGCCCTGGGACGCCCTGGCGCTGCAAAAGCAGATCCGGCGGCACCTGGGGGACGTGAGCTTCACCGTGGAGGCCTACGGCGACCGGGAGCGGCCGGACCGCTGCCGCACCTGCCTGTGCGCGTCCTTCAGCGCCCTGGCGGAGGAGGAAAAGGAGGCCGCCGGGGTGGTGGCGGCCATACTCACCGCCACGGACTTTTCCCAGGCGGGCCCCATCCGGGAGCGTCTGCTCCAGGCGCGGACGGCGGCGGAGCAGGGCGTACTCGCCAACGGCCACGCCGTCGCCATGACCCGGGTCACCGCCGCCTTTACCGCAGAGGGGGCGGCCCAGGAGCACGCCGGCGGCTACACCTACTGCCGTCAGCTGAAGGACTGGGAGAAGGAGGACGATCCCGGCAGGCTGGGAGAGGCCATGGCCGCCCTCTGCCGCCGGATCTTCGTCCGCGGCCGTTTGACGGCCAGCGTCACCGGGCAGGCGGGAATGACCTGCCTGGCCCGGGTGATCGAGTCCCTGCCCGATGGCCCCGCCGGGGCCTCCGGCGGCGTGGCGCCCTGGGGGATCCGCCGGGAGGGCCTGGTGATCCCGGCGGACGTGTCCTTCGCGGCGCTGGGGGGCCCCCTTGCCGGGCGCTGTACCGGCGGTATGCGGGTGGCCGGCCGGGTGGCCTCCCTGGCCTACCTCTGGAACGCCGTGCGGGTCCAGGGCGGCGCCTACGGCGTGGGTCTTCTGACCCGGGACAGCGGCAGCGTGGCGTTCTACTCCTTCCGGGATCCCAACGGGGCCCGGTCCTTGGACTGCTACCGGCAGACCGCCGGCTTCCTCCGGCGGTTTGCCGGGGAGAAGCCGGACCTTACCGGCTTTATCATCGGCGCGGTAGGGGAGCTGGAGCCGGCGCTGCTGCCCCGCCGCCAGGGGCGCATGGCGGACGGCTGGTACTTCCGGGGAGAGACGGCGGCCTCCCGCCGCCGCTTCCGCCGGGAGCTGCTGGCGGCGTCGGAGCGGGATCTCCGCCAGCTGGCGGAGGTCCTGGACCGGGCGGCGGCGGAAGGGGCCGTGTTTGTGGCAGGGCCCCGGGCCCAAGTGGAAGAATGCAAAGTGGATGACCTTTACATCCTTTGAGCGGCAGGAAGGATAGGAGACATAAGGCGGGAGAGGCGGGCGATCCCCTTCTCCCGGAAAAAGGAGCCCCGTCATGACAGAGATGGTACCCATGCAGAGCCTCTACGGCTCCATGCAGGATGAAAACAAGATCTGCAGCTTTGACATCGAGGTGGTCTCCGCCCCCACCACGCCCCTGCTCCACCCCATGGCCCGGTTCTGGTGGGTGGACAGCGGGGCGGGGACCCTGGCGCTGAACAACCGGCGCTATCCCCTGAAGGGCGGCACCCTGGTGTCGGTGCTGCCCTGGCAGATCACGGATATCGTGGCGGTGGAGGAGCCCCTGCGCCTGTTTGTCCTGGCCTACTGCTTCGACAACGTCAACGAGATTGTCAAGACGGTGTACAACCCGGGCAAGGGGCCTTTGTCCCTGCTGCGGGCCATGGAGGAGGACCCGGTGATCGGCCTTGCCGGGGAGGCGGCGAAAGAGGCCAGGGCGCTGTTCCTCCGGATCCGGGACGAGATCGGCATGGCCTTTGCGCCGCCGCCCCGGGAGGGGGATGCCGCCGGGGCTTTGGGCAACCTTTACATCACCAACAAGCTGGTGGAGATCCTCGTCACCTTCCTCCGGGCCCGGGGCCGCCCCGAGGCCCCGCCGGAGGGGAGGGGGACGGACCCCAGCGGGATCTTCCTCTACCTGTACAGCCACCTCCAGCAGAAGATCACCCTGGCCCAGCTCTCCCGGATCTTCTTCATGAGCGAGTCCGCCATCAGCGCCTACATCACCAGCACCACGGGCCTGTCCTTTTTCGACCTCCTCCATGAGATGCGGGTGGGCCGGACCATCAACTACCTCCTCTACACGGATTTCACCCTGGAGGAGCTGGCGGAGATCCTGGGCTTTGTGGACAGCGCCCACATCAGCAAGGTGTTCCTGGCCCGGATCGGCATGGGGGCCAACGAGTTCCGCAGCACTTACCAGAAGGTGGGAAACCTCTGCCGCATCCGGGACAAGCGGGCGTACTACGCCCTGGTGTCCTATCTCTACCGCCATTACAGCGAGGACCTGCGTCCCCGGGAGGTGGGGGAGCGCTTCGGCATGTCCCCCCGGGAGCTCAACCGTATCCTGCTCTACCAGGTGGAGATGGGCTTTTCGGATTTCCTGAATTTCGTCCGGGTGAACCGGGCCTCGGAGCTGCTGCTCCAGACGGACAAGACCGTGCTGGAGATCGCTCTGGAGGTGGGCTACCACTCGGAAAAGACCCTCAGCCGCCATTTCCTCCGGTTCCGGTCCACCACCCCGGGGAAGTTCCGGCGGACGGTCCAGCTCCAGGGCCCGGGATAAGGGCGGGCATACGAAGGCCCCTGGCGGGGTTCGGCACGGCGCCGTCTCCCGCCAGGGGCTGCTTTTGGCTATGGGGGCTCCCGGTTTTTATTTCATCACGCCCAGGCCCTTGGCCACGATGGTGATGAAGTCCTGGACGTTGGTCACCACCGTGGTGGCGGATAGGCTCCCCCGGTCCAGGAGCTTGTTGACCACGAACTCGTCGGCGTCCACCGTGTAAAGGAACACCGGCCGGACGGTGCCGTCCGCCGTGACCCGGAAGGAGGGGGTCATGTTCCCGGTGGCGATGGTGTGGAGCATGGTGGCAAGGCAGATCACGGTGGTGGCCTTCTTCACCACGGCCCGCATGGCGCTCTGCCCCCGGTAGGCGTCCCCGATGACCTCCGGCAGGGGGCCGTCGTCCCGGATGGAGCCGGTGAGGACGAAGGGGATATCGTGCTTGACCAGGCTGTACATGATGCCGTTGTCAATGCCGTAGTCCCTGATGAACTGGGGGATGGAGCCGCTGCGGCGGACCTTGTTGATCACGTCCAGGTGGTTGTAGTGGCCGTTGGGCTGGGAGATCTGGGTGTAGATGTCCTGGCCCAGGGCGGTGTGGAGCAGGGCACCCTCCAGGTCGTGGGTGGCCAGGGCGTTGCCGGCCAGCAGGCCGTGGGCGTAGCCGTTTTCCACCAGGGACTGCATGGCGGCCCGGGCGTCGGCGTCGAAGGCGAAGGCGGGGCCCATGACCCAGACGATGTTCCCGTGCTCCCGCTCGTAGCGCAGCAGCTCGAAGAGCCGGTCGTAGTCCCGGGCGTAGGAGGTCTCCCGGCTGCGGCCCTGGCGGAACACGAACTGGTCGTCGGTGTGCTCCCCGGGGACACGGAAGCCGTTGCAGTGCATGTAAATGCCCTCCTCGCAGCGCTCCGTCCGGCCCAGGATCACCTTGTCCCCCTTGCGGAGGTTCCGGTTCTCCACCACCGACAGGCGGCCGTCGCCGCCGATGACCACGCTGGAGTCCATGCGGCTCTCCTCGGCCAGGACCCATTTCCCGCCGATCTTGAAGTACTCGGGGTACATGGAGGTGCTGTGGTAGTTGTCCGGGGCCACGCCGTCCATTTCGGCTGGGGCCCAGGCGGCGTCGGGGGCGTTGACGAACTGGGGCAGGGTAAAGTCCGGCGGGCAGTAGACCGGCATGTCAAAATGCATGGTATTCCTCCTTATAGTATGTGGGGGGTGTGGGGGGGGTGAGGGCCGGCGGCCCTTCGGACAGCTCAGCAGAGGGTGGCGTAGATGACGGCCTTGATGGTGTGCATCCGGTTTTCCGCCTCGTCAAAGACCACGGACTGCTTGGACTCGAACACCTCGTTGGTGACCTCCATCTCGGGAAGGCCGAACTTTTCGGCGATCTGGGCGCCGATGGTGGTCTTTTCGTCGTGGAAGGAGGGCAGGCAGTGCATGAAGATGGCCTCCGGCTTGGCCAGGGCCATCACCGCCCGGTTCACCTGGTACTTCCGCAGAAGGCGGATCCGGGACTCCCACACCTCGTCGGGCTCGCCCATGGAGACCCAGATGTCGGTGTAGATCACGTCCGCGTTCCCGGCGCCCTCGGCCACGTCCTCGGTGAGGCGGACGGTGCAGCCGTTCTCGGCGGCGATCTTCCTGGCCTCCTCCACCAGCCAGGGGGCGGGGAAGAGCTCCTTGGGGGCGCAGGCGGTGAAGTTCAGGCCCATCTTGGCGCAGGCCACCATCAGGGAGTTGCCCATGTTGTTCCGGGCGTCCCCCATGTAGGTGAAGTTCAGGCCCTTCAGCCGCCCGAACTTCTCCTCGATGGTCAGCAGGTCCGCCAGCATCTGGGTGGGGTGGAACTGGTCGGTGAGGCCGTTCCACACGGGCACACCGGCGTACTTGGCCAGCTCCTCCACGATCTGCTGGTCAAAGCCCCGGTACTCGATGCCGTCGTACATCCGGCCCAGGACCCGGGCGGTGTCGGGGATGCTCTCCTTCTTGCCCATCTGGCTGCTGCCGGGGTCCAGGTAGGTCACCCCCAGGCCCAGGTCCATCCCGGCCACCTCGAAGGAGCAGCGGGTGCGGGTGGAGGTCTTTTCAAACAGCAGCACGATGTTCTTCCCCACCAGGTACCGGTGGGGCACGCCGCTGCGCTTCATGTCCTTGAACTGCTTGGCCAGGTCCAGCAGGTAGCGGATCTCCTCCGGCGTGTAGTCCAAAAGCTTCAGGAAGTGTCTGCCACGAATGTTGACGCCCATAGTATGTTCTCCTTTTGTGAAATAGTGTTGATATCGCCACAGGGGGGATCCCCCTGACATGCAGGCTCAGGCGGGGCTCAGAGGGGCTGGCGGGCCAGGGGCATGCTCATGCACCGGGGGCCGCCGCGGCCCCGGGACAGCTCCGAGCTGGGCATGGCCAGGACCTGGACGCCGTTGTCCTCCAGGACCCGGTTGGTGATATAGTTGCGGTCGTAGACCACCACCTTCCCCGGCGCGAGGCACAGGGTGTTGGAGCCGTCGTTCCACTGCTCCCGCTCGGAGGCGATGCGGTCCATGCCGCCGCAGTGGAGCAGGGTCACCCGCTCCAGCCCCAGGCGGCTGGCCAGGGTGTCCGCCAGGGGGCTGTCCAGCTCCCTGGCCCGGAGGGGCTCCTTCCCGTTGCCCGGCCGCAGCTCAAAGATCCGCAGGCTCCCCAGGATCCCCGGATGGATGGTGAACTTGTCCCGGTCCACCTGGGTGCACACCGTGTCCAGGTGCATATAGGCCCGGATGCTGGGGATGTCCAGGGCCAGAACGGTGTCCACGGCGCAACGGGGGTCCTGGAACAGGTTCTGGGCCAGAAGCTCGATGGCCTCGGGGGTGGTCCGCTGGGAGATGCCCACCGCCAGCACCCGCTCGCTGAGGTTCAGGATATCCCCTCCCTCGATGGAGAAGGGGCAGCTGCGGTCATAGTAGCGGGGGACGTCCGCGAAATCCGGGTGGTAGGAGAGGATATACTCCCCGAATATGGTCTCCCGCCGCCGGGTGGAGGAGTACATGCGGTTGAGGCTCACCCCGGTGCCGATGGCGGCGAAGGGATCCCGGGTAAAGTAGAGGTTGGGGATGGGATCCAGGATAAAGCGGCTGCCGGAGCGCACCAGATCCGCCAGGGGGCTGTGGATCCCGGAGCGCAGCTCCTGGACCCCCACGCCGGACATGAGCTTTTTGACCAGCTCCGTCTCCTCAGGTATGGCCATCAGGAATTCCAGAAGGCAGCCGCCGTAGCGGTTGGCGGCGCTGCCGCTCTCCCGGATGAACTGACGGATAAAGGGCTCCTTCAGGGTGGGATCCCGGCGGAGGACCTCCGCCATCAGATCCTCCAGATAGACTACCTCCGCCCCGTTTTCCCGCAGGATCCCGGCAAAAAGGTCGTGCTCCCGGCGGGCGGTCTCCAGGTAGGGGATGTCATCGAACAGCAGGCGCTCCAGCTCGTCGGGCACCAGGTGCTCCAACTCCACGCCTGGCTTGTGGAGCATGACTTTTTCCAGCTTCCCAATCTCGCTGGTGACATGGATGGACATAGCGCTCCTCCTTTGCGGCTTCTTACCCAGATTATATGATATTCTCCGCAAAAGCGACGGCCAGATCAACGCAAAAAAATGGTATTTTAACGGGATCTTTCCGACCCCTCCTCCGGGATGGGATAGGGGATCTCCGGCTCCTCCCGCCTTTCTCCCCGGTATCCGCGGCGCTGGCCGGCGGTTAAAATACAAGGGAAAGGGGCGGATCTGTCCGTTGGGCCGGTTTGCCGGCGGGAGGGCGGCGCTCAGGGCAGCGGAGCCTCCCGGAGGAGGAACTGGCTGCGCTGGTAGTCGATGAGGCCCTCCCGGCGCATTTTGGACAGCTCGCTGCACAGGGCGCTGCGGTCCACGCCCAGGTAGTCGGCCAGCTGCTGGCGGTTGTAGGGGATCCGGAAGGCGCGGCTGCCGGACCGTATGGCCCACTCGGAGAGGAAGGAGAGGAGCCGGCCCCGGACGGATTTGGGGCTGGTGTGGAGGATCCGCTGGGAGAGCTGCAAGCTCTTGCGGGCGCATACCGTAAGGAGGTTGCGGATCAGCCGGGCATGGAAGGGGCAGGCGCTGGGGCAGGTCCCCAGCACCCGGGCGATGTCCATGAACAGCACCTGGGTGTCCTCCGCGGCGGACACGGAGATCCGCAGGGGCTCCCCGGGCAGGCAGGCGTACACCTCGGCGAATACCGAGCCCGGCCCCACATGGCCCAGGAGGCTGTTGTTCCCCCAGATGTCCCCGGTGGAGATGATGGCCATGCCGGAGAGGACCACCCCCAGATAGTCGGTGGCGTCGCCCGCCGCCAGGATCACATCCCCCTTCCGGTAGCTCCGCCGGGACGCGGCCAGGCAGCGCAGCAGGGAGGCGATCTCCGGCTCCTCTATTCCGTCGAACAGCTCTGTCCGGGATAAAAGAATCTCCATAGGTGGCTCCTTTTGTTGTTATAACAACAGACATCCAAGCTTCATTATAGTATGCTCTCACCGTACAGGCAAGAAAAAAGAAAGGGGATCGACCATGATTCGGAAAATTATCCAGATAGATGAAGAGGCCTGCAACGGCTGCGGCGCCTGCGCCGCCGCCTGCCACGAGGGGGCCATCGGCATGGTGGACGGCAAGGCCCGCCTCCTGCGGGACGACTACTGCGACGGCCTGGGGGACTGCCTGCCGGCCTGTCCCACGGGGGCCATCACCTTCGTGGAGCGGGAGGCGGCGGCCTATGACCAGGCGGCGGTGGAGGCGCGCCTGGGCCGTAGGGCGGGCGGCCGGACGGCGGACGGAGGCGGCTGCCCCGGCCAGCGGCTGCGCCGCCTGGCCGGCGGGGACGGCGCGGGGGCGGAAGCCGCCGCGGAGCGGCCCTCCCGGCTGGGACAGTGGCCCTGCCAGATCAAGCTGGTGCCAGTGAACGCTCCCTATTTCCAGGGGGCGGACCTTCTTATCGCCGCAGACTGCACCGCCTTCGCCTATGCGGGCCTCCATGAGGCGTTCATGAGGGGGAAGATCACCCTGGTGGGCTGCCCCAAGCTGGACGGGGTGGATTACAGCGAAAAGCTGGCCGCCATCATCAGCGGCAGCGACATCAGGAGCGTGACGGTGGTGCGTATGGAGGTGCCCTGCTGCGGCGGCCTGGAGGCGGCGGCCAGGGCCGCCCTGGAGCGCAGCGGCAAGGACCTCCCCTGGCGGGTGGTGACCCTCTCCGTGGACGGACGGATCCTGGAGCGGTAAGGGAAAGGGCTTTCGATCCCCGGGCGGGGGAAAATGGGGAGAATGGATTGACAAGCGGGGCATAAGTGGCTACAATGCTTACAGAAAAGTCCATACGCTCTGAGTGTTCCGGCATGGCAGTCAGCTGCCGGGGAGAATAGGGAACCAGGTGGGAGACCTGGACGGTACCGCCGCTGTATGCGCTGAGGGCAGATCCGTCGACGAAAGTCGGTCACTGGGAAACTGGGAAGGCAGGATCGGTCCGCAGATGGCCCGCGCCATCCTATGCGTAAGTCAGAAGACCTGCTCGGAGATCGCCCCCGCCACGGGCTATGGAAATAGGGGGGCCATTGTTGCGGAAAACCGGCCGCGGCAGCGTATGCTGCCGCGGCCGGCTATCTTTCGGGACATTTCCCAGGGAGCTGTGGATTTTCTCTTGATCAAGATGTAGGAGGATCCCACAAAATGAACCACGGAAAAAAGAGATGGCTGGCCCTGGCGCTGGCCCTGGCGATGACCCTGAGCCTCGCGGCCTGTGCCGGCGGCAGCGGCGGCCAGACAGCAGAGAACCCGGACGCCGCCGGCCAGCAGCAGGAGCAGCAGCAGCCGGAGGGCGCCCTGGTCAGCGAGGGGATGGTGGAGCTCCAGTTCGCCAAGCTCTTCCGCATCGAGAAGTTCCAGGGGGGCTACCGGAAGATCATCGCCGGCAACGAGGGCACCAGCGGTCAGCGGGAGTACCTGGTGGTGCCGGAGGGGATGGACGTCCCGGAGGGCCTGGGGGAGGACGTGATCGTGCTGCAGCTGCCCATTGAGAATGTGTACTGCGCCAGCTCCTCCCTGGTCTCCCTGTCCAACGCCATCGGGGCCCTGGACCGGATCAAGCTCTGCGCCATCGACCGTGACAGCTGGGAGCTCCAGGAGGTCATCGACCAGATGGACGCGGGGAAGCTGACCTATTCCGGCAGCTACAAGGAGCCGGACTACGAGATGATGACCGCCTCGGGCATCGACCTCCACCTGGACACCGCCATGCTGGACGACTACCCGGAGGTGCTGGAGAAGTTTGACGAGCTGGGCATCCCCAGCCTGGTGGAGAACTCCTCCCTGGAGGAGCACCCCATGGGCCGGATCGAGTGGGTGAAGGTGCTGGGGGTGCTCTTCGGGCTTGAGGAGGAGGCCCAGACCTACTTTGACGGCCAGGTGGAGCGCTTCAACGCCGCCTGCGTGGACGGCTCCCTGGGCAAGAGCGTGGCCCTGGGCTATATCACCACCAGCGGCAAGTGCTACGCCCGCAACGGCGGCGACTACATCGCCCAGCTCATCGGCATGGCCGGCGGGGACTACGTCTGCGCCGATATGGAGCCGGAGTCCACCGGCAACACCTCCATGACCTTTGAGGAGTGGTACGACCGGTTCGTGGACGCCGACTACTTCTTCTACTACAACCTGGGGGAGACGTTCTACTCCGTCCAGGAGATGATCGACTACAACCCCCTGTTCGCCGATTTCAAGGCGGTGCAAAACGGCAACGTCTGGGTCACCTGCGACGGCTTCAGCCAGAAGAGCGCGGACATCGTGGGGGTCATCACGGACATGAACACGGTGCTCACCAGCGAGGACAACACCGTGACCACGGATTTTATCGTAAAGATCTCCTGAGACGGCGGAGATCCGGCGCAGGCAGGATGGCCCTTTCCATCCTGCCTTTCGCCCTGTTTGCCCGGAGGGGAGGGACGGAACAATGGAAATGAAAGACGCCCTGAAGCCGGAGGAGTCCGGGCGGGGCGGGGTGAGCCGCTTCGCGGTGTCCATGGCGGTGCTGCTGGCGCTGCTGGCCTGGGGCCTGGTGCTGAATGTGAACACCGGTTCGGTGGACATCCCCGCGGGCCATATCTTCGCCATGGTCTGGGAAGGCCTGCGCTGTAAAGTGCTGGACCTGTTCACCGGATGCTACGGCCAGGAACTCAGCGCCGTGATCACGGCCTCGCCGGAGAGCCGCATCATCTTCAGCATCCGCATGCCCCGGATGCTCCTGGCGGCGATCCTGGGCGGCGCCCTGGCCCTCTCCGGCTTCCTGCTCCAGACCTTTTTCCGCAACCCCATCGCCGGGCCCTTCGTGCTGGGCATCTCCTCCGGGGCCAAGATGGTGGTGGGAATCACCACCATCCTGCTGGCGCCGCGTCTGGGCGCCATCGGCTCCGGGGTGATGATCCTGTCGGCCTTCGCGGGGTCGCTGCTGATCGTGTCCGCGGTGCTGCTGTTCTCCCAGCGGGTGCGGAACATGTCTATGCTGCTGGTCATCGGCATCATGGTGGGCTACATCTGCAGCGCCGTCACGGACTTCTGCATCACCTTCGCCAGCGAGTCGGACATCATCAGCCTCACCAGCTGGTCCATGGGCAGCTTCTCCGGGGCCAACTGGGGGAACGTGGCCACGGCGGGGTGGCTGTGCCTTACGGGGGCGGTGCTGTCCTGGCTCCTCAGCAAGCCCATCGCCGCCTACGCCCTGGGGGAGGGGTACGCCCAGAGCCTGGGGATCAACGTAAAGCTCTTCCGGGCCGCCCTGATCCTCCTCTCCAGCCTCCTCTCCGCCTGCGTCACGGCCTATGCGGGGCCCATCTCCTTTGTGGGCATCGCGGTGCCCCACATCACCCGCACCATGCTCAAGACCTCCCGCCCCGTCCTGGTCATCCCGGCCACCTACCTCTGCGGGGCGGTGTTCTGCATTTTCTGCGACCTCATCGCCCGCACCGCCTTTTCCCCCACGGAAATGGCCATCGGTACCGTCACCTCCGCCTTCGGCGCGCCGGTGGTGATCTACATGATGCTCAAGCGCCAGAAGCAGCGGCAGTAAGGAGGTGCCCATGATCTATTTCCATACGAAGGACCTGGCGGTGGGCTATGACGGCCGGGCCCTGATCCACGACATCAACATCCAGGTGGAGCGGGGGGAGATCCTCACCCTCATCGGCCCCAACGGCTCCGGGAAGTCCACCATCCTCAAGTCCATCACCCGCCAGCTGGCCAAGATCTGCGGCCAGGTGTACATCGGCCGCCAGGAGATCGGCGCCTGGCGGGCCAGGGAGCTGGCCAAGCAGGTGGCGGTGGTGCTGACGGACCGGATCCACCCGGAGCTCATGACCTGCGAGGAGGTGGTGGCCATGGGCCGCTATCCCTACACCAACGCCCTGGGCAGGCTGACGGCCCGGGACAGGGCGGCGGTGGCCGAGGCCATGGAGCGGGTCCACGCGCTGGACCTGGCCCGGCGGGACTTTGCCACCCTCTCCGACGGGCAGCGCCAGCGGATCATGCTGGCCCGGGCCATCTGCCAGGAGCCGGAGGTGCTGATCCTGGACGAGCCCACCGCCTACCTGGACATCCGCCACAAGATCGAGCTGCTGGACATCCTCCGGGAGATGGCCCACGAGAAAGGGATCACGGTGATCATGTCCCTCCACGAGATCGACCTTGCCACCAAGATCTCCGACCGCCTGCTGTGCGTCAAGGGGGACACCATCGAGGCCTTCGGCCCCCCGGAGGACATCCTGGCGGAGGGGGTCATCGACCGGCTCTACGGCATCGAGCACGGCTCCTATGACCTGCTGTTCGGCAGCGTGGAGCTGGCCGCGCCCCAGGGGGAGCCCCAGGTGTTCGTGGTGGGCGGCGGCGGCCTGGGGATCGGGTGCTACCGGGCCCTCCAGAAGCGGCAGATCCCCTTTGCCGCCGGCATTCTTTTCGACAACGACGTGGACTGCCCGGTAGCCCGGGCCCTCAGCGGCCATGTGATCACCGCCCCGGCCTTCGAGCCCATGGGGGAGGAGCACTTCCAGCAGGCGGCGGCGCTGTTGGCCCGCTGCGGCTGCGTGGTGGACGCGGGGACGCCTATCGGCGCCTTCAACAGGATGAACGGGCGGCTCCTGGCCCTGGCAGAGGAGCGGCGGATCCCCGTCCGCCGGGGCTGGAAGGCCCTGGAATCAGAGCCGGGCGGCGTTGCCCGGCAGACGGCGTAAAAGGAATCTGAAGGAAAAGAGGAGAAACGACCATGATCGAGATCGTCAAGCCCATGGATATCGAGAAACGCAGCTTTGAGATCATTACGGAGCTGCTGGGGGAGGACCAGCCGGACCCGGAGACGGCGCCGGTGGTCAAGCGGGTGATCCACACCACGGCGGACTTTGAGTACCGGGAGAACCTGGCGTTTTCCGAGCATGCGGTGGAGAAAGGGATCGAGGCCCTCCGGGGCGGCTGCCACATCGTCACCGACACCCATATGGCCATGGCCGGCATCAACAAGACGGTGCTGAGCCGGCTGGGCGGGGAGGTCCACTGCTTCATGTCCGACCCGGACGTGGCGGAGGAGGCGAAAGCCCGGGGCGTCACCCGGGCCGCCGTGTCCATGGAGCGGGCCGCCGCATTGGACAAGCCCTGCATCTTTGCCATCGGCAACGCGCCCACCGCCCTTATCGCCCTGAAGGACCTGATGGACCAGGGGAAGGTCCGCCCCGCCCTCATCATCGGCGTGCCGGTGGGGTTTGTGAACGTGGTGGAGAGCAAGGAGCGGATCCTGGGCTGCGGTGTGCCCTATATCGTGGCCCGGGGCCGCAAGGGGGGCAGCAACGTGGCCGCCGCCATCTGCAACGCCCTCCTCTACCAGATCAGCCGCTGAGCCGGGCGGGAAATCACACATCCAGGGGGTAGCGACATGGGTAAGATATGCGTCTTTGCGGGGACCACGGAGGGCCGGCGGCTGGTGGAGTTTCTCTCCGGCCAGCCGGTGGCGGTCACGGCCTGCGTGGCCACGGACTACGGCGAGGCATTGCTCTCACCGGCGGAGAACCTCACCGTCTCGGCCCGCCGCCTGGCGGAGGAGGAGATGGAGGCGCTGTTTGCCGGGGAGGGCTTCGACCTGGTGGTGGACGCCACCCACCCTTACGCCGCCGCCGTGACGGAAAATATCGCCGCGGCCTGCCGCCGGACCGGCACGGAGTACCTGCGCCTGCTCCGCTCCGGCGGGGAGGCCCCGGCGGGAGCGGTGTTCGCGGCGGATATCCCCCAGGCGGTGGCGTATCTGAACGGGACAGAGGGGAACATACTGCTGACAACAGGCAGTAAAGAACTTTCACTTTACACATCGATCCGGGATTTTTCCCGGCGGGCCTATGTCCGGAGATTGCCGATGGGGGCGAGGGTGGAGGGCTGCCGGCAGGCGGGGCTGACCTGCGCCCACATCATCGCCATGCAGGGCCCCTTCAGCCGGGAGCTGAACGCGGCGACCCTCCGGGCGGTCAATGCCCGGTACCTGGTGACCAAGGAGGATGGCGCCCCCGGGGGCTTCGGGGAGAAGGCCGCCGCCGCGGAGGACGCCGGGGCCACCCTGGTGGTGGTGGGCCGTCCGCCCCAGAAGGAGGGTCTGTCCCTGTCTGAGACGGCGGCGCTGCTGTGCCGGCGCTTTGGCCTTGCCCGGCGGCCCTGGGTCACGGTGGCGGGCATGGGCCCCGGCAGCGGCGGGGCCATGACCGGGGAGGTCCGCCGGGCCATCGAGGGGGCGGACTGCGTCATCGGCGCGGAGCGGATGCTGGCGGCGGCCCGGCCGGGCCAGCCTGTCTGCGCCGCCATCGCCCCGGAGGCCATCGCCGCCTGTATCCGGGAGCACCCGGAGTACCACCGCTTTGCGGTGGTGATGTCCGGCGACGTGGGATTTTTCAGCGGCGCCAAGAAGCTGCTGCCCCTGCTGGCGGACTGCCGGGTGGAGGTGCTGCCGGGCCTGAGCTCCCTCGCCTATCTCTGCGCCCGGCTGGGGCGGTCCTATGAGGACGTGGTGCCCCTCAGCGCCCATGGGCGGGAACTGGCCCTGGCTCCGGTGCTGCGGTCAGGCCGGGAGGCCTTCGTCCTGGTGGGCGGGGAGAAGGGCGCGGCAGACCTCTGCCGCCGGCTGACGGAGGCCGGGCTGGGAAGCCTGTCCGTGGCGGTGGGGGAGCGGCTGAGCTACCCTGACGAGCGGATCACCCGGGGCACGGCGGCTGAGCTGGCGGAGGGGCGGTTTGCCCCTCTCAGCGCGGTGCTGGTCCGGGGCTGCGCCGGCGGGGCGGCCTGCCCCGCCGGCCTTCCGGACGAGGCCTTCCTCCGGGGGGAGGGGGCCGGGGGTGTGGTGCCCATGACCAAGAGCGAGGTCCGGGCGGTGTGCCTGTCCAAGCTGGGCCTGCCGGAGGACGCGGTGTGCTGGGACATCGGGGCGGGCACCGGCTCCGTATCCATTGAGATGGCCCTCCAGGCCCGGCGGGGCCGGGTCTACGCGGTGGAGCGCCGGGAGGAGGCCGTGGCCCTTCTCCGGGAGAACCGGCGGCGCTTCGGGGCGGAGAACCTCACCGTGGTACCCGGCGCGGCCCCGGAGGCCTGCGGCCCCCTGCCGCCTCCCACCCACGTCTTTATCGGCGGCAGCTCCGGCGGCATCCGGGAGATCCTCGCCCTCCTTCTGGAAAAGAACCCAGGGGTGCGGATCGTGGCCACGGCGGTCTCTCTGGAGTCTGTTGCCGAGCTGACAAGCTGTATGAAGGAGTTTCCCTTTACAGAAATGGAGGCCGTTTCACTGACGGTGGCCCGGGCCCGGACCGCCGGCGGCTACCATCTGATGGGGGGACAGAACCCGGTGTATGTCTTTACCTTCCAGGGAGTGCGGCAGCGGGACCCTGAGGAGGGATAGACGCTTCGCGCCGGGGCGGGTGAGAGCAGCGGGTTTCCTGGACCACGCCGCTCCCGGTGGTGACTGCGGCGCTTTTGCCTGAAAAGAGCGGCTGGGATCTCAAGATCCCAGCCGCTCTTTTCTGTTTGCAAAGCAGGCACGAAAATGGACGGCGCTCAGCTGCCGGCGATCAGCCGGGCGGCCTGCCAGGCCTCGCCCATGCAGGCCAGGTGGAGTCCCTCCTGGCCGGTGTTGCCCATGACGTCCCGCAGATCCAGGAGCAGCGCCTTCCGCAGATACGCCAGGCCCGCCTCGCGTAAGCCGTTCTGCAGGGCGAAGAGGGCGTGGCTGGCAAAGCTGAGGGTGGAGTCGTGGAGGCAGATGGGCTCAAAATCCTCCCAGGCGGCCCGCTTTTCCTCCGGGGTGAACAGCTGGGGCAGCCGGGTCATAAGGAGCAGCACGTCCGCTTGCTTGATGACCTTGTATCGCTGCAGGCGGTCGAAGCAGATCTGGTGATAGCTGGCGCCGTCATCCGGCTTGAGGGCCGCCATGTCCGCCGGCTCCAGCAGATGCAGCGTGTCGTCCTGGGCCAGGCGCCCGGTGGACGGTTCCCGGGGCCATTTGATGGCCCCCCGCAGGGCGGCCATACGGGACAGCTCCTCCGGGGTGATGGCCAGGCGGGCATACAGGGCGGGGCGTTTTTCCCGCAGGTCCGCCGCCGCCCGGAGGGCCAGATCCAGGTTGTGCTGGACCATGACGTTGGTGAACAAATTATTGCTGGTGATGCCGCAGTACTCGTCGGGGCCTTTGCAGAAGAGGAGATCCGCCTCCCCGGTCTCGGGGCGGCAGGTGTAGCGGCTGACCCAGAAGCGGGCGGTTTCCACAAACACCTCCGCCGCCCTGTCCAGATAGAAGGCCTCGTCGCCGGATCTTTGGCAGTAGGCGTCCAGGGCAAAGGCCACGTCGGCGGTGATGTGGACCTCGCTGCAGCCGATGTCCCAGGTCTCACACTGCTCACTGCCGTCCAGGGCGGCCATCCAGGGGTAGCGGGCCCCGGCGGCGTTCATCTTCCGGGCATGGGCCCTGGCGGCGGGAAGGGAGCGCACCCGGTATTCGCATAGGTTCCGGGCGGCCTCCCGGTCGTTTTCCAGGAAAAAGGGCAGCATGAAGAGGTCTGTGTCCCAGAAGTAGCAGCCCTTGTACCGCCCGTGGGTCAGGCCCCGGGCGCCGATGCTGACGGTGGGGTCCTTGGCGCTGCAGCTGCCCAGGAGCTGGAACATGGCGTATCGCAGCCCGGTCTGGAGATCCCCGCCGCAGGCGGAGATGTCCAGGTCGCAGCGTTCCCACACCCGGGCCCAGGCCGCCCGGTGCTCGGCCAGGAGCCCGCCGAAATCCCAGTCCTCCGGGATGGGGGCGATGCGGGGATCCCTGTCCCGGGAGGTGCGGACGGCGGCGATCTTATCAAAGATTAGGGCCTGCCCCGCCTTTGCGCTGGCGGTGCGGCGGATTTCCGGGCCGCACCCGGGAGCGCGGGCGAACGCCGGGCAGCGGAGGCGGATCTCCTGGGTAACGGTAAGGCCGGTGCCCTGGATGGAGAAGGCGCAGGAGAAGCCCTGCTGGGACGGCTCCACAGGCCCGGGCCGGGACAGCTGCACCGTCTCCGTGTTGGCCTTGGTCTGGTCGTCGGGGATGGGGCTGTTGCAGCTGTCTGTGAGGATGCCGCTGGACACGGCCAGTTCCATATCGGCTTCAGGAATCAAGGTCAGCCGCTGGAGGAGCAGGGCGGGCCGCTCCCTGGGCAGGAAGCGCTGGTGGGTCACGGCCAGGCGCTTCCCGTTGGCGGAGAGAGTGTACCGCATGGTCAGGGTAGCCTCCCGCAGGTCCAGGACCCGCTCCACAGGGGAAGCCAGGGCCGTCTGGGCCCCGTCGATCCGGATGGTCTCCCGGACTGGCGTGGGCAGGTTCACAAAGTCGGTGATGCCCGGCTTGATCTCCCCGAAGATCCCGGCGAGGTAGAGGCCCTTCTGGACGGGGCGGGGGGCGGGCTCGGAGGACAGGTAGCCCCGGACGCCCATCCGGCCGTTGCCCAGGAAAAAGATGCTCTCGCAGAATTCATCCGCCCAGCCGTCCCCCGTATGGGAGATGGTCCAGGGGGTGAGGCACAGATCATTTCGCATGATTTCCCTCCTCCAGGGCGATCTTCATACTGTGGCAGAGAAACCCGGCGCAGGTGGCGAAGGCGGCCCCGGTGACACAGGCGCCGGTGACCGGGTCCACGCTCTCACAGGCGATGCCATTGTCCATGACCATGATCTCCAGCTCCTGAAAAGCCTGCTCCCCGCGGCCGCAAAGGAGGCTGTTGCACAGGCTCAGGAGCCAGGGGTAGGGGGCGTGGGCGCAGCCGATCTCGGCGATGGGCTGGCCGGCAAAGCTGTAAGCGTAGGCGCTGGAGCGGATCATGGACACGGTGCTGCGCCAGATGGGGTCGTCCGGCCCGCAGAAGCCGTAGTAGGGCAGCAGCTGCAGGCTTCCGGGGGGCTCGTCGTAGACGTTGTGGCGGCCCTTCAGGTCCACGGACCAGGCAAAATAGGCGCGCCCCTCCCGGTCCCGGAACACGCAGTGGGCGTAGACGGCCTCCCTGACCGCCTGGGCCCTGGCGGCCAGGGAGCCGTATTGCTCCGGGTACAGCCGGGCCAGGGCCTCCAGGGCCCGCCACACCAGGACATTATTATAGGTGAGATAGGGGTGGACGATCTCGTCGTCGGTGGGCTGGAGGAAGGTCTCGTACAGGGGCACCTCCGGATGGGCCATGTCCTCCAGGGTGTCCAGGATCTGGGCGATCCCCTTCCGCACGTCGCCGTCCGACAGGAGGGACCGCTGGCCGGTGCGGGCCGTATAGGCATCCAGGGCGATGACCGGGGCCGTCAGCTCGTCCAGCTCAAAGCCGGGCTCCAGCACCGTGCCGTCGATATACCGGGAATGGACGCCCAGATTCCGCCGCTGCCGGCCAAAGACGTAGCGGAGGATCTGTTCGGCCAGGGCGGCGTCGGCGTCCAGGATGGCGGGGAAGGCCCAGAGGAGCACGTCCCGGTCCCAGTAGGCGGCGCTGACGTAGTAGCGGGTGCTGCGGCTGGTGGCGCAGACCAGCTCCTCGGTGTCCAGAGTGACGCCGGTGGCGTAAAAAATACAGAAGAACAGGTTGGTGTTGTAGATCTCCGTTAGCCGGGGGGTGGGCATGGGGCTCATTCGCCGTTCCAGCCAGGAGACGGTGCGGCGGTACTCCCAGTCCCAGCCCCGGCGGAGCATCTCCTTGGCGCTGGTGGCCGCCGCCACCTCCTCAAAGCCCAGGCCCCAGAAGAAGGTCAGCTCCCGCTTCTCCCCGGCGGGGACCTGCTCCCGGCGGGACAGGGTGTAGGAGACGGCGCCTTGTTCCGCCAGGAAGTCGTCATCGGTTTCCTGGTCGGACATGGGGGCGAAGGCAAACAGGGGGGCGCCGCAGCGGAAGTCGAAGATGAGGCTGTGGTTCCAGCCGCTTGGGTAGCAGCGGGGGACGCCGTCCAGGGCCTTGTCCTCGTTGACGCAATGCCAGCTGCCGTCCCAGCGCCCCCGGAGGCCCCAGGTAAGGGAGAGGTCCTCTCCGGCGGTGAGGGAGAGCTTCACGGCAAAGCCCCGCTCCCCCACAGGGGAGAGGATGGTCATGGAAAAGGGGCAGCCGCCGGCCTGGGCCCGGAGCACGGGGATCCAGCAGCGGTCCCGGCTCCACTGGAGGCCGGTGAGAGGGACGTCCTCCTGGCCCATGCGGATAAAGGGCTGGATCAGCGGCGTATCATCGCCGCCGCGCACCTCGATCATGCCTTTGTACTGCATGGAGAGGAAGGTAAAGTCCTCGATCCCGGCGGTCCGTTCGTTGATTTTAGGTAGGGAGACCATCTCGTTGCCGGTGGGCAGATAGCGGTCCATACCGATCACCTCGCTGTGAATAATTTAACCGATTAAATAATATCTGTGGTTAAAGTATATCAAAAATAAAGGGGATGTCAAGAATAATATCGACAATCTGCTAATAAACTGTTGACAAATCCAGAGGGAGATATTATGATAGTCACAGAATATAATTTAAGCGATTAAATTTCAGGAAGGAGAGGGGCCATGGCACGCGTGACACTGAAGGACGTGGCCCGGCGGGCGGGGGTCACCACGGCCACGGTCTCCTATGCCCTCAGCGGGAAGCGGCCCATCTCCGAGGCCACCAAGCAGCGGGTGATGGAGGCCATCGCGGAGCTGGACTATGTGCCGGATCTCAACGCCCGGGGCCTGAGCATGCGGGACTCCAAGCTCATCGGCGTGGTGGTGCCCCAGACGGAGCCGGGGGAGCGGCTCATGTTCCAGAACAGCTTTTACAGCGAGGTCCTGGGCAGCATCGAGTATTACGCCCGGCAGCAGGGCTATCACATCCTGATCTCCGCCACCGACGCCAACGAGAGCTACCTCACCCTGGCCAAGCAGCGGAACCTGGACGGCATCATCGTCATCGGCATGTACCCCGATGAATTCTATCAGCAGATGAAAAAGACCCAGATCCCCATCGTCCTCATCGACAGCTACTGCAACGACCACTATTACCACAACATCCGCATCGACGACGCCTACGGCAGCTATCTGGCCACCCGATACATGCTGGAGTGCGGCCACACCCGCATCGCCTTCTTTGCCGGGCAGATGAAGGAAAACGGGGTCATGAAAAAGCGGCTGCTGGGATATCAGCAGGCATTGGAGGAATTCCACGTCCCCTATCAGAGGGAGTATGTTTTTGAAGGCCAGATCGACTATACCAGCGGCATCGCCCTGGCTGACCGGCTGATGGATCAGGGCCTCCCCGCCACCGGCGTGGTGGCGGCGGCGGATATCCTGGCCATCGGCGCGGCCAAGGGCTTCTTTGAGCGGGGCAAGCGGGTGCCGGAGGACTATTCTCTCATCGGCTTTGACGACGTGGAGATCGCCCAGTACCTGACCCCGGGCCTTACCACCATCCGCCAGCAGATCTCCCTGAAGGGGCAGAAGGCGGTGGAGCTGCTGCTCAAGCACATCGAGGATCCCAGCCTCCCCAAGCAGGAGGAGATCCTGCCCCTCCAGCTGGTGGTCCGGGGCTCCGTCAAAAAATTAAATGGATAGCTGGTGCTCCAGAGGAGAGAAGGAGGTGTAAAAAAGCGGCCTGCATGCCCTCGCCAAAGCACATGCAAACCGCTGGGAAAAAAGCGTTGACCCACTCTTTTCGCCACATTTTATTGTAAGCGAAAAGAGCTGAAAAATCAATACATGGATTTAGGAGGAAAGAATGATGAAGAAGTCCAAGCTGTTTTCGCTGATCGCCTTGCTTTTGACCGCTGTGCTGCTGCTCTCCGCCTGCGGCGGGAACAACACGGCGAACAACGCCGGCAACGGCGGCAACACCGCCCAGAACGACACCCAGGGCGGCGACGCCGCGGAGCCGGTGACCATTACCTACTGCAATTTCAATTCCTCCGGCGGTAATGAGGAGACACTGGCCAAGATGGTGGCCGCCTTCGAGACCGAGTACCCCAACATCAAGGTGGAGGTAGAGACCATCGGCTTTGACGACTACTTCACCCAGATGCAGACCCGGGTGGCCGGCGGCACCGCCCCCGACTGCTACGAGCTGAACATCGAGAACTTCGCCGCCTATGCCAACAAGGGGATGCTGGCGGAGATCACCGGCGTGGACGTCAGCGGCCTCAACGACACCGCTTTGAACGCCTTCAAGGTGGATGGCAAGCAGTACGGCCTGCCGGAGAGCTTCTCCAACGTGGTCCTCATCTACAACAAGGACCTTTTTGACCAGGCCGGGGTGGATTACCCCACCGCCGACTGGACCCAGGACGACGTGCAGGACGCCGCGGAGAAGATCCGGGCCCTGGGGGACGACATCTTCGGCATCTGGCAGCCCATCACCTATAATGAGTTCTTCAAGGTAGTGGCCCAGTACGGCGGCGCGCTGCTCAACGAGGATAAGACGGCGTTCACCATCAACTCCCCGGAGAACCTGGAGGCCGCCACGGTGCTGGTGGACCGGGTGCTGGAGTCCAACGTCCAGCCCAACGCGGTGCAGCAGGGCGGCATGGGCGACTGGGATATGTTCATGAGCGGCCGGCTGGGCATGATCCCCACCGGGATCTGGGCCTTCCAGACCTTTACCGACGGGTGTGACTTCGCCTGGGACATCGCCGTGGAGCCCGGCAGCACCCAGAAGGCCACCCACTTCTTCTCCAACTGCGTGGTGATGAACCCCGAGACGGAGCATCCGGAGGAAGTAGCCGCGTGGCTGGCCTGGCTGGCCTCCTCCACTGCCTCCGCCGACATCCGCCTGGAGGCCGGGTGGGATCTGCCCGCACTGAAGGACCTGGACGCCCTCTCCTCCTACCTGGAGGTCACGCCCCCCGACAACCGGGAGGCCGTGTTCGAGAGCCTGGATTATCTGGTAATGCCCCCCGTCATTGAGGATTACGCCCTCATGAGCGACATCATCTCCCAGAAGCTGGCCGCGGCGGCCGAAGGTACCATCACGGTACAGGAGGCCCTGGATCAGGCCCAGGCGGAGTGCGAAGCCCAGATCAAGCTCGCCTGATCTCTCTATGGAGTGGGGCCGCTGCCGGACGCAGCGGCCCCCTTTTTATCCACAGGAGGTGTTTTGATGAAAAATCGTCTGCCGCCGCGGCGGAAACGGGGCGGCGAGGGGCTGGTGACCGCTTCGCCCTTCCTGCTGCCCAGCCTGATCGGCCTGCTGGTATTCAGCCTGCTGCCCCTTATCATCTCGGGGCTCATCAGCCTTACGGACTGGAACGGTCTGGACCGGCTGACGGACCCGGATTTCCTGCAGGACCACTTCGTGGGCCTGGCCAATTATAAGAGCATCCTGACCACCCCGGAGTTCTGGAACACCCTGGGCAATACCATGGAGTATATCGTCCTCTACATCCCCCTGATGCTGGCGGCGTCCCTGCTGGTGGCGTATCTCCTCAGCCGTCCCCACCGGGGGATCGGGGCCTTCCGGGTGGTCTACTACATCCCGGTGCTCACCAGCTGGGTGGCGGCCTCCCTGATCTGGAAGTCGGTGCTGGCGCCCCAGTACGGCGCCATGAACGGCATCCTGGCATGGTTCGGTATCCAGGGTCCCGGCTGGCTGCTGGATGAGGCCTGGGCCATGCCCGCCATCGTGCTGGTCTCCGTGTGGAAGGATATGGGCTTTTTCGGCCTGATCCTTTTGTCCGGCGTCGTGGGGATCAACAAGACCTACTACGAGGCCGCGGATATCGACGGTGCCGGAGGCTGGACCAAGTTTACCCGGATCACCCTGCCGCTGCTCACGCCTTCCATCTTCTATGTGGTGATCGTGGCTATGATCAACGGCTTCCAGCTCTTCCCCCAGGTGATGATCATGACCGGCGGCGGGCCCAACGGGGCCACCCAGGTGATGGTGGAGCGGATCTATCAGTACGGCTTCCGGTACTACCGGATGGGGTACGCCGCGGCCTTCTCCTGGATCTTGTTTGTCATCATCATGGTGTTTACCGCCATCCAGATGAAGGGACAGGAAAGGTGGGTCCACTATGACAGCTAAAAAACGGGTCAATACGGCGCTTTTTTACGCCGTGGCCATCGCCCTGGCGGTCCTGGCCATGGTGCCCTTCCTGTGGATGATCGCCACCTCCTTCAAGAGCCGGGGGGCCCTCATGTCCATCCCCATCGAGTGGCTCCCCAAGGAGCCCACCTGGGACGCCTATATCAAGGTGTTTTCCAAGTTCCCCTTCGCCAGGACCATCGCCAACTCTCTGTTCATCTCCGTCAGCTACACGGCCATCACCCTGTTTTCCGCCTCCCTGGCGGCCTTTGCCTTCGCCAAGATACGGTTCTTCGGGGGCCGGCTTTTGCTGAGCGTCTACCTGGCCATGATGATGATTCCCACCCAGGTGACCATGATCCCCCTGTTTGTCATCATGAACAAGCTGGGCCTTACCGACACCTACGCCAGCGTCATCATGCCCTCCATCTTCCGGCCCTTCGCGGTGTTCCTGCTGGTGCAGCAGATGCGGACCATCCCCAACGACTTCCTGGACGCCGCCCGGATCGACGGGGCCGGCATCTTCCAGGTGTACCGGAAGATCGCCCTGCCTCTGTGTATCCCCAGCTTGGCAACGCTGTCCATCACCACCTTCATGGAGTCCTGGAACGACTACCTGTGGCCCCTGCTGATGCTCAGCGATAAAAACAAAATGACGCTGCCCATCGCCCTGTCCACCCTGAACGGCCAGTACAATACGGAGTACAACGTGCTCATGGCGGGCAGCCTCATCTCCATGATCCCCATTATCATCATCTATGTCATTGCCCAGAAACAGTTCAAAAACGGCATGATGGCCGGCGGGATCAAAGGGTAAGGAGCAAGGCGATGAAACGAATTTCCTGTGAGACAAAAGAATGTTCCTTCGGCCCCGCCCGGCTCCGCCGGGAGGGGGAAACGCTCACCGTGTACCTCGCCTACCGGGGCGCCTACGGCATGGGGGAGAAGTATGACAGCCTGAACCAGAAGGGGCGGACCGTGGTCAACCAGGTCCGGGAGCAGTTTTGCTTCCAGGGGGACAAGACCTACTGCCCCGCCCCTTTTTTCTGGACGGATACCGGCTTTGGCCTCTATGTGGATACCTGTGAGACAACGGTGTTTGCCTTTGGGGAGAGCCAGGTGGAGGTGACCCTGCCGGAGACGGCGGAGGTGGTGCTGTTTGCCGGCACGCCGGCGGAGATGGTCCGGGAATACATGGGCCTCTTCGGGCCCGCCGTCCTGCCGCCGGAGTGGGTGTTCGGCGTGTGGGCCTCCGCCAACCGGTGGAGCTGCCAGCGGGATGTGGAGGAGCTGCTGGAAAAGCTGGAGCGGTATGATTTCCCCGCCTCGGCGGTGGTGCTGGAGGCCTGGAGCGACGAGGCCACCTTCTACATCTGGAATGGGGCGAAGTATACGCCGGTGGCGGACGGCAGGCCGCTGTCCTGCGGCGACTTTGACTTCACCGGCTCCCCCTGGCCGGATCCCAGGGGCATGATCGAACGGCTCCATCAGGCGGGGCTGCGGCTCCTGCTCTGGCAGGTGCCGGTGTACAAGAAGCAGGGGGACGGCGAGGCCCCCAATCCCCAGAACGACCTGGACCGGGCGGACGCGGCGAGGCGGAAGCTGTGCGTGATGCTGCCGGACGGCAGCCCCTATACCATCCCGGAGGGCAAGTGGTTTGCCGGGTCCATGGTGCCGGATTTCACCAACCCGGACACAGTGGCCAGTTGGGTTGCCAAGCGGCGGTACCTGCTGGACATGGGGGTGGACGGCTTCAAGACCGACGGCGGTGAGTTCATCCACGGGCCGGAGGCCCGGTTTTACGACGGCACCACCGGAAGGGAGGGGGCGAACCGCTATTGCCGGGACTATACCCGGCGCTACCGGGATTTCGCGGGGCCGGAAAGGGTGCTCTTCAGCCGGGCGGGCTTTTCCGGGCAGCACACCGTCCCCTGCCACTGGGCCGGGGACCAGCAGTCCCAGAACAGTGAGCTGGCCAACGTGCTGCGGGCGGGGCTCTCCGCCGCCGCCTCCGGCATCCTCTTCTGGGGCTTCGACCTGGGGGGCTTCGCCGGGCCGCTGCCCAGCCTGGACCTCTACCGCCGGGCCACCCAGATGGCCTGCTTCTGCCCCATCATGCAGTGGCACTCCGAGCCCGACGGCGGCCAGTTCCGGGACCTGATGCCTGGGGACACCGGCAACAACGAGCGCAGCCCCTGGAACATGGCGGAGCGCTATGGGGCTCCGGAGTTCCTGGAGGAGATGCGCTATTGGCACAAGCTCCGGGAGAGGCTGCGGCCCTACCTCTGGAGGACCGCCCGGGAGTGTGTCCGTGACAGCAAGCCCATGCTGCGCCCGCTGGCCTACCAGTGGCCGGGGGACCCGGCGGCGGTGAGCTGCGAGGACGCCTACCTCCTGGGGGACGAGCTTCTGGTAGCCCCGCTGCTGGAGGAGAACAGGACGTCCCGGGCGGTGTATCTCCCCGAGGGGACGTGGTAC
The DNA here is from genome assembly GCA_944387785.1 of uncultured Oscillospiraceae bacterium. Lineage (GTDB taxonomy): Bacteria > Bacillota > Clostridia > Oscillospirales > Oscillospiraceae > Pelethomonas. Next base: position 20,845 of record CALXGG010000001.1, on the reverse strand, counting down.
GATTTCTTTACAGGAGAAGCGTACCAGGGCGGCCGGACCGTCACGGCGGGCGGCGGCAGGCTGCCGGTATTCTCCCGGAGCAGATGGGGAGAGAGCCATGGATAAGGGGATAAAGGCCATCATCTTTGATCTGGACGGGGTGATCTGCCGTACGGACCGGTACCACTACCTGGCCTGGAAAGCCCTGGCGGACAAGCTGGGGATCCCTTTTGACGAAGAGGTGAACCAGCGCCTGCGGGGCGTCAGCCGCCGGGAGAGCCTGGAGATCATCCTGGGGGCGCGCGGCGGGGCCTACTCCGGGGCGGAGAAGCTGGCTATGACGGAGGAGAAGAACGCGGTCTACAAGACCTATCTCACCGCCATGACGCCGGAGGATCTCTCCCCGGAGACGCTGGCCGTCCTCCGGGCCCTGCGGCGGCGGGGGTATCTGCTGGCCATCGGCTCCTCCAGCAGGAATGCCCGGCAGATCCTGGAGCGCCTGGGGCTGGGAGATTTCTTCGACGCGGTGGCGGACGGCACCCAGATCGCCCGCTCCAAGCCGGATCCGGAGGTGTTTTTGCTGGCGGCCTCCCTGCTGGGGGTGAGGCCGGGGGAGGCAGTGGTGGTGGAGGACGCGGCCTCCGGCGTCCAGGCGGCCCGATCCGGCGGCTTCCGGGTGATCGGCCTGTGCAGCGCGGATCATGATCCCGGAGGAGAGGTTTCCGTAGAAGGGCTGTCCCAGCTGCTGGATATTTTCCGATAAAATGGGCTTTTGGTGACGCCGGCATATGAAAAGGGGACGGCAGGGGGAAATCCCTCTGCCGTCCCCTTTTGCTGGTATCCGCGGGAGAGGCGGATCCGCCCGTTGGCCCCGCTGTGCCCGCTCACAGCTCCCGCATCAGATGGAAGGTCTGCATGAGCTGGACGGCCCCGTAGCCCCACTGGACGTTGGGGTAGGTCATGGCGGGGCTCCGCAGGCAGCCCCGGATCAGGTAGGCCCGGATCTGGTAGGTGCTCATGGCAGGGTCGTTCTCCTCGATGATCCCCCACTGGAGCAGCAGGGCGCAGGCCCCCGCCAGCACGGCCGCCGCGGCGCTGGTGCCGGACATGGTGCCGTAGCCATAGGGGTAGAACCCGCCCACCGATACCCCCGGGGCCACCAGGTCCGGCAGGACCTGCCCCAGCCGGGAGGGCCCCCGGGAGGAGCGGGAGTAGATGCTCTGGTTGGCGCTGTTGTAGGCGCCGCAGCAGATGGGCCCGGCGGTGGTGGCGGGGACGGTGATGGTGTAGTCCGGGGAGGCGTAGAGGAACTCCACCGTGGGGGAGACGAAGCCGGTCATGGGCAGCCAGGCGTGGTAGCCGCCGTTGAGGACGATGTCTCCGTAGAGGGTCACGGTCCAGATCCCCGGCGTGGCGTCCAGGATGCGGACGATGGTCAGCTGGCCGCCGCTGCCCTCCACCGGGAAGTGGTACTCCACCTGTACCTTCGTCCGCTCCAGGATCAGCTTCACCTCCGTCATATTGCCGCTCCGGGCGGGGATCCTGCCCACCAGCTCCCCGGAGGGGGAGCGGACGGAGGCGGAGAAGCGGTCGGAGATGGTGTTCCAGAGGGCGAGGTATATGTCTCCGGCCTGCTCGCCCACTTTGATGTCCACGGCGGAGCTCTCCCCGGCCAGAAGGGTGCCCTGGCAGTGGTGGCGGGCCTGGCTCTCATTGCCGGCGGCGGCGCACAGGCACACGCCCTTGCGGATGGACACCCCCTCCAGATACTCCTCAAAAACGCTGAAGCCGTCGTGGCTGCCGAAGTTGGTGCCCATGCCCAGGCAGATCACCACCGGCCGGCCCAGGGCCTGGGCCTTCTTGAGGATGTACTCCACCCCCACCATCACCGCGCTGGACTCGTAGGCCTCCCCCTGCCAGGGGGGCACGCAGTATTTTTTCCGGTAGAAGGGCCGGGCCTTCCGCAGCTTTACCGCGATGATCTCCGCGTCGGGGGCGGCGCCGATGAAATCCTCCACCGGCAGGCCGGCGGCCACCGAGGCTAGGAAGGTGCCGTGGCCGCTGTCGTCCTTCTGGGGCACCACGGCGTAGGGATCCTGGGCGGCCAGGGCCCGGTCGATGTCCTCGCCGGTGTATTCCACACCGGAGGTGAATCCCCTGGGCGGCGTGCCCTCCGCCGTCTGGTCGTATAGGAATTTTACTTTACTGGTACCATCCGCGTAGCGAAAGACGGGTAAGGTGTAGTCGATCCCCGTGTCCACGAAGCCCAGCAGTACCCCCCGGCCCTTCAGGCTGAGGTAGGGCTGGTTCTGCACCTGGATGATGCCGGCGGCCTCCAGGGCGGGGCGGTCCAGAGGCCCCAGCACCACCGAGGCGGAGCTGACGAAGCCGGCCCCCAGGGCGGCTTCCAGGTGGGGGAAATTCTCCTCCTTGATGTACCCCAGGACATACCTTCCCGAGAGGATCTGCCCCACGATCACCTCGCCGCTGTCCCGGACGAAGTCGAAGAAGGCGTCGGTGGCCCGGGTGACGAAATCCACGGTGTCCGGCGCGTCGATGAATGCCCGCATCTCTTCCGGCAGCTTCACAGCGTCCCCCTTTCCCACTGGCGGACCAGGTCCGCCAGCGTTTGGCAGAGATTGAGCTTCCCGTAGCCCCACACGGGGTCCGGGTAGGAGAGGAATGGGCTCCGGGCGGCGTCGGCGCAGAGGAAGGCCTTGATCCTCTGGCCGAAGAGGAAGGGGTCGTAGCCCCGGACGATGCCCCACTCCATCAGCAGGGCCCCGCAGCCGGAGACGAAGGGGGCGGCCATGCTGGTGCCGGTGTAGGTGTCGTAGCCGCCGCCGGCCTTGGCGGTGTAGACCTGCTCCGCCGGGGCGCAGATGTCCAGCTGGGCGTACCCCAGGCAGGGGGCGGCACCCCGGCCGGAAAAGGGGCTGGCGGTGCCGGTGCCGGAGCGGTACCCCCCTACGGCCACCGGCAGCCGGGCGGTGGCGGGCAGGGTGATGGTGAGCTCCGGGTCCGGCAGCAGGAAGGCGGTGTCCCGCCCCACCTCCTCCACGGTGGGCAGCCAGATATCGAAGCGGCCCTCCACCACCCGGTCCCCGTAGCAGCGGAGGGTCCACAGGCCGTTGAGGCCGCCGGCCGGGGCGGCCAGGGCGAAGTAGACCTCCTGGGCGGTGGAGAAGTGGGTGGGGCCGTTGAAGGCGATGGCCGCGCCCACGCCGCCAAAGACGAACCGCCGGGGGGCGCCGGGGGAGAGGGGGCCGGTGGAGGCGCCGGAGGGAAGGACCATCTCGAACCGGGCGCTGTCGGCAAAGCTCTTCCAAAGGGTGAGATAGATCTCCTCCCGCCGGGTGGACACGGCAAACTCCACGTTCAGCACGCCGCCCTCCGGCAGGAGGCCCTGGAAGTGGTGGCCGCTGTCCCCCTCGTTCCCGGCGGCGCAGACGATGAGGCTTTTCCCCTGCTGGGCCATGGCGTCCATATAGGTCTCGAAGAGGGACTGCCCCTGATGGGAGCCCTTGTTGGTGCCGTAGCTGAGGTTGACGACGCAGGGCATGGCGGCCTCGGCGGCGCAGTCGTAGATGAATTTCACGCCCCGCATGACGTCGGTGGAGGTGGCGCTGCCGCTGCCCATTTTCACGGATACGATGGCGGCCCCGGGGGCGATGCCGCTGCGGCCGGCGGCGATGCCGGCGGCGGCGGTGCCGTGGCCGGCGGTGTCCCGGCTGGGGACGGTCCCGGCGTCGATCTCTTCGGCGGTAAAGACGGCGCCCTTGCGGAACCCCGGCGGCGGGTCGCCGGCCAGGGTCATGTCCCACAGCCGGAGGACCCGGGTGGCGCCGCTCTCGGTGCGGAACTCCGGGTGGGTAAGGTCGATGCCGGAGTCGATGAACCCGATAATGATCCCCTGGCCGGTAAGGCCCAGCACGTCGTCCCGGAGGACGGGGGTGATGCAGGCGCTGTCCAGGCCCGAGCGCAGGAAGGGGGAGAGGCCCTCCGACGGCTCCAGGTACTCCACCAGGGGGGACCGGGGCAGGGCGGCGGCCTCCCCGTCGGTGAGCTCCAGAATGGCGTACTGGTGGCCCAGCAGCTCCGTGGGGTATCCCAGGGACCGGATGTCCCCGTTGTATTTGACGATGTACTCCATAAACCAGCTCCCCTTTGGATCAGTCGGCGGGAGCGACGGGCCCTCCGCCGCATAGACTAGTATACGGAAAGGAGGGCTGCCCTTATGAATCCAGCTTACACGGGACAGGGGCGATTACAGGTCATGGTGACGACGGAGAGCCGGGTGGTGCCCATCAGCGGGGCGCGGGTGCGGATCAGCGACCCCGCCGACAGGGGGATGCGCCTGGAGCTGACCACCGACGCCTCGGGCCAGACGGAGGCGGTGACGCTGCCGGCGCCGCCGGCCGCCGATTCCCTCAGCGAGGGGGACGTGAGGCCCTACGCCACCTACTCGGTGACGGTGTTCGCGGAGGGGTTCGAGACGATCCATATCGGCGGGGTGCAGCTGCTGCCGGACGGCCTGGCGGTACAGCCGGCGGCTCTGAGCCCCGCCCGGTCCGGCGGCTTCAACGTCCGCAACCTCTCCATCGCGCCCCACACCCTGTGGGGGGATTTCCCGCCCAAGATCCCGGAGCCGGAGGTAAAGCCTCTGCCGGACCCGGGCGGGCTGGTGGTCCTGCCTCAGCCGGTGATCCCGGAGTACATCATCGTCCACCTGGGCAAGCCGGACGACGCCGGGGCCCCCGACGAGTGGGTGCCCTTCCGGGACTACATCAAGAATGTGGCCTGCAGCGAGATCTACGCCACCTGGGCCCGGGAGACCATCAAGGCCAATGTCCTGGCCATCATCTCTTTTACCCTCAACCGGGTGTATACCGAGTGGTACCGGGGCAAGGGCTACGAGTTCACCATCACCAATTCCACCGCCTACGACCAGTCCTTCGTCCCCGGCAGGACGATCTTTGAGGAGATCTCCGTAGTGGTGGACGATCTCTTCAACACCTATATCACCCGGGAGGGGGCGGGGCAGCCCCTGCTGACCCAGTACTGCGACGGCCGACAGACCCAGTGCAGCGGCCTCTCCCAGTGGGGCTCCCAGGCCCTGGGGGAGCAGGGCTGGGACGCTGTCAGCATCCTGCGGCGGTACTACGGCTCCGACATCTACCTGGCTCCGGCGGAGAAGGTGGAGGGGGTGCCCATGTCCTTCGGCGGGACGGTGCTGTCCATCGGCTCCGCCGGGGAGGACGTGCGGACCATCCAGCTCCAGCTCAACCGGATCCGGGAGAACTTCCCGGCGCTGCCGGCGGTCCGGGCGGACGGGGTCTACGGCCAGGCCACGGAGGAGGCGGTGCGGGCTTTCCAGGGCATCTTCCACCTGCCCCAGACCGGGGAGGTGGATTTCGCCACCTGGTACAGCATCTCCAACATCTATGTGGCGGTGGCCAAGCTTGCGGCGTAGCGCCGTGCCATGCCCGCGGCGGCGGGGCGGGAGCGCCCCTGCCGCCGGAAAATGAAGCGGCCCGCCCCGGCGGAGGGAGCCTCCGGCCGGGACGGGCCGCGATTTGGGAAGGTTGCCTCTTGAAGAGGGTCGGGGGACGGTGGTACACTGGATAGGGGCAACATAGCAGCAGCCCCACAATCACTCTTGCGACTGTGGGGCTACTGCACGTATTCGGTTGTCAAATGCTTTGTCCACCTTTCGTGGGTTCCCTTGCGCGGATCGTCGCTTTTGCCATACGCTAAGACAGTGCATTTCGAGAGACGAACTCTTCTTTGGATACGGTCATCCATGCTGCTTTCGTGTGCGAAAAGGGTTCCGCTTGCTTGGGAAACTGATTTGTTTGATCCGCTGAACAACTAAGCATCCTTGCGGATCAGGCTGCGTTGTACATTGGACCGTACCTCCTTGGGTAGACTTACAGGGACATTGCCAGGAACTTGCCAGGGTCTCGTCTTTGCTGGGTCTATGCTGAGTCTTTGCTGCTTCCTCGCGAGGTCGCTGCGGAATCCGCGGGTCCGTTCCGGTCCTGACCGGATATCCTGTATGACCCGCCGCGGTGATATCTGCTGGATCATGGGGGATATCTGATGATTTCCGGTTACCCTGGGAATCCGCGCCAGAAAGTTGCTGGGTCCTTACTGCTGGGGCTTCACTTCTTTTTGACCTTGTCTTCCTGTGATTAAAATATACAACAGATCAAGGGAAATGTCAACAGGCTTTATGCGTGTTTAACAAATTATTCATAAATTCCGTCCCCCCCGGTAGGGAGGACCATCCTCCTTCGGCAGGAGCGGGACGGGGAAAGGGGCATGGGGACATGTACGATGAGCTGACAGAGGTGGATATCCGCAAGATGCGGGAGGAGATCGACTACCGGGTACGGGTGCTGCGGCCCAAGCTGATCGAGGAGGTCCAGACCGCCCGGGCCTTCGGGGATCTCAGCGAGAACTTTGAGTATAAGTGCGCCAAGCAGGAGAAGAACCGCAACGAGAGCCGCATCCGGTACCTGGAGCGGATGGTCCGCACCGCCAAGGTGATCTCCGCCGCCTCCGGCCAGACGGAGGTGGGGCTTTTTGACAAGGTGACCCTGTTCAACGAGATGCTCAGCAAGGAAATGACCATCCAGATCGTCACCACCCTGCGGCAGGACGCCCTGAAGGGGCTCATCAGCAAGGAGTCCCCGGTGGGGAAGGCCCTGCTGGGCCATCAGGTGGGGGACCGGGTCCAGGTGGCCGTCAGGGATGACCTGAAGTATTTTGTGGTGATCCGGGCCATTGAGAAGGGGGAGGACGACCCCTCCCTGGCCATCAGCTCCTATTGACGGCGGCGGGCGGCGCGTTAAGATGCCGTTAATGTGTGCGGCGGGCTATTGACGGGCCGCCGGGTATTCTGTATACTGATGCCATTATGCGGAAGGGAGGACGATAGACCTCATGGACATAGACGAAGGCGACAATCACAGTACCGATCATTTGCGATCCTGTTTATCATATCGGGCATGTCTGCTCCGCGGCCAGCGGGACAGGCATGCCTTTTTGCGCCTTGGCCGCCTGCGGCAGTAGGGGGGGCGCCCCTCCCCGAGCGGCGGGGAGGAGGACAAGGAGCAAGGTATGGATTGGGATGAACAGGAGGAACATTAAAATATATGGAAACGCAATTAGTGGGTGAATTACTGGCGATGGTCATATGCATCGCCTTTTCCGCCTATTTCTCTGCATCGGAAACGGCGTTCTCATCCTTGAACCGGGCCAGGATGAAGGCCATGGCGGAGCAGGGGGACAAGCGGGCGGAGCGGGCCCTGGCCCTGTCGGAGCAGTATAACCGGCTGCTGTCCACGCTGCTCATCGGCAACAACATCGTCAATATCGCCGTGGCGTCCATCGGCACGGTGATGTTCGTGCGCTACTACGGCGACCTGGGGGCCACCATCTCCACCGTGGTCATCACCATCGTGGTGCTGATCTTCGGCGAGATCTCCCCCAAGAGCCTGGCCAAGGACAGCCCCGAGCGCTTTGCCATGCTCTCGGCCCCGCTGCTGCGGGTGCTGATGTGGATACTGGCGCCGCTGAATTTCATTTTTACCCAGTGGAAGCGGCTGTTGACGCTGATCTTCCGGGTAAAGGACGACCGGAAGCTGACCCAGCAGGAGCTGCTGGTGCTGGTGGACGAGGTGGAGCAGGAGGGCGGCATCGACCGGGACGAGGGCGAGCTGCTGCGCAGTGCCATCGAGTTCCCGGACCAGGAGGCGGGGGACGTCCTCACCCACCGGGTGGACCTGGAGGCGGTGCAGATGGAGGCGGCCCGGGAGGAGGTGGCCCGGGTGTTCCGGGAGTCCCGGTACTCCCGGCTGCTGGTCTACGGCGAGGACCTGGACGACATCCAGGGCGTGCTGCACCTGAAGGATTTCTGCGAGGCGGATGAGGATGCCCGGCTGGCGGACATCATGACCGCGCCCCTCTTCGTGCCCCCCACGGTGAAGATCAGCGCCCTGCTCCGGCAGCTCCAGCGCAGCAAGTCCCATGTGGCCGTGGTCAGCGACGAGTTCGGCGGCACCCTGGGCATCGTCACCATGGAGGACATCCTGGAGGAGCTGGTGGGCGAGATCTGGGACGAGCACGACGAGGTGGAGGAGCCTGTCCGTCAGACCGGCGAGGGGGCCTACCGCATCTCCTGCGCGGAGAGCCCGGAGATCCTCAAGGACCTGTTCCACGCCGACGCCGGGGATGACAACAGTACCCTGGGCGGCTGGGTGGCCGAGCAGCTGGGCCGGATCCCGGCCCAGGGCGACACCTTCCTGTGGGAGGACCTGAAGGTCACCGTGACCCGGACCGACGGCCGCCGCGTGCTGGAGGTGGAGGTGCGCAGCCTGGACGAGACAGCGGAGACCGCCACCTCATCATAAGGTTTGAAGACAGAAAAGAGCGCCCGCCGGGAGAGAATCTCCCGGCGGGCGCTTTGCGGTTATGGCCGATATGCCCTACACGTCGAAGCGGCTGTAGGCGCCGGCGCAGTCCAGGCACAGCTTCCTGCCGTTTTCCAGGCGGATCATGTTCTCCGCCGTGGTCTCGCCGCAGCCCTCGCACTTTACGGACTGGAACAGCCGGGCGCTCTCCGGCAGGCGGATGGTGGTCTCCTTCACGTCGAACAGGTCCCGGGGGGCGTGGGACTGGAAGTAGGCGAAGGACTCCTCACGGCTCATGCCCTGGGGCCGGTCCCTCAGCACCAGCCGGACGGAGCGGCCGGTGGCACGGTTGTAGAAGGAGAAGGCCTGCTTGCCCCGCAGGTGGAAGAGGAGGTTCCCCTTGCCCACGCTGCACCCCAGGATCACCTGGATGGCGTCCACGCCGCAGGCGTCGTTCTCCGTCACGCACACCACCTGCTCGTCGGCGGAGAAGTGAAGATCCAGAAGCTCGATGGCGTACAGGGCGGCCTTGAAGCCGATGGTCAGGCCGCCGCACTCATGGCCGTGGAAGGCCGTACATTTTTCCCAAAGCTCTCGCTCGTTCATTGCAGTTGCTTCCTTTCTTACAAACAGATTCTTACGCAGATTCTTACAGCATCTCGGTTTCCTCAGTCCACCAGGACGATGGATCTCCCCTCCACCGTCACCACCCGGGCGTCCACGCCGTACACCTCCCCCAGGGCCTGGCGGTCCAGAATGGAGCGGTCCCCGGAGCGGTACACCCGCCCGTCCTTGAGCAGGAGGAACCGGTCGCAAAAGCGCAGGGCCAGGTTCAGCTCGTGGATCACCATTACCGCGGCGATGGCGCTGGTGCGGCAGATGTCCCGGACGATGTCCAGCACCTGGTACTGGTTCTGGATGTCCAGGCTGCTGGTGGGCTCGTCCAGCAGCAGCACCTTGGGCTGCTGGGCCAGGGCCCGGGCCAGCATCACCTTCTGGCGCTCGCCGCCGCTGAGCTCGTTGAGGAAGCGGCCCCGCATATCGGACAGATGGAGCCGGTCCATGGCCTGGTGGACGATCCGGTGGTCCTCCTCCGTAAAGCCCCAGCGCATATAGGGCCGGCGGCCCAGCATCACCACGTCGTGGACCGTCATCTGGGTGCTGGGGATGGTCTGGGAGACGAAGGCCACCCGGCGGGCCACCTCCCGGTGGCTCAGGGTGAGAAGGTCCTCGTCGTCCATCCACACATGGCCGCCCCCCACCCGGAGGATCTGGTTGAAGCACTTGAGCATGGTGCTCTTTCCCGCGCCGTTGTTGCCCAGGATGGCCAGGAACTGCCCCGCCTCCAGGGAGAAGCTGACGTCCCGCAGGACCGGGGGGCCGCCCCGGTAGTGGAAGCTGAGGTTCTCAACGTTCAGCATGGCGGCTGCCCCCTTTGAAGAGAAGATACAGGAACAGGGGCCCGCCCAGGAAGGAGGTGATGGCGCCGATGGGCAATATCACCGGGCTGATGGCCACCCGGGCGAAGAGGTCCCCCAGCAGCAGCAGGGTGGAGCCTGCCAGGATGGAGCCGGGGAGGAGGTAGACGTGGTTGTTGCCCACCACCATCCGGACGATGTGGGGGGCCACCAGGCCGATGAAGTTGATGAGGCCGATGTAGGAGACGATGGTGGAGGCGGTGAGGCAGCAGAGGACCATGTCCGCCATGGTCAGCCGCCGGACGTTGATGCCCAGGCTCACCGCCGTCTCCGTGCCGCTGAGGAGGGCGTTGTAGTCCCAGCGGTGGAGAAGGAATACGATGCTGGTCAGCAGCACCACGATCCCCATGACCCGCAGGTCGGACCAGGTGGTGCTGCCCAGGTTCCCGAAGGTCCAGAACACCAGGCTGGCCAGCTGGATCTCGTCGGCAAAATACTGGATGAGGGTGGTGGCGCCGGTGAACATGGAGCTGATGGCCACCCCTGCCAGGACGATCCCCTCCGGGGAGATCTGCTTGAACCGGGACAGCCCCAGGATCACCAGGGCCACCGCCATGCTGCCGGCAAAGGCGCACAGGGGGATGGCGGCGGAGCCCAGGGCGCCCGCCGTCCCCGCGTTGAGGACGATGATGGCGAAGGCGGCGCCGAAGCTGGCCCCCTGGGACACCCCCAGGGTGGAGGCGGAGGCCAGGGGGTTGCGGAGGATGGCCTGGAGCACGCAGCCGGAAATCCCCAGGCCCGCCCCGGCGATGAGGGCGGTGCAGATCCGGGGCAGGCGGTTGCTGCGGACCACCCGGTTGATGTTCTCGTCCCGGGCCGCGCCGAAGATCCCCCGGATCAGCTCGCCCACCGGGGTCTCGTAGGACCCCGCCCGCAGGGAGAGGAGGATGGCCGCCGCCAGTATTACGGCCAGGATCGCCAGGAAGGTGAGGCTCCTTACCTGGTTGCGGCGGTAGGCCGGGTCGATGGCGCTGTGGCTGTGAGGGGCGCTATTCCCCCAACTGGATGGGCCTGAACGCATAGCCGGCCTCCTTCAGATCTTCATAAGGATTGGCGCCCAGCAGGGCGGTAAAGATCTCGCCGGCCTTCTCCTCGATGCTGACGTCGGCAAACTGCTGGGGATAGAGGACGGTGGCGGCGTAGTAGGCGTCCGCCAGGGCGGTCTCCAGGTTGGAGGCGCTGGAGCGGAAGGAGATCTGGGAGTAGACCCGGCCCTCCCGTACGGCGGTGAGGCCCTGGTAGTAATCGGGATCCTTGGCGTAATCCTCGTTGATGAGGGCCATGCCGTTGAAATCCAGGAAGATCACGTCGGGATCCCAGGCCAGCACCTGCTCGGTATCGATGTCGAAGGCCCCGCTCTGCCCGGTGGCGTCCGCCAGGTTGTTGGCGTGGATCAGGGCGAAGGGGCCGTAGCCCGCCTCGGTGCCCTCAAAGCCGTGATGGCCCTTGAAGGACACGCCGCCGACATACACCGTGGGCTTGTCGGCGTCGGGGATGGCGGCGGTGCGCGTCTCCAGGTCGGCCTTGACGCCGTCCAGGTAGGCGGTGAGCTCCTCCGCCCGGTCCTCTTTGCCGTAGACCTCCCCCAGGATGCGGATAGTGTCATAGGCCTTCTGATCCAGAGTGGTGTCGCTGCCGGGGACCATCACCACGGGGATGCCGGTCTTGTCCTGGAGGGCGTCGGCATCCGCGTCGCCGAAGGAGGACATGACGATCACGTCGGGGCCGGCGGCGATGATGGCCTCGGGGTAGTGTTCCCCGTTGGTGCCGATGACCGGCAGGGAGGAAAAGCGGTGGAAGTTGACATAATTATACAGCCGGGACATAGTGGGCTCCTGCTCGTAGTCCTCCACGCCTACCACCAGGTCCTGGGCCCCCATATAGCAGGTGTACCGCAGGGCGCCCACGTTGACGCAGACGACCCGTTCCACCGTCTCCGGGATCTCCACAGTGCGGCCGGCGCTGTCGGTGATGGTGCGGCCGGCGGCCTGGCCAGCGCCGCCGGAGTCCGCTTCCGCGCTGTTCGGTGTATGGCCGCCGCAGGCGGCCAGGGTGAGGATCATGCCCGCGGCAAGTACCAGGGCGGCGTAATGCTTCCAGTGTTTCATACCATGCTCCTTTTTTATGGCGGGGCCCGGGGACAAGCGCTTCCTGCGCAGCCGGCTCCGGGCCGTAGGTTGTTCGCAGTGTAGTATACGGGAAAGGGGGGGAGGAAACAAGCCGCCGGGGGGGATATTTTTCTTACCCCCGGGAGGGCTTCCGGACGAAGGTCGGATTTTCCCCTTGCCCGGGGGACGGCGCTGCGGTACAATGGGACATGTCGGCCCGCCGCGCGGCGGCCGGCAAAACAGCAGTGACAGCATAAACGATACTGTGACGATAGGAGAAAAATCATGCGGATTGGCGGATTACAGAAGCTGGCGATGGTGGATTTCCCGGGAAAGGTGGCGGCCACGGTGTTTACCAGCGGCTGCAACCTGCGCTGTCCCTTCTGCCACAACGCGCCCCTGGTGACCCGTTCGGAGGCGGCGGAGGAGCTGGCGGAGGAGGATGTGCTGTCCTTCCTTGCGGGGCGCCGGGGCCTTTTGGACGGGGTGGTCCTCAGCGGCGGGGAGCCCCTGCTCCAGCCGGGGGTGGAGGATTTCCTGGGCCGGGTCCGGGACCTGGGCTACGCCGTCAAGCTGGATACCAACGGCTGCTATCCCCGGCGGCTGCGGGGGCTGCTGGAGGCGGGCCTGGTGGACTATGTGGCCATGGATATCAAGAACAGCCGGGAGAAGTATCCCGGGACCGTGGGCTGCCCGGGCTTTGACACCGCCCCGGTGGAGGAGAGTGCCGCCCTCCTGATGGAGGGGGCTGTGGAGTTCGAGTTCCGCACCACCGCCGTGAAGCCCTTCCATGCCCCGGAGGACATGGAGGCCATCGGCCGGTGGCTCTCCGGCGCGCCCCGGTATTTCCTCCAGACCTTCGTGGACTCCGGGGACCTGGTGGGGGCGGGCTGCGCGCCCTTTTCCCCCGCGGAAATGCGGGAATTGGCCGAGAAAGCCCGGCCTTGGTTCAAAATGGTGGCCGTTCGCGGCATTTGACGATATTTTGTGACAGCAATAATTTTAAACACAATATATTGTGGTTTTCCCTTGACATCTGGGCCCGCAGCGGATATAATAAGAACCGTTCCGAGTCTTAGGGGGGAGTTTGGCTGCCGCCGGGCTCCTGGATATATTACGAAAGAAAGCAGGGCGGTTTCATGTATCAAGTAGTGAAGCGGGATGGGAAGGTCACGGAGTTTCAGCTCTCCAAGATCAACGTTGCCATCACCAAGGCCTTCGAGGCCACCCACACGGATTATAACCCGGATATCATCGATCTGCTGGCGCTGCGGGTGACTGCGGACTACCAGTCCAAGATCCGCGACGGGAAGGTGTCCGTGGAGGACATCCAGGACAGCGTGGAGAGCGTCCTGGGCAAGGCGGGCTATGACGATGTGGCCAAGGCCTACATTCTTTACCGCCGCCAGCGGGAGAAGATCCGCAACCTCAACACCACCATGCTGGACTACAAGGACCTGGTGGACAACTACCTGCAGATCAACGACTGGCGGGTAAAGGAGAACTCCACGGTGACCTACTCCGTGGGCGGCCTGATTTTGTCCAACTCCGGCGCTATCACCGCCAACTACTGGCTCAGCGAGATCTATGACGACGAGGTGGCCAGCGCCCACAAGAACGGCGACATCCACATCCACGACCTCAGCATGCTCACCGGCTACTGCGCCGGCTGGAGCCTCAAGCAGCTGATCCAGGAGGGCCTGGGGGGCATCCCCGGGAAGATCACCTCCTCGCCCGCCAGCCACCTCTCCACCCTCTGCAACCAGATGGTGAACTTCCTGGGCATCATGCAGAACGAGTGGGCGGGGGCCCAGGCCTTCTCCTCCTTCGACACCTACCTGGCCCCCTTTGTCAAGGTGGACAACCTGACCCAGCGGGAGGTCAAGCAGTGCATCCAGTCCTTCGTCTACGGCGTCAACACCCCCAGCCGCTGGGGCACCCAGGCGCCCTTCTCCAACATCACCCTGGACTGGACGGTGCCCAAGGACCTGGAGAACCTGCCCGCCATCGTGGGCGGCAGGGAGATGGACTTCACCTACGGCGAGTGCAAAAAGGAAATGGACATGGTGAACAAGGCCTTCATCGAGATCATGATCGAGGGCGACGCCAACGGCCGGGGCTTCCAGTACCCCATCCCCACCTACTCCATCACCAAGGACTTCGACTGGTCTGAGACGGAGAACAACAAGCTCCTCTTTGAGATGACCGCCAAGTACGGCACCCCCTACTTCTCCAACTATATCAACTCCGACATGGAGCCCTCCGACGTGCGCAGCATGTGCTGCCGCCTGCGCCTGGACCTGCGGGAGCTGCGGAAAAAGTCCGGCGGCTTCTTCGGCTCCGGCGAGTCCACCGGCAGTGTGGGCGTGGTCACCATCAACCTGCCCCGCATCGCCTATCTGGCCAAGGACGAGGCCGACTTCTACCAGCGGCTGGACAAGCTCATGGACATCGCCGCCCGCAGCCTGAAGACCAAGCGCACCGTCATCACCAAGCTGCTGGACGCGGGCCTGTACCCCTATACAAAGCGTTATCTGGGAAGCTTTGATAACCACTTCTCCACCATCGGCCTCATCGGCATGAATGAGGTGGGCCTCAACGCCAAGTGGCTCCGGGCCGACCTGACCCACCCGGAGACCCAGAAGTTTGCCAAGGACGTGCTCAACCACATGCGGGAGCGCCTGAGCGACTATCAGGAGCAGTACGGCGACCTCTATAACCTGGAGGCCACCCCCGCCGAGTCCACCACCTACCGCTTCGCCAAGCACGACAAGGAGGAGTTCCCCGACATCATCACCGCCAACGAGAACGGCACCCCCTACTACACCAACTCCTCCCACCTGCCCGTGGGCTACACCGAGGACATCTTCTCCGCTCTGGACATCCAGGACGAGCTCCAGACCCTGTACACCTCCGGCACCGTGTTCCACGCCTTTTTGGGCGAGAAGCTGCCCTCCTGGCAGGCGGCGGCCAACCTGGTGCGGAAGATCGCGGAGAACTACAAGCTTCCCTATTACACCATGTCCCCCACCTACTCCGTGTGTGCCGACCACGGCTACCTCACCGGGGAACAGTTCACCTGCCCCATCTGCGGCAAGCCCGCCGAGGTGTACAGCCGCATCACCGGCTACTACCGCCCGGTGCAGAACTGGAACGACGGCAAGGCCCAGGAGTTCAAGGACCGCAAGCTCTATGACGTGGCCCACTCCAAGATCGAGGGCAAGCGTCTGTGCGACCGGGGGGAGGCCCAGGCCGCCCCGGTCCAGGCCGCGCCTGCGGTTTCCCCGGCGGAGCCGGAGGAGCTCTACCTCTTCACCACCGCCACCTGCCCCAACTGCCCCATTGCCAAGGACGCCCTGGATAAGGCGGGGGTCATCTACCAGGCGGTGGATGTGAGCAGCCACATGGACCTGGTCCGGAAGTACAAGGTGCTCCAGGCCCCCACCCTGGTGGTCCGCCACGGCGACCAGGTGGAACGGGTGGTGAACGCCTCCGACATCCGGGCCTACGCGGAGGCCAGGACGGCCATGTGAGCCGCCGGCCCGCTCAATAACTATTGGCAGTCCGCCGCGGAAACTGTTCCGCGGCGGACTGTTCGCAAAGGAGAGGAAGCGACATGCTGCGACACCAAGGGCTGCTCCGGACGCTGACCCTGAAGGAAAAGGTCCGTCTGTGCACCGGCCGGGACTTCTGGCACACCCGGGACCTGCCCCGGCGGGGGATCCCGGCGGCGAAGGTGGCGGACGGCCCCCACGGCGTCCGCTGCCAGACGGGCAAGGGGGACATGCTGGGGATCAACCAGTCCCTGCCGGCCACCTGCTTCCCCACGGCGGTGACCGCCGCCGCCACCTGGGACGCCGGCCTCCTGGAGCGGGAGGGCCGGGCAGTTGGGGAGGAAGGGGCCGCCCTGGGCCTGGCGGCGGTCCTGGGCCCCGGGGCCAATATCAAGCGGGATCCCCGCTGCGGGAGGAATTTCGAGTACTTTTCCGAGGACCCGCTGCTTTCGGGAAAGCTGGCCGCCGCCTGGATCCGGGGGGAGCAGGCCCAGGGCATAGCCTGCAGCCTCAAGCACTTTGCCGCCAATAGCCAGGAGGCCTTCCGCAGCAACGGGGACAGCCAGGTGGACGAGCGGACTCTGCGGGAGCTCTATCTCAGGAGCTTTGAGATCGCCGTGAAGGAGGGAAAGCCCCGCACCGTCATGTGCGCCTATCCCCGGCTCAACGGCGTATTCTGCAGCGACCACCGGTGGCTGCTGACCCAGGTGCTCCGGGAGGAGTGGGGCTTTGACGGCCTGGTGATGACCGACTGGGGCGCCATGAACGACCGGGTGGCCGCCTTCCGGGCGGGATGCGACCTGAACATGCCCGGCGGCAGCCGATACATGGAAAAAACGGTGCTGAAGGCTGTGAAGGAGGGTACCTTGTCAGAGGCTGCTGTTGAACGTTCCGCAGACCGAGTACTTACGCTGGCGCTGGAGGCGGGGCGCGTGCCCCGGGGGCATGGCTTTGACCGGGAGGCCCACCACTGGCTGGCCCGGGAGGTGGCGGAGGCGGGGGCGGTGCTGCTCCAGAACCGGGGCGGCGTCCTCCCCTGCGGGGCGGAGGACATGGTCCTCATCGGCCATATGGCGGGGGACATGCGGTACCAGGGAGCCGGCAGCAGCCACATCAACCCCACCCGTCTGACCCAGCTCACCGACGCCCTGCCCCAGGTCCCCTGGGTGTCCTGCTGCGGGGCGGACGGCTCGGTGACGGAGGAGGGCCTGGCCCAGGCGGTCCAGGCTGCGAAGGCGGCGCGGGTGCCGGTGGTGGTGGCGGGCTTGCCCGCCGCCTGGGAGTCCGAGGGCTTTGACCGGGAGAGCCTGGCGCTGCCCCGGGGGCATGACCGGATGATCGAGGCGGTGGCTGCCGCCAATCCCCGGACGGTGGTGGTGCTGCTGGGCGGCGGCGTGATGGAGCTCCCCTGGCAGGATCGCGTGGCGGCCATTTTGTATATGGGCCTGCCCGGCCAGGCCGGCGGCGAGGCGGCGGCCCGGCTCCTCACCGGCCAGGCGACGCCCTCGGGGCGGCTGGCGGAGAGCTGGCCCTTCTCCCTCGGCGACGTGGCCAGCCGGGAGACCTTCGGGAAAAAGGCCGCCGAGTACCGGGAGGGCCTCTATGTGGGCTACCGCTATTATGAGAGCGCCGGGGTGCCGGTGCGCTTCCCCTTCGGCTTTGGCCTGAGCTACACGGAGTTCTCTTACGGCGGCCTCCGGGTGGAGGGGGAGGGGACGGACCTGCGGATCTCCGTTGTGGTGACCAACACCGGCAGCCGGGCCGGGGCGGAGGTGGTGCAGCTCTACCTTGCGCCGCCGGCGGGCGGTCCCTACCGTCCGTCTAAGGAGCTGCGGGGCTTCGAGAAGGTGTTTTTGGAACCGGCGGAACAGAAAACCGTGGCGTTTTCCCTGGAGCAGCGGGATTTTTCCATCTGGCAGGAGGGCTGGCGGGTGGCCGGAGGCCGCTATCGCCTGGAGATCGGGGCCTCCTGCCGGGATATCCGGCTGGAGGAGGCGGTGGAGATCCCCGGGGAGCCTCTGGCCGCCCCGGCCTGGCAGGCGGGCTCCTGGTATGAGAGCCTCCGTGGCCGCCCCGGCCGGGAGGCCTGGGAGCGGCTGATGGGCGGGCCGGTGCCGCTGGAGCCGCGGCCGGGGAGGGGCGGCTTTGACCGCAACTCCACCCTCCGGGAGCTGGGGGAGCGGTCCAGGCTGTTCGCTCTGGCCGGTGCGGTGGTGGAGAAGGTGTTGGCCCGGAAATACGGCGGCGACAGGGACAGCCCGGAGTACCGGATGATGCTCTCCTGCGCCATGGACGCCACCGTGCGGCACATGATCATCAACAGCGGCGGACGGCTGCCGGAGGGCCTGGCGGACTGCCTGGTGGAGCTGGCCAACGGGCGGTTTTTCCGGGGGCTCGGCAGGCTGCTGGGCCGCGGCAGGTGAGACCGCGGCGGGAAAAGAGAAGGGGCCCGGGACGCTTTATGCGTCCTGGGCCCTTTGGCTTGCCGGAAATCGTGTGGTTTTGGGATAAAGGGGATATACTTTACTCCATAGGCCGGAGAGTGATTTGGGGAGAGA
This sequence comes from uncultured Oscillospiraceae bacterium, assembly GCA_944387785.1. GTDB lineage: Bacteria > Bacillota > Clostridia > Oscillospirales > Oscillospiraceae > Pelethomonas. The sequence continues at coordinate 2,751 of CALXGG010000001.1, read as the reverse complement.
GGAGCTGCAAGGTCTTGTATCTGAGGTAGTCCTCCTCGGAACCGCCCAGGGCCAGCAGCAGCAGGGGCTTATAGAGGGCGCCGTCGGCGGCCTTGCGGAGCTTTTGGTAGACGTAGGGTACCCCTGGGGTCTCCGTCTGCCGCAGCAGCAGGCCCTCCCGGGTACGGATCAGCTTGAGGGTGCGGACGCAGGGGGTTTCCAGGAAGGCCAGCTGGATATAAAACACCGGCCGCTCCTCCTCGTCGTGGGTGAACCGCCCGGAGGCGGCCACCTGGAACACGTTGCCGCAGAAATCCAGTTGGCTGATCTCCGGCCGGCCCAGCCCCACCGGCAGGCGGTGGGTGGCGTCCTTTTCCCGGTAGATCAGCTCCGGCTGTTCCCTCCGGACGCTGACGGCCACGGAGGCCAGGCCGGAGGAATAGCAGTTGTGGAGGGCCTGGAGGGATACCGGCAGCAGCCCCACGGAGGCGGCTCTGGGGTCGTCGGCCTGGAAGCTCCGATCCAGGAAGGGCTCCGCCCGGTCGTCCAGGCTTTGGGGATCATTGCGGTAGGCGGAGAGAGCGGCCACGGCCTCCTGGAGCCGGGCAAAGCCGTCGGGATCTTCCGGCAGGGCGTCGGGGAAACGGCCGCCGAAGTAGCGGTCCACGATCTCGAAGTAGCGGCTCTCCTGGTAATCGGTGTCCGACCCGGCGTTGGTGACCAGCAGGATGCCGCTGTCCCGGAAGCCCAGGACGTTCTGGCCCAGCATGCCGTTGAAGAGGAAGGAGGGGGATTTGCGGCCCACCCAGATCTGGTAGCCGTAGTCGAAGTCCCCCAGCTCCGGCGGGGGGCTGGCGTGGGCCGAGGTGGCGGTGCGGAGGTACGCCTCGGAGAGCAGCCGCCGGCCGTTCCAGACCCCGCCGTCCAGCACCAGCTGGCCCAGCTTGGCCATGTCCTCCGGGCGGATGTAGAGGCCCCAGCCCCCCTTCTCGATGCCGGCGGGGCAGGTCTCCCAGTGGATGTCGATGATCCCCATGGGATCGAAGAGCCGCTCCTGGAGGAATTCCGCCAGGCCCTTGCCGGTTTTCCGCCGGATGATGGCGGAGAGCATGTAGGTGTTGAGGCTGTTGTAGTGGAATTCCGTCCCCGGTTCCCCCTTCAGGGAGGAGTTGAGGAAGGCCCGGACCCAGTCCGGCTCCGACAGGGCCTCCGCCTCCCCGAAGAGGACGCCGGCCCGCATGGTGAGCAGGTCCTCCACGGACATGTTCTTCAGCCGGCGGCGGACGGCGGCGGTGGCCAGATCCTCAAATAGGTCCGCCACCTTGTCCTCCAGGTGCAGAAGGCCGTCGTCTATCAGCAGGCCCACGGCCAGGGAGGTGACGCTCTTGCAGGCGGAGAAGGTGTGCTTGGGGGCGGTGAGGACCTGGCTGCCGTAGCTGGCGGCGCACAGCAGCTTGCCCCGGCGGAGGACCAGCGCGTCCTGCATATAGAGGTCGCTGCCCCGGCCCAGCTCCTGGAGGAATTTCCGGATATGGTCGGAGGGGATCCCCTGGGACTCCGGCGTGGCCCGGGGGAAGGGCTGCTGGGGCTCCCGAAGGGGCAGGGGGGCTTTTTCCTCCCGGGGAGGCAGGAAGGGCTCCGTGGCGGCCCGGGGGTCAAAGATCCGGGTCAGGAGCTGGTAGGTCCGGCTGGCGGTGGATAGGTTCATAGTGCAGCACTCCTTTGACGGGCCGGGAGTGACCCCGGCAGAGAGGGCCGCCCGCGGGGCGGCGGAGAATAACGATGGGATGAGGGTTATTGTACCACACGATCACGGCTTACTTCAAGGGGTTCTTTCCCGGGACTGGTTGACCTTTCCGCCTCCATCGGGTATGATAGAGCCAAGAAGCAGAGAAGGGGGAAGAGGGGAATGGAGCAGGTGACGCTGTACACCCGGCAGAACGACAAGACCTTGGCCCAGCTGGAGCGGGACGGCCGGATCATCAACCGCAGGCTGTTCGTCCGCCTCCACTTCGGGGACTGCGCGGATCTGTTCCTGGAGAGCTACGACTGGTTCGCGGCGGAGGCGGCCAAGCGGGTGCCCCGGCCGGCGGATGTGGAGCTGCCCATCTGGTGCTCCATCAGCCGGGAGAACTGCCTGAAGGCCATCAAGGGCACGGTGGTGTACGTGCTGGAGGTGCCCAAGGACCAGGTGATCTACTTCGACGAGGCCAAGTGGGACCATGTCCTCAACCGGATCTACATCCCGGAGAGCCCGGAGGACGCCGCCGCCTACAAGGCCCATCTCAAAAAGCTGGGGGTCACCGACGGCTTCCAGTTCTTCCAGGGCCGCTACGCCGGGATGTATCCGGAGGAGGTGGAGCGTATCCGGGAGAGCTGGAAGCGGGTATTTACCATCGATCACTGGGGGATCTTCAATGTCTGCGGCAATATCTGGGAGATCCGGAAGGAGTGGGTTAAGCGGATCGTCCGCCCGGGGGAGCCCCTGTAAGCGAATGGACAAGAAAAGGCCAGGCCGGCAGAGCTGCCGGCCTGGCCTTTTGCTGCGTTGGGGCGGAAAGGGGTCACGCCAACATCTTCTTGATATCCGAGAGACGGTTGAGGGCCTCGTAGAGGGTCTCGTCCTTCTTGGCGAAGTGGACGCGGACGATGTCGTGGACGTTTTCCATGAAGAAGGAAGTGCCGGGCACGCAGGCCACGCCCACCTTGTGGGCCATCTCCTCGCAGAATTCCACATCGCTCTGGCCGGGCTTCATGTAGGGTCCGATGTTG